>NZ_JBVJJA010000040.1:0-67900 GCF_055586005.1 Micromonospora sp. NPDC051924
AGCGTCAAAGCCCTCGAAGACGACGTCAACGCCTGGATCGCGGCATGGAACGACAACCCCAAACCCTTTGTCTGGACCAAAACCGCCGACCAGATTCTCGACAACCTCGCCAACTACTGCACCCGGATCAATAAAGCTTCCAACGACTCAGGACACTAGCTGCAGTTTGTCATTCATGACGACGATGGATCTGCAGGCTCCGTCGGATGACCTACTCTCGTTGCTTTAAACCTGATCGAGCACCCAGTCGCGGCATTGGTCCTTAAGCGCCGCAGTCATCCGACGGCGTTCCGGCCCCGTTCGGATGGGCTCACCTCACGATGTTGCTTTCGCCGCGACCAGCGACGCGGTGTCAACCTTGCGCCCCCTGGTTACCGCCAACGCTAAGCCCAGAGCCAAGGCGAGGGCCCCGACATACGCCGTCCAGCCGCGCCAGCCATGGTTGACCATCACCACCGCGAGCGGCGGACCGACAATGTTCAGCAGGGCGTAGTTCAGGTCGAACGCCGCTAGGTACTGGTGGGAGCGGCCCTCCGGCGCAAGGTCGAAGGACAGTGTCCACCACGCGGGGGATTCGGTCATCTCGCCGACGGTGAGCAGCAGGCCCGCGCCGAGAACGAGGGTGGAGCCGAGCCACGGAGATCCCCAAGGGGCCAGCGCGAACAGTATCGCCATACCGGCCAGGCACACCGCGCTGTACCGGAGGTTGTCTCGCGCGGTGGCCACGCTGACCACCCGTCGGGAGAACCGGTACTGCAGCACGACGACCAAGAGAGTGTTGATGAGCACCACGATGGCCACGAGGGCGCTGGGAAGGCCGTAATTGAGCACGAACAGCGGGAGTGCCACGTCGAGGACCCGGACGCTGCTGGCGAACATCGCGGCGGCCAGGATGAGTACGAGGTATCGCAGGTCCTTCAGGACCGAGAAGTCGAGCACCCGGTCGGGCGAGCCGACCTCGTGTGAGCGGCGCAATCCGGCCAGCATGCCCGCGCTCGCCAGAAACGACAGGCCGTTGGCGATGATCGCGACGCTGAGCAGCACTGGCCGGTGCGCCGCCAGCAATACGGCACCCAGGCCTCCAGCCGCCAGAAACCCGATGTTGCGGACCGACCGGAGCATCGCCAAGGTCTCGCTTCGCCGCTCACGACCGACGACGACGGCTGTGATGCTCTGGTTGAGACCGTTGCCGCCGGCGCGGAGCGCGCCGATGACTGCGTGCAGCGCGAACAGCGCCCAGAACGATGTGACCATGCCGACCAACAGGTATCCGAGGGCGCGGCCGAGTCGGGTGAGCATGGCGTAGCGCCACACGCCGTATCGGCCGGCCAACGCGCCGGCGGGCACCGCGAGGGCCAGCTCGGCCACGCCGCCGGCAGCTAGGGCCGCGGCCAACTGACCCGGGGACAGCTTGGCCACCTGAAGCGCGTAGAACGGAAGTGAGATTGATGCCAGGCCGGTACCGGCAGAGTCGACCAGCGCGTTGAGGGCGAGTAGCCGCTGGGGCCCCGGCCGGCGCAGAACGTCCCACCACCCGAGGTCTGTCATGACCGGCAAATCGTTCACCTCCCGTCGTAACGGCCCCGCTAGCGAAGCGTGGCGGTCTACACAGGCCCTGCACATCACGGTGTGTAAGGGACGTGTAGAGCGGCCGGGCATCCTCGGCCAGGTGACTCCGGATCACACACCGCAATAAATGATCTATCGAGAGGAGAACGCAATGTCTGAGGCAGACAACGACCTGTTGCACCTGGACGAGCGGGTAGACAGCAACGACGCCGGGCGGGCACACGAGACGACACTCACGCCCGACACCACGCACGAGACCACGCTCACGCACGAAACCACGCTCAAGTAGCAACAGCGTACGGTCCGGCGAGTGGGCGTCATGACGCAGCACTCGCCGGACCGGTCAGGAGGAGACGTGTCCAACGCCATGCCGACGGCAGCGATGTTCACGGCGCGGAATCCGGTGCTGCTGCGTGTGCCGGTGTACCCGCGAGGCGCCGGCACGCATCCCCTCCCCGCCCTCGACGAGCGCGCCGGTGAGGCCGAGACAGCCGCACTGATCGCCGTGCTGCGAACGCTGCACGGCGATTCGCTGTTGCGTGAGGCCGTCCTGGTTTCCAGCCGCCAACTCGCGACCGCCTGGCACGCCGTACTCGAGCCGCATGCCCGCAGATCCGCTCGGGAACTGTGGCGAATCACTACGGCCGTCACCAAGTACCTGCTGCGCGCCAGTTCCCGCGCTACCCCCTTCGGGCTGCTGGCCGGCGTCGCGGTGGCCCGGTTCGGCGAGGACGCGCGGGTACGGCTGGGCGACAACCACCGTACCCACACCCGGCCGGACCGGCAGTGGCTGCGCGACGTGCTGGCGGCGGCGCAGGTCGACCTGCTGGCAGTGCTCCGGCTCGTCGCGGACCCCAGCTGGGGCCAGGTGGGGGACCGTGCCGTGCTTGCGGGCGTACCAGACCGGAGCCGAACGGCCGAGACCTCGGTGCGACTGAACGCGCTCGTCGCCGAGGCACTGGCCGCTGCGGCGCTCCCGATAAGTGGCGGGCAGCTAGTGGACCACCTGGCGGCGAAGTTCCCGTCTCTTACGCGGGTCCAGCTGACCGACGTGATCACCCGACTTGTGGAACTCGGATTCCTGCTCACCGACCTCTATCCCACTCCGGCCTGCGTCGACCCTCTGGAGCATGTGGTCGGGCGGGCCAGCCGGTCACCCGATCGTCCCTGGGTTGCGCGCTTCACGGACGTCAGCGACCGGATCAGCCGGTACGACCGCTTGCCACCTGGCCGCGGAGAGGCGGCTTTGGCCGCCCTGTACGAGCCGATGCGGGCGCTGCACGAGACAGACCACCTGCTGCACGTCGACCTGGCCGTGGACGCCGACGTCCAGCTGCCGCAAGCGGTGGCGCTCGAAGCGGCAGGCGCGGCCGAGGCGTTGTGGCGGATGTCGCCGGTGATGGCGGGAAGCCCGCGACTACGCGACTACCACGGCAGGTTTCTTGAACGGTACGGGGAGGACAGGCTGGTACCGGTCCCCGAGTTACTCTCGCCCGATCGCGGCCTCGGTGAGCCGCGGGCAGGCTCCTCCGGGCCGGCGTCCTGCGGAGAGTATCCCAGCCGAGCGGAGCGGACGGCCGCCCTCGCCGGGCTCTTGTTCGCCGCAGTCCGCAACGGCCGGCGGGAGGTCGTCCTTGACAAGGAGGACGTCGCTGCGCTGTCGCCCGGCGATGGACTCGGCGCGGTACCAGTTTCCCTGGAACTGCACGCCCGGCTGCTGGCTCGCTCCGCGCAGGACCTGGCCGCCGGAAACTTCCGGCTGGTAGTTGCACCAGATCTCGGCACCCATCCGGCGGGCACTTCATTCGCCCGGTTCAGCTGGTTGCTGGACTGTGAGCCGGACTGGTTCAGTGGCCTAGACGAGCATCGCGCCACCGTCGTCTACCGGCCGCGCAGTGGCCGAGCGGAGAACGTGGCAGCAGCACCAGCGTGGCTACCGCACCGGATTCCGGTGTCGGTACCCGCTCCGCCGGGGAACCCCGGGAATCTCCCGCTGGACCGCCTCGCGGTGGGTGCCACGGCCAGCGGGCTATACCTGGTCCACCTCGACGATGGCCACCGCGTCAGGCCGGTCGTCTTCGACCTGCTCAAACCCGACGGCATCGCCCCCGCCTCGGTGCGCTTCCTCCGCGATGTGGCTCGGGAAGGTGTGCGCGAGATGTGTTCGTGGAGCTGGGGCCCCTTCAAGGATGCGCCGTACCTGCCCCGGGTACGCATGGGGCGTAGCGTGCTTGCCTCCGCGACCTGGCGCACCACCGACACACCGCTGCCCGGCGCCGCTCGCGACGCGTCACCACGTGACTGGCGGGAGGCAGTCGCCCGGTGGCGGGCCGACGCCGCGGTCCCCGAGGAGGTGCTCCTCGTCGAGCGGGACCAGCGCCTCGCGTTGCACCTGGACGACGAGATCCACCTGCGCATCCTGCGGCAGGAGCTGCGCCGCGGCGGCGCGGCGGCGCTCGTCGAACTGCCCGGCGGGGAGGACCAGCCGGACGGCTGGCTCACTGGCCCAAACGGTTCGCACTCGTGCGAGGTGGTGATCCCCCTCCTGCGCACGGCACGCGGATCCGGTGCGCAGACGGTGCCCCGGGCTGCAGGCCGGGTGCGGACCGGGGACCACCTCGTTCGGCCAGGCGGCGGGTGGCTATACGCCAAGGTCTACTGTGCCGCTGCCAGACACGATGACGTGTTGCGTGGACCGGTACGCGACCTGGTCGACCGGCTGAGCCGGACCCTGCCGGTGGACAGGTGGTTCTTTCTGCGATACTCCGACCCCGATCCTCACCTGCGGCTGCGTTTCCGCGGCAATCCCGACAGGCTGTGGAGCGCTGGGGTACGTGAACTGCACTCCTGGAGCGGCGAGCTCGCGGCGACGGGCGTGGCGGACCGGCTGGTCCTCGACAGCTATGACCCGGAGCTGGAGCGGTATGGCGGCCCGGATGCCATGTCCGCGGCCGAACAGGTGTTCCAGGCGGACAGCGAGGTAAGTCTCGCGCTGCTGGACCTGCTCGCGAGGTCCGATGACGCGGCACGCGTGGAGCTGGCCGCGACCAGCGTGGCGCAGCTACTGCTCGCCTTCGGCGGCACGAAAGAGCTGCTGCGCCAGCTGCGCCCGGCCGGCACAGCGCCCGACGAGCGGGCCAGGTTCCGGCGACACCGTGCCCGGCTGCTCGGTCTGATCTTCCCGCTCGACCAGACTGGCGGTGTCGCGGCCCCGCCCGGCGGCGCCGAAGTGTCCGCAGCCTGGGCGTCACGGGCTGCCGCCATCCAAACCTACCGCCGCGAGCTGGACCGGATAGATGGGGTGAGCAGCGCCCTCGACGCCATCGCGCTGTCCCTGGCGCACCTGCACGTCAATCGATTGCTGGGCACCGATGCTGCCACGGAACACGCTGTGCTGGGACTGGTGCGCAACTCGGTGGGCGCGCTCGTGGACCGGGCGCGGTTCGCCGATCCCAGCTGATCGGAGAGCAGCCCGGATCACCGTAGGCCGCGCCGTCAGCGCTTCCTGCCGACTAGGGCCACGAGGCCGGGCCGAAGCCGCTCGGTACCGAACGATGGCGACACCGCGGCATCCACCCCGTGCTCGGACAGTAGTTCCGGCAGCAGCGCCGTATCCACCAGCAGGATCTCATGCCGCTCGTCGGCCCGACGCCATGCACCGGAGTCGGTCCGGACGAACGTCGTCATCGCGTGGATCAGCCGGTTGGGCGGTGTCGCCGACGGCTGGCAGAAGATTGCCCAGTCCGCGGCCACCCTGGCCAGCGGGCGTCCATTCTGTGGTGCGGCGAGCCAGGACCGGTCGGCCACATCGAGAGCGAACACACCACCGGGTCGCAGCGCCTCGGCGATCGCGCCGAGCGCCTCGTGCACCGCGTCGGTGTCGGCCAGATAGTTGAGCACGTGCCCGGTGCCGACGACCGCGTCCACCCGGGGCAGCGGCTCATCCGGCATCACGAGCTGCCGTATCTCCGCCGCCCCGGGCACCGACTGCCGAATCCGGGTGAGCATCGCGGGCGACGCGTCGGTGGCGATGACATGGTGACCCGCAGCGACCAGGTGCCGGGTCAGCGCGCCGGCCCCGCAGCCGACCTCCAGTACCGTGCCACCACGGGCGAGGACCGGTTCCAGCCGGCTCAGGATGCCCGGCGCGCACCGGTCCCCGTGATACCCGAACCCCACGTCGTGGGCGTATGCGAGGTCGGTACCGTACAGGTCCGGCGACATAGCCGTCCTCCTTACCGGGATTCGGGGATCAGATCAGGATTACGCGGTCGACGGCCATCGTCCGCAACATGCGCTCGACTGTGCGGGAATCGGCGCCGTGCTGCGCGGTGACCTGAGCGATGATCTCGGCGACCTCGGTACGCCCGTCACACAGCCGCAACAGGTCGCACGACGCGGCGCCCAGCCGCAGCACGGTGCCGTAGAGGTCGCCGCGCTTGAGGAAGAGGAAGGTGGCCTCGGCCGTGCCAACCGCCTCGTATGGGCGCCCCTCGCGCAGCGCGGCCAGCAGTGGCTCGATGTCTTCGCGATGGCGTCGCATACGGATGCCGTTCGCCGCGACGGGCCGGCGGCGGCTGAGGTCCAGCGAATCCGAGAGGACCAGTGCCTCGACCCCGCGGCGCGGGAACAGCGTGCCTCCTGTCGGGCTCTCCAGGTCGAGGTGCGTCCAGCACAGGTCGCGCTCGAACGCGACCGCTGCCCGCACCGCGTCGGGGAGCGAATCCCCCTGACTGTCGGCCCACTTCGCCAGCGCTTCGGCCGCGGCGTACGCCTGAGCTGGAGCGGTAGCGAAAGTTGTCTCCTTCGCTTCATCCAGCACCCGCTCGCTGGCGACACCCAGTGCGGCGAGCGTGGCTGGCATATGCCGGCGCACCAGGAGCCGCCAGGCTTCCTCCGCCGTCACGGTGGGCGCTGCGGACGTGCGGCGCAGTGCGAGGGCGCGCTCGAACACGTGGATGTACGCATTAGCCAGCATGCCCGGCGCGCTCGGCCGGCTCAACTGCTGGCCGGCCCGTCCCACCGCGGCCGCCGTCTCCGGGTCGTCCACGATCCGTCCGAGGATATTCGCGAGCTCGTCGGTGTCGCTCGGCTCCTCTACCACGTAAACGTTCTCGCCGTGACGCAGGTTCGCTCGGAACGCCTGCTTGTCGGCGATCTCGCGGGACACCACCAGACATGTACCGGTGCTGAGAACCTCGTTGGGAATGCTGGGGGAGTGAATGTGCACGGGGAAACGCCGTTCCAGGAAGCATGCCGCGGTCACTCGCTGCAGGAACTCCGGTACCCGCCAGTGCGGTAGGAACGGCAGCCGCCAGGTGCGGTCGGCCAGGCCCGCCTCTTCGATGGCTCGGGCAAATGGCTGGCGTTGCTCGCCCCCGCCTAGGACGAGCAGGTTGAACTGCCGCCCCGACTCGGCCACCTGCCGCAGCGCGTTGATCAGGTCGTAGCTGCCCTTGGCCTCGCCCAGCTTGCCGTATACGCCAATGGTGACCCGGTCGGTGGGGAGCGGCGCCGTGTTGCTGACCCAGTGATGCCCGGTACCGGCGAACGCTGCCGTGACCCGGTCGACGTCCAACGGCGGCACATCGACGTGGTCGAACGCGGCGGACAGCGCCCGCGTGGGCAGCGGGACCACACGTTCGGGCGCCACCCCGAAACCTTCCACGGATCCTTCTTGTGCCAAGACCAGATCGGCGCGGCGAAGCACCTCCCGGTATGCCATGGACAGCTCGGGATGTGCGAGCAGGCGGGTGCGGTCGCTACCCGCGTGTTGCACCACGTGCGGGACACCAGTCCACTGCGCGGCGAGGTGGGCCGCCAGTCCGTACGGCTCCAGGTAGTACGAGAACACTACGTCCGCGCCGATTCGACGGATCTCCTCGGTGGCCAGAGCAGCCAGCTTGGTCACGAAAGGCTTGCTCACCGGGATGTGCGCGGCCAGCTTGGGGCTCACCGGCGAGGTGGCGACCAGCGTGACACTGCCCCCGTTCGCGAATCGCGGGGCCAGTCGTTCACGATCCTCGGCTTGCATCCAGATCCGGTACTCGTCCTCCACCTCGTCGGCGTTGGTGACCACGCTGACCTGGTTGCCGGCCGCGGCCAGGCTCGTCGCCATGCGGTAGCTCAACGCGCTGACGCCGCCCTGGATCGGCGGATACTTCACTACTGCGACAATCTTCAACGGTCGGCCCCTTCTCGTCGTACGTCTGCTCGTCGGTTGGTCGCCTCGTCGGCCCGGGGTGCCGGTCGGACCGTGATGACTGCCAGGTCGACGAGGCGCAGCAGCACCCCCACCGCACGGTCGCGTACGTCCTCGTTCAATTCGGCGATCAGCTGCCCGACGCTGCGCCGGCCGTCGCACTTACAAGCCAGTGCGGCTGTGGCGGTGCCCAGTCGCAGGCAGGTGGGTTGGCGAGCGTTCCACACCTTGCGTAGCAGCACTCCGCCCGGCCGGTACCGCGCTGCCGCGAGCGCGGTGAGCGACACCGACCGGGGCAGCCCCAGCACGTCGATGTCGAACTGCTCCACGCGGACGTCCGGGCTCAGCGCCGGGTAGGCGTTGCTCCTCAGGGGCAAGGCTGTTGGCGGCGGTGCGTCCACCCGATCTCTCGCGGTGATCGCCGCGGCGTCGTCCGCACTGAGCTCCAACATGGTGAACTCGAAGCGGGCCAGGTCCAGCAAGCCGGGCGGCAAATCGGCGGGCGACTGGCGGCTGAGCCACCTGACTAGATCGCCGGTCTGCGACACGCCCCGAGTCATGTCGACATCGGAGCGCGACAGCGCATCGTCCAGGTACGAATGAACTGTGCGGTAGTCATCGAGCTCGATGAGCGCCCCGAGCGTCTGTGGCAGCAGCGCCTGCAGCACGCCGATCCGCTTGGATCGTACGACCTCGTGCGACAGGTGCATCCGGGCCATTGGTATTGCCTGCAGCGTATGGAGTTCGGCGTCACTCAGCTGGTATGCGTCCCGCAGGATCTCCGGGTTTCGATAGAACTCGTGCAAGGTGTGATGCGAGGCAACCAGTTGGGCGAATGCATCGACCAAGCGCATGCCGCTCATGCGTGAGCCGCCGTCGCCATTGCTGCGGCTGCGCGCCGCACCTCGCCCAACAGGTCGGCGAAGTCCTCCGGGAAGTCCTGGTCACGCTCGACCAGCGAGGCCTTCAGCGGAATACGGGACACCAGGTCGTCGAAGAGCGACCACACCGGCTCCGGCACGGGCGCCGAGTGCGTATCGATGAAAGTGCCGGCGTGCAGCTCGCCGCCGGCGAGATGGACCTGCACGATCCGGTCGACCGGAATTGTGTCCAGGAACTTTCGCGTGTCGAAGCCATGGTTCACCGAGTTGATGTACAGGTTGGTCAGGTCGAGCAGCAGGCCACAATCGCAGTGCTCGCAGAACTCGGCGATGAACTCCGCCTCGGACATACCGGCGTCGAGGTCGGCGTAGTAGGTGATGTTCTCCAGCACGAACGGCACCCCGATCCGATCCTGCACCCGTTGCGCCTTCGCCGCGATCTGCCTGGCCACCTCCGCTGAGCGTGGCAGCGGGGTGAGGTTGCCCAGCGACACGGTTTCGGTCCGGGTGAAGCACAGGTGGTCGCTGAAGTAAGGAGCGTCAATATCTCGGACCAGCCGGCGTAGGGCGTCCAGATAGTTGTCGTCCACCTCGCCGGGGGAGCCGACCGACATCTCGATGCCGTGTGGCACGATGCGGAACTGCTCCCGAAGTTCCATCAGGCGTGAACGGCTCTGTACGGAGCCGTTCAGGTAGTGCTCGGTGATGACCTCGAGCCACTCGATGGACTCGCGGTTGTCATAGATGTCGTTGTGGAGCTCTCGGCGGTACCCCAGCCCGGAGCCCAGGCGGGGCAACTCGTTCAGCGGTGTCATCGTGACCGCCTTTCAGGGCGTCTTCGAGGGCGGGTGAGTGTGCAGGTCGGCTGATGCGGGCCGCCCCACGGCGGCCCGCATCAGATCTGTGCTGCAGTGCTCGATCGGCGTCCGTCGTCCGACTCTGTCGATGGCCGCGACCGATCGGCGCCGGATGCAGCGATCAGATCTCGAGAACGCTGTGACCGCCGACCCAGGTGCAGCAGGAGCCGCCACAGCCGCTCGCGCAGAACTGACCGCACGAGCCGTAGCAGTTGCAGGTAGTGGCCATGGGCAGGCCTGGCCCGGTGGCGATCATCGGGATCGTCTCGACCGTTTCCAACAGGAACGGATCGGCCTCGGTTTGCGGCCGGGTCGCGGTGATGGTCATCGATACTCCTTCGGGTTCGCTGGGCCGGTCGGTGCGCGCTACCGGTTCGGGCCAGCCTCGCGGCGCGATCTACACATGCCCTACGCGCTGCCCGTACCGGGTACATGCGCGTGTATCCGTTGTGTAGATCCAGGCCACATGCTGACTGGGCCCGGACTCCACGTTGCGTGCGCAGTTCGTACCGGCCCACAGGGAGGTTGCATGTTCGCCATCCCCGACATCGGCGCCGAGGGCACCGCGCTCGCCCCGTTCTTCGCGGTGCCGCGGGTACGGGCGCTTTCGGTGGCCAGGGACGAGGGCAGCTACGCGCTGGAGGTGGCCCGGCCCGCAGCTGGCGGGCGGCTAGCGCCGGCGGTGTCGGTGGTCTGGCCCGGCACTCGGCGGCGCCACCCGCCGTTCCCAGGCGAGCAGCCGACCTGCTTGCCGGGCCGACGCATCCTCTTCCTCGCGCCCGACCCGTCGAATGCGCGACGGCGCACCGCGCTGTGCATGACCGATTTGGACACGGGGACGACCGCGATGATCGCGGCCGGCGTGACCGGGTACTCGGCAGCCCCGAACACCGGCCGGCTGGTGTACGCCACCAGGGCGGCGGCCGAAGGCCATCGGCGCGCCATCCGAATGCGCAGAGCCGAGTTGGGCGTCACCGCGGTGCTCCACGCGCCGAAGGAACTGCCGGTCAATGACGCGCGCCGGCTGGTCTGTACGTCCTGGCTACCCGGCGCCAGCGGCACGGAACTGCCGGCACCGGACGGCCGTCTCACCAGTACGTTCGCCATCGCCGCCAGCGGTACCCGGGTAATCGCAGTGCAGGAGGTGCCGGACGGCCCGCACACCGCGAGCCAATTGGCCGTCGCCGACGAGTCGCCCGGAACCGGAGCCTGGCGGTGGCGGATCGTCGCGGCGGAGCCCGGAGTCGACTACTACGAGCCTATGCTTTCCCCGGACGGTGACCGGTTGGTATGCCTGCGCGTCCGGCCGGGACGTCCGCCGTCACCCAGCGGCTCCGGCGCGGCGCTGGAGGTACGTCTGTGGGTGATCGACCTGACCGGCCGGCAGGCGCCACAGGCGGTACCCGCGCCCGTCGACTGGTATCCGGGCGTGCTCCCGGCCGCCTGGTCGGCAGACAGCCGATATCTGTACGTCACCGCGGACCAAGCCGGTAGCCGGCCGGTGTACCGGATCGACCTGGTCACCGGCCGGGTCCGGCGGCTGACCCGCAGCGGCCACCACAGCGCGGTGCAGGTGGCAGGCTCGGCGGTGTACGCGCTGCGGTCGGCGATCGACCAGCCACCAGCACCCGTGCGGCTGCTGCCGGACGGGCCGGCCGGGCGCCGGGCAGCTCAGCCGCTCGCCGACCCGGGGCCGCCGATGGCATTGCCGGGCCGAATCGAGCGGGTGTCCACGGCGTCCTCGGACGGGTTTGGGGTGCACGGCTGGCTGTGCACGCCCAACAAGCTCCCGGAGGACGGTCTGCCGCTGCTGGTGTTCGTGCACGGTGGTCCGTACGCGAGCTGGAACCTCTGGTCATGGCGGTGGAATCCGTGGCTGGCGGTCGACCGCGGCTACGCCGTGCTGCTGCCGGACCCGAGTCCCTCCACCGGGTACAGCGCGGCGTTCGTGGCGCGGGCTTGGAGCGACTGGTCGGGGGTGCCCTACCAGGACCTCGTCGCGCTGGTCGACCAGGTCGCCGCACGGCCCGCGCTGGACGACAAGCGCGTCGCCGTGCTTGGCGCATCGTTCGGCGGCTACCTCGTCAACCTGGCGATCGGCCGGTCGGAGCGGTTCCGGGCGGCGGTCAGCCACGCGGGCATCTGGGACCTGCGCTCGTTCGTCAGCGGTACCGTCGCCGCGCGCCGGTTTGTCGAGGAGTTCGGGCATCCGAGTGAGCCGGACCGGTCCGGGTACCTGGTGCACTCACCCCGCCGCGCCGCCGCCGATATCGCCACACCGCTGCTGGTCAGCCACGGCGAGAAGGATCAGCTGGTGCCGGTGACCGAGGCGCTCACTCAGTACGCCGACCTCAGGCACCTGGGCAAGCCGGTTCGCCTTTTGTCATTTCCGGACGAGGCTCATGAGATCACCAAGCCGGGCAACGTGCAGGTGTGGTGGCAGTGCGTGTTCGCCTTCCTTGAGCACGAGCTGAACGGCAGCCCGTGGCGCCGGCCCGGCCTACTGTGAGCGGCAGCCTGCCCGATCCGGCGTTCGTCGTGACGGGCCCCGTGCTGGTACGTACACCCGCGCTGCCCCGTGCCGCCCTGGATGGCCTTGTCTCCTCCACCGACGGTGACCCGATCGAGCGAGTCCGCGCGCTGGCGGCCCACCCGGGCCTGGCGGAGGCCGTTGCGGTGGCGAGCCCCACCCTGGCGGAGAGCGTGGAGCGGACTCTCGCCAAGGCTGCGGCCGGCGACGAAATCGATCCCGGTAGAGCGCACCGGCTGCTGCTCGGCCTGACCCGGTACGCGCTGCGGATGACCGGCCGGCCGACACCCTTTGGCCTGTTCGCCGGCGTGGCACTCGGCGCCGTCGCCACCGGCGCGGTGGCGCAGATGGCCGGCGATCACCGCAAGCGGGTCCGGCCGGACGCGGGGTGGCTGGTGGCGTTGGCCCGCCGCCTCGAGCAGGACCCCCGGGTGCTGCCGCACACGACGCTCAGTGTCGATACGACGATGGTGCGCCGTGGCGAGCATATTCTCCTGCCGGGCGGGTCGGTGGTGCTGCGCCGCAATCCGCTGCTGGCAGCCATCCTAGCTGCGGCCGAGCCGCCCCGGCAGTGTGGCGACGTGGTCGCCGCCGTTGCCGAAGCGCTGCCCTGTTTCTCGCCGGACCGCGTGCTGACGTCGATCGGCGAGCTGGTCCGACTGCGGGTCCTGGTCACCGATCTGGTGCCGCCGCCGGAGGCCCCCGATCCGCTCCCACACCTGCTCGACCGGCTACCTGCCGGCTGTACCCTCCGACCCGAGCTCACCGCCATCCACGTTGAGCTGCAACGGTACGAACGGCTGGCGCCGGGGAAGGGCGCTGCCCGGGTGGCCCGGCTTACCGCCCGGATGCGGGCGGTGCAACCGGCAGACCGTACCCTGCACGTCGACTTGGCGCTCGACGCGTGCGTGTCACTGCCGCAGGTGGTGGCGGACGAGGCGGCCCAGGCGGCGGATGCCCTCTTCCGGATGTCCGCTGACGGAGGCCGGGGCCTGCTGCCGGCGCAGCGTCGGGTCGCTGCCTGCCACACTTGGTTCGTGGAGCGGTACGGTACGCACCGCACGGTTGCGTTGACCGACGTGGTCCTCGCCGACCGCCCGTCCCGGGCCGGCGGGCCGGGCTTTCGACAGCCTGGCCGTAGCAGCCGGAATGCACTCCTCGGCGAGTTCCTCCACACCGCGATCGCCGATGGAGCGCGGGAGGTGGTCCTTGACGCCCAGGACGTGCGGCGGCTAACCGTGCGTCCGGCAGGGGAGCAGCCCCCTCCGATGGAGCTGCACGGCGTTCTGCGCGCGGCATCCGTCGCTGCCCTGGACGCCGGTGACTTCCGGCTGGCGCTCGGGCAGTCGGCCGGTACCCTGCGCTTCGGCGCTTCCTTCGGCCGGTTCGCAGACCTGCTCGGCGTCCCGCCTCCGTCCGGACTGGACCATCCTAACGACGGTCAGGTGCGGGCCATGCTCGTGTGCCGGCCGAGCAGCGCGGACACGGGCAACGTGACGGCGGCTCCGGACTGGCTCGGTCACACCATCCGCATCGGCGCCGCGCCGTGGCAAGGGACCGCGACCGCCATCGACATCCGGGACCTGGGGCTGCGCGCGACCCCGGAGCGGCTACACCTGGTGCTGCGCAGCACGGGACAGCCCGTACTCCCTCTGCGCTTCGACCTGACGCCGGTGGACCGGCTGGCCTCGGCGGTTGCCCGGCTGCTCGACGACTTGGCGGTGGCCGCCGCGCCCGGACTGCACGGCTGGGATTGGGGCCGGATGTCTGACGCGCCGTTCCTGCCACGCGTCCGATTCGGCCGTACCGCACTTAGCCCGGCTCGCTGGAGCGTGAGCCCGGGGCTGCTCGGCCCGGCCGCCCGCCATCACCGCGAGTGGTCTCACGTGTTCGAGCGCTGGCGTATGCACGTGAACCTGCCGTCGACCGTCCTGCTCACCACCGGCGACCAGTACCTGCCGGTTGACCTGGCCGATCCAGTGCATCGAGAGTTGCTGCGTCGGCAGTGCGCCAGTAGCGAGGCCGTGCGACTGCTGGAGGTACCCGGCGGCGAGGAGCATCCGGATGGCTGGCTCTGCGGGCCGGGTGGCGGGTACACCGTAGAGGTGGTGGTTCCGTTGGTGCCGCGGCGGCCCGTGAATACCCCGCCCCCCGTCGCGTCGACGAGCCGCACGCGCGGCGGGGATGAGGGGGTGCACCTGCCAGGCGGCGAGTGGCTGTCCGCCAAGGTGTACCTACCGGGCTGGGCGGAGCAAGCAGTGGTCCGCGACCATCTGCCCCGGCTGGTCGACGCCGTACGACGGGAGGCGACGGTCGACCGCTGGTTCTTCGTCCGCTACGCCGACCCTGGTCCACACCTGAGGTTGCGCCTGCACGCCAACTCTGGTCAGTTGTGGAGCGTGGGCTTGCCCGCAGTGCACGAATGGGTGTGCCGACTGCGGGCGGCCGGCCTGGTCGATGAGCTTCAGCTCGACAGTTACGACTGCGAACTGGAACGCTACGGCGGCCCGCAAGCCACGACGGCGGCGCAGGAGGCGTTCTGCGCGGACAGCACCGCGGTGCTGGCACAGCTCGCGCTGGTCGATTCCGGCGTGGTGGACGTGGACCCAGTGGTGTTGGCTGCGGCGGGAATCATAGACCTGTTGGAGTCCCTCGAGGATCCTGATGCGCTTCGCGCGTGGGCTGCCAGGGACGTCCCGGATGTGGCTCGCCGGCGGTGGCAGGGACAGCGATGCGAGGCGTCACCGCTACTGGACCCCGCCGACTCGTGGGCGGCAATTCGTGCCCGGCGCGGTGGGGCCGCAGCGGTGGACGCATGGTCACGCCGGCGGCCGACCATCACCGCACTCGACCGGCTCCTTCGGGACCCGCTCCGCGACTGCGGTTCGTGGAGCACCTCTGAGGCAGTGGCAGCGAGCCTAGTACACCTGCATTGCAATCGGCTCCTTGGCATTGACGCCCCGGCCGAGCAACTGGCGGTGGGCATCGCGCGCAGCAGTCTCCGGGCCCGCCTCAGGACCGGCCGTGACCAGAGCTAGGAGCCTGGGCACCCCTCCAGCAAGGCCAGGATCTCCTCGGCCCGCCGGGGGTGGAGTTCGCGCAAGATCTCGTACGCCCGTTGCCAGGCCGTCCGGGCGGCGGCTAGCCGGCCGACCGCCCGGTGGCTGTCACCGATCCGGCTGAGCGTGTCGGCCTCGTGGTGTCGGTCCCCGAGGTCCTGATTGAGCGAAACTGCGTGGTCGTAGCAGCGGACGGCTTGTTCGTAGTTGGCCATCCGATGATGGATGTACCCGAGGCTGTCCCAGGCGGCGGCCTGCCCGACCGGATCCCCGAGGGAAGCGAGTAGCTCCAGCGACCGCTGACACGCGGCGAGTGCCGCAACGTGCTCGTCGAGCTGTGCGTGGCACCAGCTCAAGGCGTTCAGCGCTCGCGCTTGCGAGACCAGATCGCCGCTCTCCGTGATCAGCTCGACGGCCTTGCTCGTGTGGTGTAGCGCCTGCCGATACTGCCCCTGCTGCTCAGCGAGAGACCCCCAGTTCAGATAGGTAATTCCCTGTCCACGCCGGTCGCCGACCCGGCCGTACTGTTGCAGCGCCTGCCGATAGTGCTCATGCGCCGACTGGAAGTGGCCCAGCCTGCTGCGCGCTCGCGCCAAGCCCCGGTGTGCCTCGGCCTGGGCAGCGAGGTCGCCCACGGCGGTCGCCGCGGCAAGCGCTGCGCTCTGCACCGACGCCAGGTCCTGCCATTGGCCGCGGCGCTGCAAGAGCATCGTGAGCGCCGGACCGAACGCGATGGCATGCCGGTGGAATCCGCGGTCCGCAGCGAGCTGTGCAGCGGCGAGCAGCGTCGACTGCTCCTCCTCCAACCATGACAGTGCGTCGGCGGGTGCGGCGAAGTCCATGACCACCACGTTGGGCGTGGGCGCCGACGGTGCGTCGACCCTGCCGCGGGGGTCGAGCAGGCGTTTGGCCAGGCGGGCGGAGTGCAGATAGTGGTCCAGCAGCCGGAGCAGCGCCTCGTGTCGCTGGTCTTCGGCGTCGTACCCAGCCGCTAGCTCGTCGGCGTACGCTCGCAGCAGGTCATGCAGGGTATATCGGCCCCTGGCGTGCTGGTTCACCAGGCAGGCGTCGGAGAGCTGCGCCAACAGCGGCTCCACCCGCGCGACCGGTACGCCGAGCAGACTCGCGGCCGCTGACCGGTTGATGTCCGGTCCGGTCGGCAGTCCGAGCAGACGGAACAGCCTCGCCGCCTCCTCGTCCAGGGATCGGTAGGACCATGAGAACACGGCGCGGGCGTCGGCGTCCGGCGAGCTCACCGCGAGGGTGTCAAGGACCGGCCGCCGCTCGCGCAACTCCACAGCGAACTGGGCGAGTGGAAGGTGGGGCTGCACCGCGGCGCGAGCGGCGACGAGCGCCAGCGCCAGCGGAAGCCGTCCGCACCGATCGACGATCTCGTCCACGGCGGAGTGCTGCCGGTCGGCGCCGTGTTCGAGCCGAGCGGTGAACAAATTGCGGGCCTCCACGGCGGTGGGCAGGTCGAGCGCGAGGAACTGGGCGCCCTTGGTAGCCACCAAGCCGGCCAGGCGGTGCCGGCTCGTGACTAGGACCATGCAGCCGGGCACGCCTGGCAGCAGCCTCAGCACCTGGCTCTCATCACGCGCGTTGTCGAGGACGATCAGTATGCGTTTGCCGGCGAGTTGGCTGCGGTACAGGCCGGCCTGTGCGTCGAGATCCGCCGGCACCCGTTCCGACGGTACCCGCAGTGCGTCCAGCAGATGGCGGATCGCCTGCTCGGGAGCTAGCGGCGCGCCAGCGGGGCCGTAACCACGCAGGTTGAGGTAGATCTGGCCGTCGGGGAATCGATCGGCCACCCGGTGACCCCAGTGCACGGCAAGGGTGGTCTTGCCGACGCCGGGGGTACCGCAGATGGTACCGATGACAACGCCGGTGGTCTCATACTCGGCCCGAGCGAGCATCTCGTCTAGCCGATCCAGGTATGCGCGGCGCCCAGTGAAACCACGCAGGTCCGCCGGAAGTTGCGCGGGTTTCGGCCCGACCGCCGGGGGCGGGAGCGGCAACCGCGCCGGATTCGCCCGGGGGGAATTCGTCTGCTCCTCACGGAGCAGGTCCTGGTAAACAGCACGGAGTTCGGCCCCGGGACTGACACCCAGCTCGTCGGCCAGCGTCCGCCGCACCTGCTCATATACGGCGAGCGCCTCAGCCCGTCGGCCCCGCTCGTGCAGGGCACGCACGAGCATCGTAGCCAGCCGCTCCCGGAACGGGTTCCCGGCCAGGAGCTCGAACAGCTCGTCGATCGCGCGATCGTGCCGACCCAGCCGCAACTCCAGCGCGAGGCGCTGTTCGGTCGTGGCGAGGCGACGTCCATTCCAAGCCACGATCGAATCCCGCAGCCCGGTTCCTTCCAGCCCTGCCAGCGCCGGGCCGCGCCACAGCGCGAGCGCTTCCGCGAGGGCATCCACGGCACCCGCAGGGTCATCCGCGGCCATCGTCTCGGCCCGCCGCACGAGCTCGGTGAAGGATCGCGCGTCGTGCCGGTATCCGTTGACGACCAGCTGGTACCCGTCGCGGAGCGTCCGGATGATCTCCGGCGGCGCACCGGCCGCAGCCAGCTCGCGACGGAGCCGGGAGACGAGATCCTGTACCTGCCGACGGGCGGTGGACGGAGGGTCCACAGGCCATACCAGGTCGACCAGATGGCTTAGTGGTACGCCCTGGTCACCAAGCAACATCAGGGCGGCAACGACACACTCCTGACGAGGCCCATGCAGGGGAATGCGAGCGCCATCGACCCACACCTCGACTGGGCCGAGAACCCGGAATTCGATCATCACTCTCCAAGTCCCGTGACGCCTCGTCGCGGCCAGCTCAGCAGACCGTGACCGGGCGGGCCGCCCCAGCAGCGCGTCGGACGCTTCATCGCCGAACGAGGACGATTCGAGGACCGATCGAGTGCCGTCGCGGCAAAGGTAACCGATATGTGGAGGGGGAGGCTGCCCCACCACCGACTGTGACGGTGAGCAGGGGAGATGCCCATGCGCTTCCACGTTCTCGGCAAGTTCGAAATCCGTGGTGCAGGCCAGACGAGGCCTCTGACGCGAACGAAACCCAAGCTGCTCCTCGCCCTGCTCCTCATGCACGCCAATCGACCCGTGGCGATCGACTACCTGGTAGCCGAACTGTGGGGGGACCGCGAGCCCCGATCAGCCGCCGCCAACCTATACACCTATATCTCAGCCATCCGGCAGGTGCTGTCCGTCGAAGACCATGGTCATCGGTTGACCAATGGGACAACCCGGTACACGCTGGAGGTCGCAGCGGAGGAGCTGGACGTTCTGTCGTACCGGCAACTGGCGACGCGCGGACGCCACGAGTTGCGCCACGGCGATCCCCACGGGAGCGCCGAGTTCCTGGCGCAAGCCGTGAACCTCTGGCGAGGGCCGCCCTTGGACGACCTGCCCCGGTCGCCGGGACTGGACCGCTGGGTTGTTTCGCTTGAAGAGCAGCACCGCGCCCTCCTGCGCGACTGGACAGACGTCCGGCTGCGGCTCGGACAGCATGACGAGTTGGTGAGCGAGCTGCGCGACCTGATCGCCAGTGACCCCTTGTGCGAGCGAGGCCATGTGCAGTTGATGCTGGCGCTCTATCGTGCTGGCCGCACCTCCGAAGCACTGAACGCGTACGCTGACGCCCGTCACCTGCTCGTCGAGGAGTTGGGGCTCGAGCCCGGTCCGCTTCTCGTAGGGACCCATCGGGCCATCCTCCGCCGCGACCCGTCCCTCACCGATGCCGACAGCGTCACCTGGCTGCAGTGGCCCTCAGGTGACGACCGGTGAGAAGCGTTTCGCCGGACGGTCCGGGCGCAGGCACCCGGCGCCATCACCATGCGACGCTGAATCTGACCCTGCGGAGGACCGAAGGGCTGCGGCGTGCTCGTATCCGACGTGATCGCCATGATCGCTGTCCCAGTCCTACAGCAGCCCGTCGTGTTGGCAGCCCTGGTGGGGCAGGCCGTGTGGCAAGGGCCGCCGGGGTGGCGTTCGGGGTTCATTGTGCAGGTTCGCGGTCATCAGTCGGGGTACGACGGGCCAGTTGGTGTTCGGCGTTGACGGCGACGTACTGCGCGCCAAGCAGGCTGAGGTCACCCCCCAAGACCAGCTCGGGTTCGGCGTGCGGTGGCTGACCCCGCGGAACCCCACCGGGGCTATGTCCCGGACGCCCTCGACGGCACGCGTCGATCTTTGCTCGCGAGTCGTCCGGAGTGCGCGAGGACGGTGCGGGCCAGCCGGTGAAGACAAGGTCAGCGCTACGAACAAGTTCCAACCGAGATGAGGCGGCTCAGCATATTGACGGGCCTCACCGCTCCTGCTGTGATCATGCTCCCTTCAACCTCTACGGGAATGAACGATGATTCTTCGCGCGCCATGGCGGCGGCGTATAGCCAGTCTGACGGTGGCCCTGCTGGCCGGCGGCCTCCTCTCGGCGACCGCACCAGCCGACGACGTGGCACACGCCGCGCTGCCGACCGGCGGGATGACGGCGTCAGCCCTCAACACGATGTTCAACACCTACGGCGACGCTGGCGGCCACTGGACCGGCGCCGACGCGACCGCCTCGGTGCCCCTGCCGGACGGTCGTCTGGCCTGGCTCTTCTCCGACACGTTCCTTGGCACGGTGAACGCGGACGGCAGTCGGCCGCAGGATACGCCGATGGTGAACAACACCATCGTGGTGCAGGATGGCACCAACCTCGTAAGCACCCTGCACGGCGGCACGACAACCGTGCCCGAGGCGCTTGTGAAGCCCAGCCAGCAGGGCGAGTACTTCTGGGTGGCCGACGGTACCGTCGAGAACGGCGTTCTCAAGGTCATCTACAACCGGTACCGGCACAGCGGGACCGGCAATCTGGACTTCGAGCTGACCGGCAACTCGCTGGTCACCTTCGCGCTTCCCGCGCTGACCGTCAGTTCGGTCGTCGACCTGCCGCTCGGCAGCACCATCGGTTGGGGCTCGACGATCCTGGAGGACGGCGGGTACACCTACGTGTACGGCACCTCCAAGAGCCAGGACAACCTGAAGTTCGCACACCTGGCCCGGGTGCCGGCGGGCGGACTGAGCGGAGCCTGGCAGTTCTGGACCGGCTCGGCCTGGTCCGCCACCGAGGCTGACGCCGCACGGCTGCTCAGCGGCGTCGGCACCAACTTCGGCGTGCAGAAGATCGGCAGCCAGTACGTGCTGATCACCCAGGAGAACAACCTGTTCTTCGACCCGCAGTACGTGGCCTACACCGCCCCGACGCCGTCCGGCCCGTTCACCGGACCCACACAGCTGTTCAAGGCGCCGGAGCAGAAGCCCGGGTCCCCCGTCATCAGCTACGACGCCCGCCTGCACCCGGAGCTCGCTCCGTCCGGCAAGCTGCTGCTCTCGTACAACGTCAACAGCCTGGACAACGACGACAACTACACCGACGCGCGGCTGTACCGGCCGCGGTTCGTGGAGGTGGCCTGGCCGCAGCCGGTGCCCGATCCGGCGAGCCTGCCGGCCACGCCGGCCGGCTTCACCGCCACCGTCGACGGGTCCGGTATCGCCACCCTGACCTGGCAGGCGGTCAGCGGCGCCACCGGTTACTGGGTCCACCGCCGGGACGTCACGGCCGGTCAGACCCACTTCGCCCGGCTGCCCGAGCCAGTGACCGGCACCTCGACCCAGGTGGGACAGCTGCTCGACGGCCACCAGTACGAGTTGCGGGTGACCGCGGAGAACGCCGCCGGGGAAGGCACGCCGACCGCCACGCTCACCGTCACCCCGCAGATCGCCCCGCCGCCGGCACCGACCGGGGTCGCCGCGGTCGCCGACGCCGCCGGTCGGATCACCCTCAGCTGGAACGCCGTGCCGACGGTGTGGAGCTATGAGGTGTACCGCAAGGACCTGACCGGTGGGGACGATGGCTTCACCTTCGTTACGCGCCTCGGCCCGGACGTCACCTCACAAACCATTGAGTGGCTGGAGCACAACCACCAGTACGAGTTCTACGTGACCGCCACCCACGGCGGCGGCGCCTCAACGGAGTCGGCCCACGTTACGGCGACCGCCGTCTATACGCTGCCCGGTGCGCCGACCAACGTGACGGCCACCCCGAACACCAGCGACGGCACCATCCGGCTCTCCTGGACCGAGCCGGGGCCGAACGTCTGGTACCTGGTCTACCAGCGCGACGTGACGGCCGGGCAGACCGAGTTCGAGCAGTTGCCGCTGCCGGTCACCGTCGGCACCTCGCTCACCGCCGCCTTTCTCGTCCATGACCACCTGTACGAGTTCAAGGTGAGCGCGACCAACCGCGCCGGTGAGGGCCCCGCCTCCGCGGTGGTCTCCGCGAAGTCGAGCTACCCCGTACCGGCCCCGCCGACCGGACTGACCGCCTCCGCCGGGGACGCGAAGGTCACCTTGAACTGGGTCGCGAGCACCACCCCAGACGTCTGGTACCAGATCTACCAGCGGGACGTGACGGCAGGGGAGACGGTGTTCACCAAACTTCCGCTGCCGATCGCCACGTGCTGCACGATGGAAGCGGCCTTCCTCACCAACGGGCACAACTACGAGTTCAAGCTGACCACGATCAGTCAGGGCGGCGAGTCGACCGGTGCCCTCGTGCAGGCCACCCCGAAACTTCCACTACCCGGGGCGGTGACCGGGCTGACCACCACGTCGAACACCAACGGCACGATCACCGTGTCGTGGACGGCCCCGGGGGACAACCTCTGGTTCGACATCTACCAACGCGACGTCACCGCCGGCGAGACGAGCTTCACCAAGCTCGCCCTGCCGGTCACCGAATGCTGTTCCTTCAAGGCCGGCTACCTCACCCACCTGCACGTGTACGAGTTCAAGGTGGCAGCCACCAACGCCACCGGCGCCGGCCCGCTGTCGGCGCCGGTACAGGGGACGTCCCGGTACAGCCTGCCCACCGCACCGACGAACCTGCGCGGCGAGTCGTCCGGTGACGGCCGGATCGCCCTGGACTGGGACGCCCCGACTCCCGACGGCTACCTCTACTGGGTCTACCTCCGGGACGTCACGGACGGACAGACCAACTTCACCAAGCTCTCGCTGCCCACCGAGCGCACCTGGGCCGACCTGGGGCCCTATGTAAACGGGCACGTGTACGAGTTCAAGGTGTCCGCGGAAAACCAGGCGGGCGCCGGGCCCACCTCGACGGTCGTCCAGGTCACCTCCCGGGGCGGGGTCCCGGCGGCACCGACTGGCCTGACCGCGACCGCCGGCGACGGGCAGGTGACCCTACGGTGGACCGCGAGCAGCACCAGCAACGTGACGTACAACGTCTACCAGCGCAACGCCAGCGCCGGCGGCTCATGGCAGAAGCTGCCGTTGCCGGTCACGGGCACCTCGATGACCGCTGGCTACCTGGCCAACGGCAGCACATACGAGTTCAAGGTGAACGCGTCGAACGCCTCGGGCAACAGCGCCTTCTCCGACACCGCGTCGGCTCGGCCGATGCCCCCGCTGCCGGCGGCGCCGTCCGGACTCACCGCGAGCGCCGGTGACGGCAAGGTCACCCTCAGGTGGACGGCCAGTTCCTCGCCGAACGTTGCGTACTGGATCGAGCTGCGCTCGAACGGCGGGTCCTGGCAGCGGCTGCCGGTGGCGCTCAGCTCGTGTTGCTCGTACACGGTGAATCTGCTGAACAACGGCACCACGTACGACTTCCGGGTCTTCGCCACCAACATCACGGGTGACTCGGGCGCCTCCAACACCGCGTCGGCCCGGCCAATGCCGCCCTTCCCGCAACCGGCGAGCGGACTGAGCGCGACCGCTGGCGACGGCAAGGTGACCCTCAAGTGGACGGCGAGCCCGACTTCCGGGGTCGGGTACTGGGTGGAGCTGCGGGCCTACGGGAGCAACTGGCGGCGACTCCCGATCGCGTTGAGCAGCTGCTGCACCTACACGGTCGGCCTGCTGACCAACGGCACTCCCTACGACTTCCGGATCATCGCCACGAACCTGTCGGGGGACTCGTCACCCACCAACGTCGCCAGCGCGAAGCCAATGCCGCCGTTCCCGGACGCGCCGTACCTCGCCGACCCTTCCGAGGCGCCGGGCAAGGTCTGGCTGAGCTGGCAGGCGAGTACCACCAAGGGGGTCTGGTACTGGATCTACTACCGCAACATCAGTCGCGGGCAGGTGCTCTGGTCCAAGCTGGCGTACCCGACCGACCAGACCCACGTCGAGCTGTACGGCTTCTTCACCGCGGGTGACGCGTACGAGTTCCAGGTGGCGGCGTACAACGTGGCCGGGGAGGCCGGCAGCAACTTGGAAATCGGCGTGCCTCGTCGGTTCCTGGCCCTGGCCTCTCCACAGCGATCGTCGAACGTGTTCAACGAGAGCAACATCGTGGCGGCAGGCTGGGCAATCAGCAAGGGCATGTCCTGCCAGAACGACTACAGGCAAATCGTCTGCTTCGGATCACCGCCGAACTCCACCGGGCAACCGATGACCGTGGGCGACTACTTCTTCTACCCGGGTGGCGGCGCCGCCGACTTGGAAAATCAGGTTGCCGAAGAGACGGTCGACCGGGCACTAATGCGCCGGAGCTACGGTGCGAGCATCGCCGACTCCAAGGGCCCGGACCTGTTGCGCCATGAGGGCGTCCATTCCGAACAGTGGAGCAAGTACCCCATCTGGGAGATGTACGCCACGAAGTACGGCGCCTATGCGACCACGTCCAAAATGCGCACGGGGAGTTACTTCTGCGAAAACGGATTCGAAGAATCCGCGAATCTCTGGTGGGGCGGCTACAGCAAGTATCCGTCCGGTGGAGAATGCGGGTAGTGTTGCCGTGATCTCGGGTCCGGGCGGGATGGCGACTTACTCGCCGTCCCGCCCGCCCGTTGCGTAGAAGCCGTACCGGGCCAGGGGCGCCACGATCACCCGCTCCTCCCAGGACAGGTGCGCCAGCAGGGTGTCGGTGAGCAGGTCCACCGCCTCCTGGAGCTCGGTGAAGTCGCCCGGCTGCCGGATCAGGTTCACCAGGGCCCGGTCTGTGCCCGCGACCACCTGGTGGATCACCACGTGCTCCCCGGCCAGCCGGTCCAGCACTGGCCCGAGCCCGGCGTCCGGGCGCAGGTGCGGGGAAATTGCGTTGTCCTCCAAGCTGGTGCTGGGTCACCAAGGTGCAGTACGTGGCGCAGTAGGCCGCACCGTCCAGCGGGTCTGCCGCAAGGTCAGCGCGAAGGCGATCCGGGCTGACCTGAGCTGACCCGGCACTGGGCACACCAGCTGCGCCGAGCTGGACTACAGCACGCCCACCGACGCGGCATCCGCCTCCGCATACACACCGCGGCTGCTCGCGCGCCGCATAACCCAGCTCACCCTAGAGATCGACGATCTCAACCAACAAATCACCAACGCCGTCAACGCCCACAGACCCGAACTGCTGCACCGCCAAGGCGTCGGCCCAGACACCGCCGCCGCCCTGCTCGTGGCAGCGGCAACGACGGCATCCGTCCCGAGCTACGACACGTCACTCAGCCGGGGAACCAGATCCCGAAGGGTCTTCGGCGGCGGCCCGCCGAACCGCGCGAACAGCGACTCCGAAGGTGTGAGGCCGAGCTCGTTGTACAGCATCGCCGCGTACCGGTCGAACTGCCGGTACGCCGCCGCCGCGTTGCCCTCGGCAAGGTGGACGTCGATCAGTGCCCGGTGCGCGGATTCCCGCAACGGCTCGGCGGCGATCACCAGGAACGCGACGTCGATCGCTGCGGAGAATCGCCGGAGCGCCAACAAGCGGCATGCCAGCGCCTCCAGCGCGTGCAGCTGCAGCTGGCGGAGCCGTTCCCGTTCCACGACCAGCCAGTGCTCGTCCCAGTCCGGCAGCAGCTCCGCGGTCAGGGTGGCGACCTGGGCGTCGGCGGGCCTCAGGTCAGGGTCGTCGGAGAGCAGCCGGCGGGCCTGGGCGCGGGCGTTGTTGACGTCCACCTCGACGAGGTCGTGCAGGCGCAACCGGTCGCGCTCGGCCTGGATCAGGTCGGGATGGCACTGGCGGATCCGCCACAGCGCGGTACGCAGGCTCGCGTACGCACGCTCGGCGGGCACGTCGGGCCAGAGCCGCTCGGCCACCTGGTTGCGGGTGCAGTTCGGCCGGTTGGTGCGGTCCAGCGACAGGTACGCCAGCACCCGGCAGGCCTGGATCGGTAGCGCGACGGAGGTGCCCGCCACCCGCAGGCCGAAGCCGCCGAGCAGTGAGAGGCAGGCCGAGAAAAGAGACGCCGTGGCGGGTCCGTGGTGGGGGATCACCGGCATTGTGGGCCTCCTCAACAGGTGCCCGAACCTGCAGAACATGCTCGTCCCGCGTCCGTGGCGGGGGCAACGAAATGTAACGTCCACGACGGAGCGTTTTCCCATCGGTCCTGGTTGGCGGGCCTTTTGCCCGGTGCCCGCCGGGCACCCCAACGCTGACGGATACGCGGTGTTGACGCTCCGGCATACGCCGGCCGGTCATGCTCGTCCCCTTGCCGAGAGTCAGGGGGCCGGAATGAGCGTGCTGGGCGGAACCTACGCCGGGACCGCCGATGCGGTCGGGCACTACTCGCCTTTCGCGGGCATCCACACGACCGCGGCGGACGGGCCGGAGGCGGCGCCGGCGGACGTGGGCCTGCTGGAGTCGCCCTTCGGCGCCGGGTTGGCCGGCGAGCTGCCCGACCGCGCGGAAGAGGCGGCGGCGGAGCTGCTGGAGACGTTGCGGGACGAGGACTTCGCCGAGGCGTTGGAGCAGCTCGTCGACGAGGCGGCGGCACGGTACGTGGCGCAGCAGGCGGCGTGGTCCACCACGCCGCCGGAGGCGGAGTCGTGGACTGCGTTGTCGGAGTGGCTCGATCCGTTGGCGGAGGCTTCGGAGCGGGCCATCGACGGTCTCGCGGAGCGCGCGCGGAGCACCGACGTCCACGCGATGAGCGGGGGCGACCTGGAGTCCTTCCTCGCCTCGGCCGGCGAGGTGGCACCGCTCGGGTCGGAGGGGTTCGACCGGTTCCTCGGCGGCCTGCTGCAGAAGGCGAAGCAGGTGGTCAAGGGTGCGGTCAACCTGGCGAAGAAGGGGGTCGCCGTCGTCGGGCGGATCCTGCCGATCGGGCCGCTGCTCGACAAGCTGAAGGCTCTGGTCCGGCCGTTGTTGCAGCGGGTGCTCGGCGCCGCCCTGAGCAAGCTGCCGCCGTCGGTCCAGCCGATCGCGAAGACGCTCGCCGGGAAGTTGGGACTGGGGGAGCGCGAGACGGCGCACGGCGCCGATCCGGTCAGCGGGCTGTCCGAGGAGTTGGACCTGCAGCTGGCCAGCCTGCTGCTCGCACCGGACACGTTCGACGAGATGGTGGAGGCGGCCGAGTGGGAGGCCGGGACCGACGCTGGGGGCAGGGATCGGCTCGTCGACCTCGACGACGCCCGGGCGCGCCTGGCGCGGCAGCTCACCGACCTGCCAGCCGGCGCCCGGCCGGCCGCCGAGATCGAACAGTTCATTCCTGCGGTGCTGGCGGTTCAGCCGCTGATCAAACTCGGCATCTCCATCATCGGGCGGGACAAGGTGGTCCGCTTCATCGCCGACCGGATCGCCGACCTGATCAAAGGGATCATCGGTGCGGACGCGGCGCGGGCGATCTCGCAGCCGATCGTCGACGTGGGGCTGCGCATGCTGGGCTTCGAGGTCGCGCCGGACCAGGAGCAGGCGCTGGCGGGTGAGGCCCTCGCGTCGACCGTGGAGGGCACCGTCCTGCGGTTGCTCGAACTGCCCCCCGCCGCCTTCGAGGACCAGCTTCAGCTCGACGGCGCGCTGCAGCAGGCGTTCGCCGAGGCGGCTGCCGCGTACCTGCCCGACCGGCTGCTGCGTGCGGACCTGCCCGAGCGGGAGACCGCGGGCGAAGGCGGCGTGTGGGTGCTGATGCCGAGGGCGGCGCGACCCCGCTTCCGGTTCCGGCGATACACCCGCACCTTCCTGGTGCCGGTCAGTCGCCAACTGGCCCGCTGCGTGCCGTGGTCGGACGGCGGCACGCTGGAGACCCACCTGCTCGACCGGGGCGTCGAGCGCTGGCCCGTGCCGGCCGAGGTGCATCTCTACGAGGCGCTGCCGGGCACTCACCTCGGCCATTTCACCCAGGACGAGGCCGCCGGCGCGCGGTCGTCGGACAGCGGCGAGTACGAGTACCTCACCCCGCAGATCGCCGGACTGCTGGTCGGAGAGCCGGCGCTCGGCCGAGCACGGTCGGCGGGCGGAACGGAGGCGGGCCGGCCGCGACCGCAGGCGGGCGACCGCTTCTTCCGCGTCCGGGTACCCGGGTTGCCGCACAGGTCGCGGCGGTACCGGCGGATGCTGGTCCGCCTCGACGCCTCCGGGCAGCTGCGCATCCTGCTTCGCCTGTCCGAGCGGCAGGCACAACAGATCCTCACCCGGCTGACGGGGGCGGCCTCTACCGGACAGCGTGACCTGCCGTCGGTCCTGCTCGCCCTGCAGGGTCAGTACCGCCCGACGCTACCCGCCGTGCTGGCCGCCCGGCTGCTCAAGCGGTCGTTGGTCGCCGATCCGGGCCAGGCCCGGGCGGCAGCGGACCGGGTGCTCGTCGCGCTCACCGCCGGGCTGTCGAGCTTCCTGACCAGGAACGCCGCGCAGCTGGCGTCGGCGGTGAGCGACCCAGCCGACGGCGTGACGATCACCCTCACGGTGACCGGGCTTTCCCGGCAGACCCTGGCCGCCGACCTTCCGCCGGCGCAGGTCGGCGTGCAGCCCGGGAGGCAGGGCCGTGCCTGACCATGCCCTGATGGTGGACCCACCGGTGGGTCCGGCCACCGCCGAGGATCGCACCACCCTGGCCGTGGAGTTGCGACACTGGCGGCGCGCGGCCGCCGCACTCGCCGAGCTCGACACCGTCGCCGCCCCCGCCGCGTGGGCCGCGCTCGAGTCGTACCTCGGGCTCGGGGTGCGGGGCAGCCTGCGGGCGGTCGCGGCCCGGGTCACCGCCCAGGCCGACCGGCTTGCCGCCGCTCTCGTCGCCGCCACCGACCCCGCCGATCTCGACCGGGTGCGGGCCGCGCTGCTGAGGCTGCGGCGCGACTACCTCCGGGCGGAGACGGTCATCGACTTCTTCGGCGACGCGGTGAACACCCGCACGAACCCGCGGATCGCCGCGATCCTGCGCGGGCTCGACGCGCTCGCCGTGGACAGCATGGAACGCGGCCTCCGCCCGGTCGGTATCGACGTCCCGCCCGTGCTCACCTATCTCGACAAGGGGATCGGTGCGTCGATCCTGCGGGCCGGGGCCCGGCTGTGGGACGCGTCCCTCTCACCCGTGGCGGCCGTCAAGATCACCCGGCACAACCTGTGGCGACCGACATCCCTCATGCACGAGACCGGCCATCAGGTCGCTCACCTGACCGGCTGGACGGCCGAGCTCGGCGCGGCCCTGCACGCCACGCTCGCCCCGTTCTCCGCGCTGGCCGCGGACTCCTGGCGGGGCTGGGCCAGCGAGGTGGCGGCCGACGTGTACGCGTTCGCGCTGCTCGGCTACGCGCCCGTACCCTCGCTCGCCACGGTCGTCGACGGGGAGACCCACGCGGTGTTCCGGATGCCGTTCGGTGATCCGCATCCGTTCGCCTGGCTGCGCGTGCTCTTCAACGTCGCGCTGTGCCGGTCGTGGTTCGGGCCCGGCCCGTGGGACGGTCTGGGCGCGGCATGGTTGGCGCGCCACCGGCTGGAACGCGCCCCGCACGACGCCGCCACGGTCGCCGCCGCCACCCTGCCCCGCCTGCCCGCGCTGGTGGACGCCTGCACCCGTACGCCGATGCGTGCCTTCGGCGGCGTGTCGCTCGCGACGGTTCTCGACCCCCGACGGGTGGCGCCCGCCGAGCTGGAACGGCTCGCGCAGCGCGCCGGCCCGTCGCTCTACACCTCGCGCTACCTGCAGCGGATCGAGCCGATGCGGGTTCTCGGCTGGATCGTCCTGCGCGGCGTCACCGCCGGCGCACCCGGGACCGACGTGGAGAACTGGCTCCGCCGGATCGGCAGTGAGCAGGCGTCAGCCGCATGAACACGAAGGGGGACCCGACCATGGCCACCACCAATCAGAACAATCAACTGGCGGAGATTCTCACGAGGATCGCCGAGATCGAGGAGCGGCAGGCCGAAGCGCTCGCCGCGCTGGTGTCGGACCGGGAGCGCGCACCGTTGGGGCGGATGGGCACCGGGCAGGCTGGCATCGAGCTGCGTTTCCGGGCGTTGCGCAACGCCCTCGGCAACATGGGCCGCCGGGGCGAGACGGACCTGGCGTTGCGGCAGGCGCAGCTGCATCTCGACGGCACCCCGCGGCTGGTCTTCGTCGACGGGCTGCCGACCGGTACCGAGCACATCACCCTGTTCCTGGCCGACGGCAAGCAACGAGCGGTGGCGACATCCGAGCTGACGGGTCAGCCACCCCAGCTGCTCAAGCCGGGGGAGGTCCGCACCATCCAGTTCGACGACGAGCATCACCGGCCGCTCGCCTTCGCCCTCGTCCGTCGCATGCCCACTGCGGGCGCCGGGCCCATCAACTAGAGCGAAAGGTCTTCGACATGTTCCGCATGTTGGCCCAGTTGATCAGTGACCCGACCCTGACAGGCGGGGTGGCCCCGGACCCGGCCACGACGTTCGCGATCCATCCGATACAGCTCAGCCGCTGGTTGGAGGAGATCTGGGCCGGCGGCGGCGTCGCGTCCTGGCCCCAGGCATCCGCGACGCCCAAGGCCCTCGGGGATCCGGCCGTCGTCGACCGTCTCAAGCTGCCGAACAATCTTCGTGACGTCGGTCTGCGCTCGGGTGTGCGGCCGGCGTCGCCTTCGACCAGCCAGCCCGTCTTCGAGGGGCCTCCGGCGCTCGGGGTCGACGTCGGACCGTTGCCGTGGGAACACATGATCTACCCGTACCTGGTGGAGAGCACCGGCATCGTCGAGATCATGGCGGAGGTCGTTCGGCGGTACCTGGTCGGCGAGACCTTGCCGACTCCGTCCGTGGCGACCGTGGCCTGGGTGCGGGCCACCGAGGAACTCTTCTTCCGTGACCCGCCGCTGTTCCACATCGGCGGGCTCACCAGCCAGCTGCGACCGGACGCCCAGGTGAACCGACGCAACGCCTACTGGCGGATGTTCGGCTGCGACCTGCCGCACCCGCCGCGCGGCCCGATCCAGGGACAGCCCTGGAAGCAGGACACCGGACCGGGCGCCAACCTGCGCTTCGTCGAGTTGTGGACCGACCTGCTGCGCCAGGTGTGGGTCGGCATCGAGAACGATCGCAACCAGGTCGGCGCCAATCCGACGGACCCGAACTACGTCGGCTACCTCTGCCAGACCATCGGAGAGCTGCTGCGTCTGCGGCGGCGCGGTGGGCTCCTGGCGCGCGAGGAGTTCGCCTACGGCGCGATGCTGAGCTGGTTCCACCTCACTGTCGAGTTCGACACGGCGGTGGTCGAGGACCTGAGCGCCGGCGCCGGGGTCACCGGCGGCAATCCCGCCGACCGGTTGGCGGCGATCGGCACCCGGGTCGGCATCATGCCGCCGCGGCACGCCCGTGAGCTGTTCGAGCTGGCCGACCTGCTGTCGCCGGTGCTGTGGTTCATCGAGCTCGACCAGTTCAGCGCCCCGGCGAACGCGGAACTGCTCTACCGCTCGTTCGGCGCGCCGAACCCGCCAATCCGGGCGACGATGAACCGGATCATCGACCTGTGGCAGTCGGCCACGGGCCACCGGATCAAGGACCTGTCGGTCAACAGGGGCCTTTCCGCAGGTGGGGTGCCGCCGGCGCAGCCGACCCGGCTTCCGACGCCCACCACAGCCACGTCACTGTCCGGTCCGGCAGTCCCGGCACCGCTGGGCCCAAGCCCGAACGGCGCGAGCGCCGCGCACCGACCGTGATCGGAGGCGGAGATGGACACGGTGGCGGAATCGGCGGTGTTCGCCCCCCTCGTTGAGCCCTCCGAGGGCGAGCGGGCGGGTCGGTGGCCGTTGCGCGACGAAGTGTTCGCGCGCATTGACGAGCGGGAGGAGTACGCGTCCGCGGAGCCGGAGTCGGCCGGCCACAGCCCGACGATGGACGTGGTTTCCGGACTCGAACCGGAGGATCACGCGCTGGAGCCGGAGCTGGCCGACCTCGCGTCCGAGTCGGTGGACTACGGGCCCGAGCCGGAGTTGGCCGACTACGGCCCCGAGCCGGAGTTGGCGGACCTCCTGGCCGAGGACACCAGTCCCTTCGCCGAGGACACCCCGGCCGGCGAGTCGACCCGCAGCGTCCAGGTGCCCCCCGGACGCCTGGTGGTGGAGCGGCACCCGATGCTCGCCGCGCATGTCGGCAAACCGCCCGACCTGGTCGTGAAGTGGAACGCGATGACCGGCCCGTCGACCGTCGACGTGGTGGTCCACCTGCACGGGTACTCAGGCCGGGGTCGCGCCATGAACCTGGTTCGCGACAAGGAACCGGTCAGTGGCCTCGACTTCCAGGATCCTGCTGGTTCGGGCTCACCAGGAAAGACGTCGCCGACCATCCTGGTGCTGCCGCGTGGCCACTACTTCGGCGGGCGCTCCGGCATGGGCTACTCCTTCCCCGCGCTGACGAAGCCGGGCGCGGTCCAGGCCCTCGTCGAGGATGCTCTCGCCCGTTTCAGGGCGCAGACCGATGCCAGCGTGACGACGGGGCGCCTCATCCTGACGGCACACTCGGGCGGCGGCGCACCGCTGATGGCGATCCTCAAGCACACCGACCCGGACGAGGTCGTCACCTTCGATGCGCTCTACACCAACCCCGCGCCACTGATCGAGTGGGCCCGGCGGCGCATCGCGAGCGCCTCCGGGTCGTTGCGTGTCATCTACCGCGGGGGCGAGGGCACCGCCGCGCACAGCGAACAGGTGCACCGCGCGATCCGTGGCGCGGCGTCGGACACGTTCCGGGTGGAGCGGACCCGGGTCGGGCACAACGACATCCCCCGACGGTACGGCTGGCGCCTGCTCGCCGACCCCGCCGCGCGACTGCCGGACACCTCCCCTCCCCGCGCCCAGCACGAAGCGGGGGAAGGGGAGTACTTCGGCACGACGGGGTGGCGCTTCGAAGACATCGAGGGTGAGCAGGACGAACTCCTCTTCGAGGAACGCTACGGCGACGCCGACGAGGGTCCGACGGCCGACGTCACGCCCGCAGACGAGGAGTCCGGCGAGGTCGAGGCGGAGGAAGGGCAATGGGACCGGGAAGCCGGCGAGTACTGGCCGGAGCAGCACGAGTCGTTCCCGTCCGGCCTCGTACTCACGACTGTGTCCGGTCCCACCGGGCGCGACGAGGAGCACTGGGACCCGAACGGCACCGGCCTACCACTGTATGACACCGGCCCCGCCGCACGGGCGCAGCAGTTGTCGGCCAACTTCACCGTCGGCGAACTTGTGAGCAGCGGCGGACGAACCGCGGACAAGGCGAGAATCTCGGCGGCGCTCGTCCGCTGCCTGCAGGCCATCCGTGACCGCGTCGGCAAGCCGGTACGCATCACCTCCGGATACCGCTCCTGGGCACACAACGTCGAGGTGTACCGCAGACGCGGCAAGACACCCACCCACAGCCGGCACTGCAGCGGCCAGGCCGCGGACATCAGCATCGCCGGCATGACCGGTATAGAGATCGCCAAGGCGGCGATCGACGCCTGCGGTGACCGGATCGGGGTCGGCATCGGCGGCTCCTTCGCCCACGTCGACGTGCGGGGCAGTTGGGCCCGGTGGACGTACCTGAGCAAGGACGCGAACCGACGGGCGCTCGCCGAGATCGACGCCTACCGGGCCGGGCGAGCCAGGCAGAGCCGGCCCACGCCGACCCCGAGCCCGCCGACGGCACCGACTCCCGCGACGAACACCACCACGACCCCCGAGCGCGCCGCCGGCCGGGTCACGCTGGGCAAGTTCAGTAAATGCGCGAAAGGGGAACAGCCCGGTGCGCGCGCGATTGCCGACCAGTGGCGCAGGTTGACGGGGCGCAAGGCCGGCACCTTCAACTGCCGGCTGATGGCGTCCGGTAAGCCCTCCCTGCACGGCGAAGGCAGGTCGGCGGACCTCTACGCGCGGGCCGACGATCCAGGCCAACGGGCGCAGGCCGACGCGTACGTGGCGTGGCTCGTCGCCAACGCCGTCGAACTGCAGGTCGCCGTGATCATCTGGAACGGCAGGATCTGGTACTGGGGACGGCGAGCCGAGGGCTGGCGACCGTATTCCGGCCAGAACAAGCACATCGACCACATCCACGTCGACCTCAGCTGGGAGGGCGCGCTGCACCCCAGCACCCTCTTCGCCGGTTCGGTACCGGGACTGGGCGGTACACCGGCGCGGGCGCCGGCCGGCGGGTCGCACGTCGCGACCTTCGTACGGGAGTACCTGCCACACGCCAAACGCAGCCAGGACGAGACGGGCGTCCCGTGGTTGGTCACCCTCGGCCAGGCCGCACTCGAATCCGGGTGGGGGAGAAGCGCACCGCGGAACAACTTCTTCGGCATCAAGGCCAAGGCGAGCGACCCGGAATCGACCCGGCAACTCCTTCGTACCAAAGAGGTGCTCCGCCACCCCAACGCCAACTTCCCCGAGATCATCTCCGTGACACCCCGGCCCGACGGGAGGTACGACTACGTCATCAAGGACTGGTTCCGCGCATACACCTCGCCCGCCGAGGCGTTCTCCGCGCACGGCGCATTCCTCCGGCAGGACAGGCGGTACGCGCCGGCGTTCGATCACGTCGACGACCCCTACGCGTTCGCCCGGGCGGTGGCCACCGCCGGCTACGCCACCGATCCGTCCTACGCATCGGTGCTCACGAGCGTGATGCGAACGATCGAGAAAGAGGTGGAGAGGGGAGTGCGGTGACCACGTCTGGATCCGAGACCAGTCGAAGCGGGCGATCTCGTCGTCGATACTCACGCGACGACCTGCCGTGGCGAACGTGTGAACAGCGCCGGATATCTCGTCCGGACTTGTTCATCTAGCCGCCGAGCGGTCGCTACGACGACCGGATCTGCCGAGATGAGTGTGTTGCGGGTTGGCGACATGAGTCGGTCGAGTTCGGAGGTTCCCGGCCTGCGAGAGCGGCGGATTGACCTGCTGTCGTCTTGTTGACAATGACGTGCGGAAGCCCGTGGCTACACTGCGGGCACCGGAAGGCCCATCGACCGAATCTGGGGATGCAATGCAAGAGCCGGGCCTCTACTTCCCATTCGTCCACATACGTGATGATGATTGGCTCAAGATGGCAGCGTTGTACTGGCCGTCTGTGCGCCGGCTTGTACCAGCGGGCTACCTCAAGCATGACAGCGTCACTGCACGGACCTTCTTTGACGCCAATGGGTTGCGCGATGAGGATCCTGGGCAGCTAACGCCGGATCTAGGCTGGGATCTGGCAAGAGCATTGGGCAATAATGCGGATCGCCTGATGCGAGACTTCAGCATTGCCCGTGCGCATGCCGATTGGGACGGCGAATCTCAGTTGCAGGGTGGCCCGGTTGGTGAGCCGCAACTCGGATGGATCCATGTAACGAAGTTTCCGATGTGGGCTCTCCGGCAATTGTGTGAGATGGGGCTTGCTCGGGTGGGAGGCTCCGCCGACCCGATTTGGAGGCACTCCGGACCACCATCTGACTGGATCGGAGTGCACCCGGCGCTGGCAGGCGCGTACATGACGGCCCTCGCCGGCTGGGTCAGCCGGGCGGCCCGATTTCAGCCGCTGACGGATCAGGACGATTTGAGGGCCGCCACGGCGAGCAGCGATGTCGGGGCGGCGTTAGGCCTGCTGATGGGCCGACCGGCTGAGCCGGCAAACGGCGAGGATGCGTTGGACGCCGGCGTGGAAACCTATGTCATGCTGGCGTTGCGGTACGCGCGGCCCGCGAATCTTTCGAGCATCTCGGCAGATAAGATCCTCCAGTGTCGGTCTGACCTTGCGGAAGAACTTGCGGTGTTCCGTGATTATGTCGCCACTCAACGTGCGGAACTGGCTGAGCTGGCCTCAGTGCCGATCAGGCGCAGACGTCTGGAGGCCTTCGCTTCACACGTGGAGCATACCGTGGAGATACCGCTGCGTAAGCTTGAGAAAGGGTTGTCGCTGCACAGGCTGGAGCCGACCAGGTCTCTGCTAGTGGCCAGCTCGTTCGTGCCACCTGCCGCCGTTTCTGTCGTTGGTGTGATGCCGCCAGCGGCGGCCACAACGGTGGGCGCATTGGCTGCTGTCGGCAGCGCGTGGTGGCAAGTCAACCGCGTCCGAGAATTAGCCAAAGCCGGCTCACCCGTAGGCTACCTGCTAGATGTGCGAGATCGGTTAACGCCGAGGACTCTAGCTACTCGAGCGCGCAAAATGCTCCGCGGTACATACAGCGGTACCAAACTACGGCGTTAGCAAGGCCGATTCTGAGGCACGTCTACCTCATCTAATAGGTTCCGTCAGCCTGCTGGTGCAGGATGGCTCCGGTAGCGGCCGGCGGGTCAGCACTCCACTCATCGGACCCTGTCGAGGTCTTGCGGCAGACCGTGCGCCCGTTGGTCGTGAGGAGACGGGACGGCTGATGGGATGACGTGCCCCGCCCCAGGCTGGTGAGCACTTGGCTATTAGATCGCCGGCGTCTCCTCCACGCTGCTAATGCAGGCGGTGTCCGCGTGGGAGGCGAGGATGATCTGGGTAGGCGATGACTGGGCCGAGGACCACCACGACGTGGAGATCCTCGGCGAGGACGGGTGCCGGCTTGTCCGGGCGCGGCTGCCGGAGGGCATCGAGGGCGTCGGTCGGTTGCATGCGCTGGTCGCGGAGCACATGCCGGCGTCGTGGGCGGATCTGGACCCGGCCGACGCGGCCGTGCGGGTGCGGATCGGGATCGAGACCGACCGTGGCACGTGGGTGCAGGCGCTTGTCGCGGCGGGGTATCAGGTGTATACGATCAATCCGATGTCGGTGGCGCGGTATCGGGAACGGCACTCCACCTCGGGTGCGAAGTCCGACGCCGGGGATGCGCACGTGCTGGCGGAAATCGTGCGCCTGGATCACGCTCATCACCGTCAGGTGGCTGGTGACAGCGCTCTCGCCGAGGCGGTGAAGCTGGTGGCGCGGGCGCATCAGAGTCTGATCTGGGACCGCACCCGGCAGGTGTTGCGACTGCGTTCGGCGTTGCGGGAGTTCTATCCCGCCGCGTTGGAGGCTTTCGACGACCTGGCCGCCGGTGAGGCGCTCGAGTTGCTGGACCGGGCACCGGATCCGGAGCGCGCTGCTCGCCTGCCGAGGGTCACGATCGTCGCCGCGCTGCGCCGTGCCGGTCGTCGTGATCTCGATGGCAGAGCGACCGCGGTCCAGCAGGCACTGCGCGCTGAGCAGCTGCGTCAACCGCGGCCGGTGCAGAATGCCTACGCGGCGATCGTGTCCAGCCAGGTCCAGCTGATTAACGTTCTCAACACCGAGATCTCCGAACTCGGGCAGGTGGTGGCCACACATTTTGGCCGCCACCGGGACGTTGAGCGTTACCTGAGCCTGCCCGGCCTCGGCCCAGTGCTCGGCGCCCGGATCCTCGGCGAGTTCGGCGACGATCCCCATCGCTACGTCGATGCCAAGGCCCGCCGCAACTACGCCGGCACCTCGCCGATCACCCGGGCGTCCGGCAGTCGCCGGGTCGTGCTCGCCCGTTACGCCCGCAACCGTCGCCTCGCCGACGCCGTGCACCAGTGGGCGTTCTGCGCCATGCGCGGTTCACCCGGCGCCCGCGCCTACTACCAGGCCCTCCGCGAGCGCGGCACCGGACACCAAGCCGCCCTGCGGCAGCTCAGCAACCGGCTCGTTGGCATCCTTCACGGCTGCCTCAAGACGGGAACCACCTACGACGAGGCCGCCGCTTGGGCTCACCTTCAACCCCGCACTTGACATCGAAAAGCATGGGATGTCTGCCGCTGAGAAGGTGTGTCACCGACGTCTCCTTCACCACCCGTAACCAGGTCTCGCTATTCCGGCGTGATGCGCCACCCTCACCGCATACTCCAGAAACGGCAACATACTGGGAAGCACTCCGGTGCCCCCGATCGAGGCCGACACGTCAGGCCTGCCAGGAGACAGCCCGGCCAACCCGGGGAAACCCCTGACCGACCGACAACGTGGCCGAGCCGTCTTCAGACGGCTCAGCCACGCCGCGTGTCCGTCGGGAATCGTGCCGGGTTCCGGGCCGAGACCGGAGAGCAGGTTGGGAGCAACCGCTGCGCGCAACCGCGTCAAACAAGCACCTGGCGGACGAGGCACAAGCCCGGCTTGCTCACCTGGGGTCAAGGATCACAAGCGTCAGGAGTTGCAGCGGGCCAAGCGCGGCGGCGGCAGACAGCGTGTGCTGGTCGCCGCTTGCCAGCACACCTCTGCTACCACGCCTTCCCGCGGATCGGGGGCACGTCGAGGTCGCGCTCGCCGCCGCGGTGCTCGGCGAGTAGCTGCCGACGGGTCGAACGCCAGGCGACGCGCTCCTGCCGGCGGGCGAGCTTGCGGTGGGATTGGAAGGTGCAGAGCTGGCAGCCGCAAAGGTTCGGCGCCTGAGCCGACGGCTGCCGGTAGCAGCGAGTGCCGTTCCACTCGGGCGAGGCGAGGAACTTCTCAAGGTCGCAGGGGCCGGAGCCGTGTTGGTGGATGTCGGTGAACCAGCGACGCAACTGCGGATCTCGCTGCTGCACTCGCTCGAGTCGGTGTACGTCGGTACGGGCCATGTGACGACCGCCTTCCGGCCGCCCGCGCGCCGTGCGCGGGACTAACGCCTTCCTGGCATGTCGATCACCTCCGAGGGGTGGGGTGGACGCCGGTATGTGAGTGGTGCGGTGTGCCCGGCTCCCGGCTCAGCGCGGTACACCTCTTACAGCCTTGTCGGTTGCGCCGTACATGTTAGGCCCGCCCTCTGACGGGACTCGACCACCCGCAATGGTCTTACAGGGGCGAACGGCCGACGCCGACTCGCTGCCCTGGGCGCCGGAAACTGACCGGGCGTGGCTCAGCGGATCAGGCGACCGGTGGGCTCGGGCAGCGGCTCGTCGGTGTTGATGAGCGAGGGCGGCCCGGCGGTGACGGCCTCCTCGGGTTCGCGGCTGGAGGCACGGGCGTCGGCTAACGCCTCGGCAGGTACGTGCTGTTCGAGGAATCGCCGCGCGAGCCGGGTCGAGGGGTGCACGCCGATGGTGGCCGCCACGATGATGCCGGCGATCACCAGCCAGCCGATGGCGCCCCAGTTCATCGCGAGGAAGGTGTACACCGCGGGCGCCCATACGCGGCCCAGGGTGCTGCTCAGCTCGGCGGCGCCCTGGTAGGCGCCGCGTTGACGTGGGTCCATCAGCTCGGCCTCGAAGGACCAGCTGGCTGCCGAGAGGTAGAGCTCAGCCCCGGTCACGGTGACGTGACCCAGCCAGACCAGCGCGATGGTGACCCAGCCGATGGTGTCGTGGGTCGCCAGCGTGATCAGACAGGAGAGCACGAAGAAGGTGGACGACACCCGAACCGCCTTCAGCGCGGTCGGCACGTCCTGGACTCCGCGGGCCGCCACCATCGGCAGGAAGATGCACATCACCGTGTTGGTTCCGAACAGGAAGGCCAGCAGCACCCGCGGGGCGTCGGTCTGCTCTACCAGCCACAGCGGAATCACGATGTTGAGCAGCACCTGATTGGTCCAGAAGACCCCGCTGAAGAACGTCGTGAGGAGCCAGCCGGGGTTTCGCAGCGGTCCGGGCCCGGCGATCTTCGCCTTGCGGTCGGCCGGGGTGCGGTCGTCGTGCGAGGCCCGCGGCAGCCGGCTGATTGCGGCGGCGTTTACCAGGAAGACCACAGCGGTGAACCAGGGCAGCGCGTGGAGGACGTCGTTGGAGTGGAACGCCAGCGCGAAGCCGCCGATCAGGGAGCCGAGGGTGAAGCCGACGTTGAGCGCGGAGTACATGTAGGCCCGTGACTTCACCCGCTGGTCCGGCGGCAGTGCGTCGATCGTGTACGCGCCGTGCGCCGCGTTGCCGAGGGCGCCGATGACCTCCATGCCGACGGCCATGGCGACGTAGCCCTTGAAGTCGGTGATGAGCGGCCACACCGCGAACATCGCCGCCTGCCCGGTGGCGCTGACGGCCCACATCTTCTTCGGCCCGAAGCGGTCGACCAGCTTGCCCATCGGCAGTGCGGCCAGGAAGGCGGCGATGCCGGCGCAGGTCAGGCCGAGACCAACCTGAGCGGCGGACAGCTCGACGATCTTGGTGAAGAACACCGCCGAGCCGGTCATGAAGGTGCCCTCACCGAGGGCGAAGAGGAGTGACTGGGCAGCGAGCTGACCGGCGAGAGGCGACGGGGGGCGCGCTCGGCGAAGGACGGCGGCGAACATCACCGGGGATTGTCCGGAACCTCACGACCAATGTCGTGCGATTTTCCGACGCGGCGGCGGTGGCGCTGCAGCACACCGGCGGCTATGACCGGCGTGGCACCGACGCCTGACCGGTGACATGCAGCTGCCGGGGCCACCGAGCCGGCCGACGAATCGGGATGAGGACAGCAACCGTCGGTCTGCCGGTGAGTCAGACCAGCCCGGCGACCCACCCCACCATCCTCACTGTCTGCCGGCGTCTCCGACCTGAAGCTGTGCCCGAGTTGAGGGCCGAGGCCGAAGTAGTGTCGGAAGTTGTAGATCAATGGGCGCCAGGCGGTGGGGGCGACGTGCTGCGTACCGGGCACGACGATGGCGGGGTCCGCGTGGACACGTAGCACGCGCGCCTCGACGATCACGAAATCACCGTGCAGATCGGGGGTGACCCGTGCGGCCCGCGCCTCGAGTTGCAGCGGGCACTCCGCGACCCGCTGCGCTCGTACCAGTTCAGCCGGTTGCGGATGCAGCCCGGCGGCGGCGAACTTCGCCGGCTCGTACCGGAATGCACCCCGCTTGTGGTCCGGCACCGGGTCGCGGCCGGTGAGCGGCGCAAGCCTCTCCACCGCCGGCCACTGCTCCGCGCTCGGCAGGTTGATCACGAGGTCCGGTCGCTCGCGCAGGTTGCGGGCGCTCTGCCCTTCCGTCCCCAGGCCGAGCACGACGACATGACCGAGCGCCCAGGCGGACGACATGGGCGCCAGGTTGCTTGTCCCATCCTCGTTTTCGGTGCTCAACAGCACTACCGGTGTGCCGAAGTAGAGGATCTTGGGCTGAATGGTCAGGTGATCATTCGTCTGCGTCATGGCCGAACGGTATGGGCGGGACGGTTCGGTGCGCGGCGAACCGTCACGCTGGTCCGATCACCTGCACCGGGATGTCCCCGTCGACCGTCACCCCACGACGGCCCGCGAGCGGAACCTCAACGTCAGCACCTGCGTCCTTGTCTTGGCGCCGGGGTAGCTCTCGCCTTCCGCGGATAGCTTGCAGCGCTCGAGGCAGCAGCGGGTCGCGTGCCGTGCGCAGGTCCTACCGGTGCAACTGGCAAACGAACACCGCTGCCACGGGCGTCAACAACCAGGTCATCGCAGATGTCGCCGGCCGGCCGACCTGAGTCTCACCGGCGCCTGGTTCAAAGCGACGTGACACACTCCACGCGTCGGTGGTAAGTCCAACCGCCAGGGCCGGTCAATGCGCCGGGACCGGTATTCCAGGGACTGTCCCGACGACCTTAGCGCGTTCGGGCTCGCCATCGGAGCCTCCGATCGGCGTGATCCACGGTCGCGTCGCGGAATCCGGCGGCGAGCAGCCGTTGCTTCAGGGTTTGCGGATCGAGCGGTTCGTATATGTCGCCCTGGTGAAAGTCGCGCAGGTTATCGGAGGCGGGGCTGTCGGTGCCGGCGAACCAGCCTGCGGGCCGCAGGACCCGGGCCACCTCACTGAACAGACGATCCTGCGCCGCCGCGGGCGATACGTGATGGAGCATCGTGAAACAGACGACGTTGTCGATGCTGCTATCCGGCAGCGCGATGGCGGTGGCGTCGCCGCGGCGTACGTCCAAGTCGGGAAACCGATCCCGCAGCCCGGCCACCAGAACAGGATCGACCTCCAGCAACGTGAGATTGGATGTCATGGTCATCAGGTAGGCCGTGCTTGCGCCGAAGCCGGCCCCGAGTTCCAGCACGTGACCGGTCAGGGGTAAGTCAGCGAGCCCCCATGGGATGACCTCCTCGGCGAGGCGGGCCGCCCATTCGGGGCTGGAACAGAAGGCGTCGTGTTCGGTATTCATCGCAGCGTCCCGTCCAACAAGGTGGAGAACAACAGATGTCGGGCTTTGTCGGCAGGCCAGGCGTGCCTGGCGCGAAAGTGCAGGTATGGCCAGGCGACGCCGTTGAAGAGCACATCCGCCAGGTCGATGTCATCGCCTTCGGCGCGCAGGTTCCCGGCCGTCCGCGCATCGCGCAGCACATTGATGAACGGATCGAGGAACCCGATTGGCATCTTGCTCACCTCGTGAGCCCGATGGAACATCTCGTCGGAGACCATGAGGATGTCGCTGTGGGCGTCGACGACGTCGCAGAGCGCATTCATCATGTGTTCCAGGCGTTCGCGCGGCGTACCCGATGAAGTGAGCGCGGGCAGCATCGCGTCCCGGTAGCTCTCTGCCAGCCTGCGCAATAGCCCCTCCAGCAGCGAGTCACGGGTGATCCCGTTCCGCCAGAGGGTGACGCGCGACCTACCGACCTTGTCGGCGACCCGATCGAGCGTCAGACCATCCCAACCGACCTCGCCCAGCACGGCGACCGCCGCGCGATACAGCTCATCGTCCACGCGATGAAACCTACCCCTTCCGTATGTACAACGCAAGCGATACATGCTAGAAACGCTCATGTTGCATCATTGAAGGGAGCTGGTTGCGATGAGACTTCCGTTCGCTGATCCACTGACGACGGTTGAAGCAGGACCCCGGGTGATTCCCGAACCACCACGGCGGGGCGAGCCGGATGGCGACCCCTGCACCATCTGTGGTCAGGACGAGGGAATCTGGTCGGATGAGAACTGGGTGCTGCACAATCCGGTGGGCTGCAGCCTGCCAGGCACGTTGTGGCTGGCGTCGCGCCTACACGCCGACTCGTTCAGCGATCTACCCGCGCACCTGGCAGCCGACTTCGGCTCGGTCGTCAGCCGGGTGGAGAGGGCCATCCTGTCGCTCGGGGATATCGCGCGCGTCCATCTTTACCGCTGGGGCGATGGCGTCGCGCACTTCCACGTCTGGTTCATGCCGCGTCCGCTCGGCATGATCGAGGCGACACGCTACGCCTTGCCTTTGTGGGAAGACCACCTGCCTGCCGCCTCAACTGAGGCGATCACGGCGGCGGGCGCGGCGATCGCTTCCGCTATGGCGGCGGTTGGTGCGCACGGCGGGCTATCGCCCCGGCCGGGCTGCTGATAGGGCGGCGTGGCGTACGCGATGACTGCGGATGGGAAGCGGGTGCGGATCGCAACGGTTGCCGCCCAATGGGGACGCATCGGTGTCACGGGCTTCGGCGGCCCACCCGCGCATGTCGCGTTGCTACGCCGCTTGTGCGTGGTCGAGCGCGGCTGGATCACTGAGCATGAGTTCGAGGACGGCATCGCCGCGACCAACCTGCTGCCCGGCCCGGCCTCGACCCAGCTGGCGATCTTCTGCGGTTGGCGGGTGCGGGGCTGGCTGGGTGGCCTGGTCGGGGGCGTGTGCTTCATAACGCCGGGCCTCGTGGCCATCCTCGGGCTGTCGGCGCTGCTGCTGTCGCGGCACCCGGCCCGCCCGGTGCTGGGTGCCGCAACAGGAGCTGGCGCGGCGGTCGCCGCCGTCGCGGTGCAGGCGGGAACCAGCCTGATTCCGGCGAGCTGGCGACGCAACGGCACGTCTTCGGCGCGACGTATCCGATGGGGCACCTACACGGTCGGCGGTGCGCTCGCGGCGCTGCTGCTCGGGCCGTGGCTGGTAGTTGTCCTGCTCGCCGCCGGTGGGCTCGAGTCGATGCTGCGGGCACCACGAGCCAATCTGGACCGCGCCGGAGCGGCCGGAATATTCCTTCCGGCGGGGATCAGCGGCGTCGCATCGTCGCTCGCGTGGACGGCGTTCAAGGTCGGTGCGCTGTCCTACGGCGGTGGATTTGTGATCATCCCGCTGATGCACTCGGATGCGGTCGACCGCTATCACTGGATGAGCGCGGACCAGTTCCTGTACGCGATTGCTCTCGGCCAGATCACCCCCGGTCCGGTCGTGCAGACCGTCGCCGTGGTCGGCTATGCCGCAGCCGGCGTCGTCGGCGGTCTGCTCGCGGCCGTCGTCGCGTTCACGCCCTCGTTCGTATTCGTCCTGGCCGGAGCTGGGCACTTCGACCGGTTGCGAGCCAACGCAGTGGTCCAGGGTTTTCTCGCCGGGGCGGGGCCCGCCGCGATCGGCGCGATCCTCGGTTCCGCCGTGTTGCTGGGGCTATCGCTCACCCGCCTTTGGCAGATACCCGTGCTCATCGCGGCCGTCATCTGGCTGCTAGTACTGCGGCGGGGTGTGGTGAGCGCCCTTGTCGGCGCGAGCACCCTCGGCATCATTGCCGCACTTGCGGGATTGCCTCTTTGACGGGCTCTACGCCACGAAGCGCGACGGTGCCAAGACCAGCTAGGCGCCTACCTGCTGACGCCGGTCCGGTTCGTCTACGCCGAGCCGGCTTCGCCGGCGCTCTGGTCGACTGGTGCCAGCGCATCCTGCGCACCGTCCTGAACATCGTCCGCAAAGCACCCGACCAGAAAGGGTTCGCCGTCATCCCGCGCTGGTGGGTGGTCGAGAGAACGCTGGCGTGGCTGACCGCGCGCGGGCTGGCCCGCGACTACGAGCGGCTCCCCGCGACCTCCGAGGCGATGATCCGTTGGGCCGCGCGACCAACGTGATTCTCCGCCGCCTTGCCCGCGGCAGACCGGCCACCCGTCAACACGCCTGGACCCTCGCCGACCTGAAGAAATGACCCTTCTCAAACACGCTCGTAGGCGGTACAGCTCGTCAGCCCGCCCGTGGCCGGTCAACTCGTCGGGCCGTCCATGAGACGGCGCAGCATGCTCCCGCCGGTGGGGACGGCAAGCCGCAAAGTGTGTGCGGCGAGTTGGATGGCCCACCAGGCGAGGGCGACGAGGTATCCGACAATGAGGGCGCTGTTGGTGTCGTAGGTGACGACGATGGCGTAGCCGGTGGCGAGGCCGGGTGCGGTGACGGCGCGGGTGGTGCGCCCTCGGATGGCGGTCAGGGCGGTGCCGACGCCAATGAGCGCGGCGCCGGCGCTGGCGATGAGGCCCGGCATGCCGATCACATCGACCGGAGGGGTGAGCGTGAGGGCTGCGCGCATGAGGTAGACGCCGGTGGTGGCGATGCCGGCGTGCAGGATCGCCGGTCGGGTGCGGGCGAGCCATGTGGGCAGGGCGTTGGCCGGGATGCGGGGTGCGGCGGCGGCGATGACGGCGGCGCAGACTGCGAGAGGTAGCGCGGCGCCGAGGGTCCATATCAGGTACGGGTGATAGTCGAATTCGACGGCGGTGCCGGTGGCGAGGCCGTAGAGGGCGGCGGTGATGGCGCCCCCGACGGCGGCAGCGACGTATCCGCGTCGGATCAGGCTGCCCGTCGCGGGTTCGGGCGTGGACGTGGCGGGTGTGCCTGCGAGCCAGGTGGTGGGGGCGAGGTGCGCCACGGCGAACGCGGCGAGCATGGCGAGCGTGCCCGCGGCCCCAAGTTCGGGGAGGGAGAGGCGAACACCGACGACCTGAACGGTGTAGTTGGTGACGATGTCCGCGGTGAGGATGGCTTGCAGGAGCAGGGTGAGGGAGCAGGCGCCGAGCAGGATGGCGCTGGTCAGGTCCCGGATGCGGAGCCGGACCCGTGGCAGTTGGGTGCCGGCGGCGGTAGCTGTGGCCTGATGGTGGGGTGCGGCGAGGGCCAGGGCGCCGTCGGCGAGGGCGTGGGAGTGGCCGGTGAGGGTGGTCGGTGTGCGGCCGGTAGCTGCCTCGAGCCGGTCTCGCAGGCCCGGGATCGCTTCGGCTTCGCGGTGGATCACGCCGCTGAGGTGCTGGAGGTCCACGTCGGCCGCGTCGAGGATGTCCTGAACTGCCGCCTCCACCTCGTCGAGGAGGGGCTGTGCGGCGGCGGTGACGTCGTCGCGGGTGATGACGGCAGGCTTGCGTGGCGCGGGTAGGAGGACTGGTGCGCGGTCCTGGACGGTCAGGAGTTGCCTCGCCTGACGGACTGACTCCAACAGCGCTACGTCGCCTTGTCCCTGTGCGGGTGGGGCTGTCTGCGTGCGTAGTGGCTCGTCGTCCGCGGTGTTGCCGGCGACGATTTGCCGGGCGAGGGCCTGGTCCAGGTCGCGGTTCGGGTTGAGCGATCCGGTCGCGAGTTCGCGGTATCCGTCGGGGCTGGCCTGCAGGACGGTCAGGGTGACCGGGTGCCGGTCGGCCTGGCAGATCAGCAGGCACGAACCGTCCAGGGTGCTGCCTGCAGACGTGGCGTAGGCGGCGAGTGCCGCTGGTGCGGTGACCATGACGGGAGCGGGCAGGCCGGCGCGGGTCGCCGCGTCGGTGAGGTGCCCACGTCGGCGTGGTCCCCATCCTGAAGGGATGGTCACGGTGAGGGCGGTGACGGGTCCTGCGACCTGGCGGGCGGCGTGGTCGGCGATGTGCCACAACTGGCCGGCGAGCAGCTGCACGGCGTCGACCGGAGGATCGGACTCGGCGCTGCCGAGCAACTCCAGCGGTTCGCGGATGAACCGGTAACCGGCTGAAGGCTCAGGTGGCGCAGCGACTGCCACGTGCAGCTGGCCGGCGGCGTCGAGAGTTATGCCGTGCGGCATGACGAGGCCGCCGTTGAGCATGACGGGAATCCGCGCGCCGTGCCGGTCGATGGTGGCGGCGATCGCCGACGAGCTGAGGTCGATCGATAGTCGGACGCCCCCGCTTGGCATGTGGCGCAGTCTCTCCCGATGGGGGAGTGGACCGTCAACAATTGTCTCCTCGGGTGATCAGTTGTGCGCGCATGGTGAGAATCCTTCGTCGCGGGATGGTCATCAACACCGATTGCGGTGTATGCCCGAAGAGGTTCAGTGCCGGTCGCGGGGGAGGAGCATAGTGCCGCAGGAGTCCCCGGACGGACGTAGCCGGTTGGCCGAATACGTGCGTCCCACGGTCTACAGCCCGCGCCTCCCGTCACCGCCTCGCCGTCGAACAGGACGGGCAGCGGCCGTGCTCCGGGTGCTTCGGGCTGTCCTGGGCGCGGCGATCTTCCTGGGTGGGATGCCGGCACTGCTGCTGTTCTTCGGCGGGAACCCCGTGCGGCGGCTGCCGTCGTGGACGCAGGTCGGGGACTGGTTCGATGAGCCGAGCGGACGATTCACCCCGGCCGTTCTCACCGGCGTGGCCATCTGGGCGCTGTGGCTGTTCTGGGCGGCGCTGGCGCTGCTGCTGGTTGCCGAACTGCTCGCGCTGGTGACCCGGTGGCGGATCCCTGTACTGCGGCTGCCCGCGCCGCTGCACCGGCTCGTGTTCGGCCTGGCCGGCACCGCGGCGATTGCCGTCACCTCCGTCGGCACCCTCAACATCGCTGACAGCGGCGGCAGACCGCCCGCTGTCGCCTCGACCGACGATGTAGGGGCCATTCCTCGGCAAGCCGTCGCGCGAGGTCCCGCGCTGATCCAGGTCGCCGACACCCGCTACCTGTACACCGTCGAACGGCACGACACCCTGTCCAAGATCGCTAAGGAGTGGCTCGGTGACGCCGGCCGGTGGCCGGAAATTTGCCGCCTGAACAAGCACCGCCACTTCCCTCGACCCGGCGGCACGCTACGCGACTGCGACCTCATCTATCCCGGCTGGGACCTGCGGCTGCCCGCTGACGCCCGCCCACCGCAGACCGCCACCCCGGCACCCCCGTCCCCGTCCCGTCCGCCGGCACCACCGCCGGCGACCGTCACCCCCTCGCCACCGCCCAGCACCCCGAAGGACACGTCGAGCCCCACCCCGTCGCCCACGACGAACGAACAGGAACCCGCCACCACCCCCGACGGCTCTGCACCGGCAACTCACGGCGAATCCAGCCCGTCCCCGTCCGCAGAGCCCGCGACCCCCACGGTCACGGCGTCACCGTCCACCTCGCCAGCAGCCAGCGACCCGCGGAGCCCGGCCGCAGCAACCGACGAGCACGGGGTGCAGCTGTCACCAGCCAACTGGCTGCCCTGGTCGCTCGCCGCCGCGATCAGCGCCGCCGCCGCGCTGGTCTGGGCACAGCGCCGCCGCCGCCACACCGGCGAGCCCGACACCGATCCGCCGACACAACTGCCGCCACCCGTACTCCACCTGCGGCGCGCCGTCGCCCGCAACACCGAACCGTCAAACCCGGACAGCCAAGCCACCGAGCCGCCTACAGCCGCCCCCGACCTCACGCCACTGCCCACGGGTGCGACCGGCATCGTCGGTGACGGCGCCCACGCCGCAGCCCGCGCCGCCCTCGTCGCGACCCTGGCATCGGGCGACCCGCACCACCCCGACACACGCGGTGAAGTCGTCATCGACGCCGCCACCGCGGCAACACTGCTCGGCCCCGACGCCGGCGCCCTCCAGCCCTGGCCACGGCTGCACATCTCCGACACCATCGACGACGCCCTCGGCAGGATCGAAGCCGAACTGCTGCACCGCAGCCGCATCCTGGACGAGCACGCCCTCACCGAACTGGACACCGTGCACCAGCACACATCAGACGAGGCGACGCTGCCAACCCTGATGCTCATCGCCCCCACCCCACCCGCCGGTGCCGGCACCCGAGCCGATGCCGTCCTTGCCTTCGGCCGCGACCTGCGTGTGTCCGCACTACTACTCGGCGAATGGGCTCGCGGCGCCACCGTCGAAGTCGCCACAGACGGCCACGTCGACATCGTGTCCGGCAAGCAGAGCGCGCCGCTGCCACCGCGCGTGCCCGTGCTGGAATCCGAGGCGGCGTTGCAGATTCTCGCGACCCTGCGCGAGGCGCAGACCGGTGAACCGCCCGCCGTCGCCTCGCCCGCCCTTCCGGTCAGGGTCGTCCCGCTGCACGCCAGCCGCACCCCCACCAACCCCTCAAACCAGGCCACCCCGGCCACCACGCCGCCCGCCGACGCCATTGCCGGTAAGGCACGACTGCGGGTACTCGGGCAGCCGCGGATCGAGGACATCACCCGACCCGGCAGACCCCTGCGCGCCAAGGCCCTCGAACTGGCCGTCTTCCTCGCCTGCCACCCCGACGGAATGACCACCCGCGACATCGGTGAATACCTCGAACCAGACGCCCGCATCACCCAGGCCGACCAGCGCGTACACACCAACGCCAGCAACCTACGACACGTCCTCGCACGAGCCGGCACCGCTGACGCGAGAAACGCCTACCTCGTCAAAACCGCCGGACGCTACCGCCTCGGCCCCGCCACCGTCGATGTCGACGTCTGGACACTGCGAGACCTACTCCGCGCGGCCGGCATCGCCAGCGGCCCCCGCCGCCACGCGCTACTCACCGCCGCCTGCGACCTCTACACCGCGCCCCTGGCCGACGGCCAAGACTACGAATGGCTCCAGCCACACCGGGAGACCGTGCGCCGATGGGGCACCGAAGCCCACCTCCTGCTCGCAGCCGACCTGATCGACACCGACCCGCAGCACGCAGCCAACCTGCTCGACAAGGCCATCGGCCTCGACCGCTACAACGAAGCCCTCTACACCCACGCCATGCACACCCGCCACGCCCTCGGCGACGCCGACGGCATCCGCACCCTGCTGCGCGCCGTGACCAAAGCCCTCGCCGACATCGACGCCAAACCGCAAGAAGCAACCATCACGCTCGCCAACCAACTTCGCGACAGCCTGGCCCAGGCGTGAGCACCATCAGCCCCGGGACAGCCAGGTAAGGGCCGGCCGCCAATCGAGGGACTACCGCAGCGCCGCGTCGCCGAGGGGCGTCCGCCGGTAGCGGATCTCGTGCCGGTATCGTTGCCCGGTGACGAACCCGGCGTTGCGCAGCACGGACAGGTGCTCCGACACCGTCCCGGCCGCGAGTGCGTGGCGGTGCGCCAGGGTTGTCGTGCTGGCCGGTTCGTCGAGGCTGAGCAGCAGCGCCGCCCGGGTCTTGCCGATCAACCGGCCCAGGGCCGCGTGCCGATCGGTGGCGACGGGCTGCCAGAGGGTGCCCAGCCCGCGCGCGGGATAGATCACGGTGGGCTGCCACGGCGGGTCCACGATGACGACGACCTGATCCCATTTGAAGGCGCTGGGTACCAGGGCCAGTCCCTCGCCGCCCAGATCGCGGTGTTCGTCGTGGCCGTACTCGCGGGTCAGTACGCCGTTGTGCCACCGCAGCCGGGGATGCAGTTCGGCGAACAGCCGGTCCAGGCCGCCCTCGGCGAGGCGTCGGGTCTGGAAGCCCAGATCGGCGTTCAGCAGTGCGCGTACCTGCGGCCAGATCGGTTCGACAAGAACCTGCCATGCCGTGGTCACCAGGGAGATCAGCGTCTGGACGACGACGGCCGGGTCGCCCAGCAGGAGCCGTCCGGTCGCCGACTCGGCCGCTGCCGGGGTGTCTGCCAGTGACCGTCGCACCTCCGCGTGTACCCGGTCGTGGTCGGTGGCCGCCAAGGCGGCGAGTTCGTCCTCGAAGCGGGCGTGTGGGCTGACCGGCGGTGGCGACAGGAAGTCGGGGGTGTAGCCGCGACGCGGCTGGAGCAGGGCGATCGGCCGCAGGTCGACCTCCCGCAGGTCGAGGGTGTCGCGCCAGCGGCGGTGCGGTCCGAGCCCTTCGTGGGGGGACAGCAGGCGCACCGCGGACAGTGTCTCGAGGATGGGGGAGATGGCGAAGCGGCAGTGCAGCAGGTCCGCTGAGCTGAACCGCAGCGTGACCGCCATCCGCACCACCTCCCGGTAGGAGAGCTTCGGCCTGGGCCGAATCACTGGCGGCCACGGTAGCAGCACTCGCAGAGTGTGCGTCGTCTGAAGCGACGATCACGAGGAGGATGACGATGAACCCGAGCGCCGACTGGGAGCAGCGCAGCGCGGACCTGTGGGCGGCCTTCAACGCCGCCCCCGACGACTGGGACGAGGAGCAGTTCCGCGAACGGGTCGGCGCCCTCGCCGACGAACTGGGGCCGGATCATCCGGTGGCGGCGTTCGAGCGGGCCTGCGCCTGGGACTCGACCGGTCATTCGGACACGGCCGTGCCGCTCTACCGCACGGCGCTGGAGCGGGGCATCGACGGCATTCGCCGGCGGCGCTCGGTGATTCAGATGGCCAGCTCGCTGCGGAACATGGGGCAGGCCGGGGAAAGCGTCCGGCTGCTGACCGAGGAGCGTGAGCGCGGCTCCGACGAGCTCGACGACGCCCTCAGTGCGGCGCTCGCGCTGGCGCTGACCAGCGTCGGCCGCGAGCGGGAGGCGGTGTCGGTCGCCGTCGGGGCGCTCGCCGGGCACCTGCCGCGCTACCAGCGCTCGATGGCCAACTACGCCCGGCTCCTGGTCGAGCCCGCCTGATCGGACCGGTCACGGTGGGCGACGAGACCGGCGGCATCGGACCGCACCGTCAGCGGCCGGCAGCCTCGAATTGCCGCGCGAACCGGCGCTGCCACGGCGCCAGAGCGCCGGCCGGTACAGCTGGGGCAACTGCGGCTGAGCCGAACGAGCTCCCCGCCGCCACGGTCTCGCTAGGGCGAGGTAGCCGTGGCAGCGGCATGGGCTCCGATGCCGGGGTCCATGCCGTGCCGACGTCGAGCCGTTCACCTGCGCTCGATCGCCTCGGAACGGCAGGGGACGCAGCGGCCGGCGGGCTGACCGATATGCCCAGGCCGCTGGCACCGGCCGCCGGCGGTTAGCGTGGCCGCGCCCCGCCAGTCGGTTCCGGCCGGCACCGGAGCCCGCCGGCTCGTCGGCAGAAACCGCCGCCACCGCGCAGCGCTCACGGGCGCGTCGTCCTTCAATGGGTCTTCACTACTTCGGGTGACACGCTGGCTGTCACCCCCGGCACGCGAATGTGTCACCCCCGCCGGCCGTTCTGTCACCCCCGCTGCGGCTGCGGCCGGTCGATTCGTGTGCACCAGTTGATAGACGCGGGTGGCGATGCCGGCGACCTTCGACACGACGAGGCGACCCAGTTGCACGAGCTTGGCCAGGCATCGTTGCACTGTGCGCTCGGAGCAGCCGACGTACTCGGCGAGGGTGGCCACGGAGGGCCAGGCGTTGCCTTCATGGTTGGCGTGGGCGGCGATGGCGATGGCCACCGCTCGCTCGTTTTTTCCAAGATCTTTCGTGGTGAGCAGTGCAGCCTTGACGGCTTGACTCATGGCTTGCGGATCTCCGTCCGTCAGAGCCCGCGGCGCCTGTATGACACCCCGGGCCGATCTCTGGGTTGAACCACCGCCGCTTCCGGGGGCGGCGGTGTGTTACGTACGCGAACGTCCGTTGCTGCGGCGCTCTCACCGCCGCCCGGGATCGACGATCGGCGTGTGAGCCCTGGCGGCCGCAGGGTGATGATGCGGACTGTCGCCCGATGGATCAGCCACCGGCGGACCTGATCCACGCTCAATCCGTGACCCGGGTCAAGCCACGTCAGCCGGGACCGCAGGCGGACGACATCGGCGCCGCAGATCAGACGCTGAGCGATACGACACACGGATTCGCGGCGGCTGAGCCCACCGCTGGACCGAACCGCCCCCTGGTAGGTGTGCCGCTGCGCTGCACTTCACGGCAGATCACACAACGCGTGCCGGCGGCTCTGCCATGAACGCGGCCGAGCCGCTGGCGGTCAGCGGCCCGCCCGCCCCCGGCTGCCCGACGGGCGGGCGCCGCCAGACCTGGCCGACATCGCCCTGACGCTGGACCCGGCGGCCAGGGGAGCGGATCACGGAAGCAGCCAGGGGCCGGGCGCCGCCTCGCGGGCGAGGACGACTCGACGGGCGGGAACGCCTCGGACGACGACCGCCGCTCCCACCTGATCAGCCCGTACACCCACGAGTCCGAGACCTCGCCGTTCACACACGACGCGGTCTTCCCGCAACGTCCCGTCACGCACGGATCCCAGCTTCTGCAGGGCGCGGGTGCCCCGACTTGGCTGATGATCACTGACCTCGGGGGCGGACGTGTTCTGATCTGGTGATTCGCCGATCGGAGTGGGGAAATCTGCACTGAATACGAGGTTCGAAGCGCAAGCGGACGGCTCTGCCGTGACGCGGGCGCGCGAAGACTTCAAGTCGAGCCTGTGGCTCACCACGTCGCGCCCGCCCGACCCGGCGCATCCACGCGCCGCAACCGGCGGCGAAACGGACGTCACGAGGCGCGGGTTGAAGCGCACCAATACGATCCCGCAATCCGCTGTCCAGCCAGCCCGCGGTGTTTGCTACGCCTACAGGCCGGCGTAAGCGCGTAGCGCCTCGTGAGTCGTCGGCAGGCCGTGTTGGCGGAGCGGGCCTTCAGGCCCCGAAGAGCCGAAGACCTGCGGGTTAACGATGAGCCAGGCGACCGCCGCCCGCTGCGCCGCCGTCAGTTCCTCGAAGCCGCGGCCGTGATCCGATTCCATCTGCGGAAACGCGTACCCCAGCACGACGTTGAAATGGTTGTGCCAGTTCGAGGTGGGTTGCTCGGCGAGCACCGCCGCAACGAGGTCCGACCGCACCTCCTCGGCCACCGGCGCGGCGAAGGCGTCGAGCACTTCGAGCGCCACGTAGCTGGGGCTTGTTTCCCAGATTGTCTGCCCGGTGTCCTTCTGGGCCGCCCATCCGCGTAGCTCGGCTATCGCCGCCTCCGGCACCCCTTCACCGGCCAGCTGCGCCCACGCCACAGCAGCCGCCCATCTCAAGTCGGGATCTGTCCCTGCGAGGTTCCGGTCGAGCAGGTCCGCTACCGGCTGCGTCAACGCACCGCCGACCAGTCCCAACGCGATGAGCGCCGCTCCCACTATGTGCGCCGGGCGTTGGCCGTCGGAGGCGATTTCGAGCAGGCGGGGGCGGATCGACGTCATCTCCTCCGAGAACCAGGCCACGGCATGGATCGCCTCGCCGACCACCTCGGCGTCCGGGTCAGCCAGGCATGTCAACAGCAGCGGGACGCCGGCCCGGACGGCGTCGTACGTGGCGAGCGCGTGCCGAGTCCCGAACAGGCGCCGCTCGGGCCCAGCGAGCGGAAGCGGCTGCCTCTGCCCTGTGCTAACGACCTCGTGCCAGTCCTTCATCGCTTGCGACCAGCGGCGCCAGGTCTCCTCGGGGACCTGCGCCACGTCGTTACGGATGTCGGCGATGGGGAAGCCGCCGGCGGGTATGTCGTACGGCGTGTAACCGACAGCGAGGCAGGAGAGCAGCTGAATGACCTCGTGCCGGGCAGGCGTGGCGGGGTCGGCCAGCAACTCCAGCAGGAACGGAACCGCGTATGCGCTGGCCTCGTAGCGGGTGCCCTGGTGGTAGATGTTGCCGTACAGCTCGTACATTGCCGCGCTACGGACCTCGGCGTCGGATGACCGCAGATCACGGATCAGGCCAGGCACGTCCTCGGCACTTCCGTACGCGTGCGTCAACGATGCCCAGTCGACGCTGTCCAGATCAAGTCGCACCCGCCGCATTCTCCACGAGGTGAGCCCACCGTGGGGTACCCCCTCGATGTCTTCGAATGTCCCCGTCACGCGCCGCCGAGGGAGCTGAACTGGATGCCGGCGAGCCGCCAGCCCTCAGGCAGTTCGACCCAGGTCTGGCTGACGCGGACGGTCAACGCCATCTCCTGCCCACGCCAGGTCGACTGGCTGCGCTGGACGCAACGGACGATAGCCGCGTGGCCGTAGAAGAACGCCTCTACGTCGCTGCTCTTCAAGCTGGTGTAGGCGAACTCGGCGAACTTGCCGACCCACTGTGCTTTATCAAGCACGTAGCCCTGCTCACCGATGGACCGAAAGTCGTCGGCCAGCAACATGTTCAGCGCCTCAGTGTCGGCACGGAGCTCGGCCTCATCGAAGGCACGCTGGAGCCGATGGACGTCTGAGATCACAAACAGATCTTGCCCTCTGGTGCGTTCGGGGTGGAAACCGGCCCGGCATCACCCCGCACGACCCGGGCACGGCAAGGCATTCGCTCATCGGTCACGTCCGGATGCCCGGCACCGGCGATCCGGCTACCTTCCGTGACGAGCGCCTCGCGGCAGTTGAGGTGTCGGCCTGCGACCGGCGGCAGAGCGTGCTTGCGTGTATCCCTTAGTTGGGCGGGCGGATGGCGCCCCAGCCGGTGATGTCGCACTGACCGTGGGCGTTGCTTCCGGCGGCGACAACTGTTCCGTCCGCGCGTAGTCCGAGAGTGTGGGTGGATCCGGCCGCCACCGCGACGATCTCGCGCCAGTCGGCTACGTCGCACTGGTCGGAATCGTTGCTGCCCGCGGCCACGACTCGGCCAGCCGCGGTGACTCCGACGGTGTGGTAGCTCCCGGCCGCCACTGCGACGACGTCCCGCCAAGCACTGACGTCACAGGCGCCCGCGGATTGATCACCGACCGCAAGGACGCGGCCGTCGTTGGTGAGACCGACCGTGTGCAGGTAGCCGGCGGCGACGGCCGTAACGCCACGCCATGTGTCGATCGCGCACTGCCCGCGGCGATCGTTCCCCACGGCGACGGTGGTTCCATCGGCTGTGAGGCCCACCGAATGCCAGTCGCCGCAAGCCACCGCGACGATCCCACGCCATTGGCTCACGTTGCATGCACCATCGCGGAGCCGTCCCGCAGCCAGCACGGTGCCGTCACCAAGGAGCCCCAACGTGCGGCGCCAGCCCGCGGCGACAAATGTGACGTCCCGCCATGAGGTGACGTCGCACTGCCCGTCGCCGTTCCAGCCCGTCGCCATCACCGTGCCGTCCGCACGCAGGCCGACGCTATGGGACCTTCCAGTGTTCGACGCCGTATGCACGTTGCCCGCCGCTACGGCGACCACATCGACCCAGTCCTCGACCCGACACTCACCAGATGTCCCAGTGCCGGCCGCAACCACGGTGCCGTCGGCGCACAGCCCCAACGAGTGTCGTCGTCCGGCGGCGATGACAGGACCAGTCACGTGCACAGCATCGCGGATTACGTGATGCTGGGCAGACTCGGCCCCGTTCCATGGCCCTCCAGGCTGATGAGCGTCGCCACAAGGTCGTCGAGATTCCGGACCTCCAGCACTCGCCCATCGGCACGACCGGAAGTAGAGCTGTCCGCCCAACAACTACCGTGCGTGACGCTCGGTCGGTGGCAGCTGTGTACGAAGGGTAGGGGTGCGTCGGTGGGCGCTGGCTAGGCTGGACCGCGTGCGTACCATCGCGAGCGACCGCCTTCTGCTGCGCCCGTGGCGCGAGGACGACGCCGACTTCCTTCTGGATCTCGAGTCGCGCTGGGAGGTTATGCGCTTCTTGGGGGCGCATCCCACGATCATGAGCACCCGCCAGGACGCGCTCGCCTCGATCGCACGCCGGCGGGCCATCGACGACCTGATCCACGGAATCTGGGCCATCACCACAGCGGCGGACGGCCGACCGGTGGGAAACCTCCTGCTCAAGCCGATTCCCCTGTCGGCCGGCGAACCCTCCGGCGGGCCGACCGATGCCGAGATCGGCTGGCACCTACATCCGGACGTCTGGGGACACGGATACGCCACCGAAGCAGCAGAGGCGGTTCTCGACGATGCATTCAGCCGCGGCCTGGCGAAGGTCCTCGCCGTCACGGATCCCGACAACCACGCCTCCCAGGCCGTCTGCCGGCGGCTCGGCATGACGCACCTCGGTCGCACGACGAGGTACTACGACACTCCGAACGAACTTTTCGAGAAGCTAGCCGGCTGATCGGCACCGTCCGGCTCCGTTCACTCGGCGTGACACTTCCGTGACGAGCGGATCGGGGCAAATCCGGATAGCGGATCTGGAACTCCGCCAGTTGGCAAGTCGCCGTCCCTTGCATCCGGGCCTCCGCCTGGCCATGATCAAAGCATGGTTGAGAGAACGGACACCAGTACCGCCTGGTGAGCGGGCCAACTGCACGGCTGCGCATCTGGCGCGCCCTACCCGACCGCTATGCGGACAGGAATGTGGCAGCTTCCACGGTCGACGCCGCCGGACGCGTCATCGCGCTACTGGTCGCTCCGGATGCGACCTGTACCGAGCGTGGAGCCGCGCTCCAGCCGTACGCCGCGACCGCGGTCGTCATCGACGGCAGCGATATCACCGAGGTCGCCATCCCAGAACTCGACCTGCGGTTCTCCAAGATCGACGTCCTCGGTGACGGCTTCGTCCTGGCGGCAGCACGATGCCGGATGCCCACCGGTCCGGCGGCCACCACGGTCGCCGAACTCGAGGCACAGATCCCCCACAACGCGCGCATCGTCAACGCCGACGGCTCGTTCCGAACCACCTTCCACGCCGGCGACGGCATCGAGCAGCTGATGGTCGACCGGGCGGGCAACATCTGGATCAGTTATTTTGACGAGGCCTCCATCTGCGCGCCGCATCCGGTCAGACAGAACCGCACGCAACCGCCCCACCGCACGGGCATGTCCATGCCCGGCCTTATTCGTTGGACCGCGACCGGCGACGCCGCCTGGTATGCGCTCCAAGATCGGAACGGCCCAGCGAGCTGGGTCGACTGCTACGCGCTCAACGTCGGCGCCCACCGCACCTGGGCGTATCCGTACCCCGGCTTTCCACTTGTGGAGATCGGCCAGGACGGGGTGCGCTGCGTACGTCGAACGCCCGTCCGCTCCGCGGGTGGCGTCATCGTTGCCGGCCAGCGTGTGGCGTTCGTGGCCGGCCAGGGACACGGCCCGCGAGCAGCCGGCCGCTACTTGGTCACCTTTTCCCGCATCATCGACGGCCCGGTCGAAGCCACCACGACGGCGCCGCTTCTTCTGCCCACTGGCCAGCGCCCAACCACCTGGGCACGGCGAACAGTGTGCCGGGACAACCGAATGTGGATGCAGTTCGGCGACGAACGAACCTGGTACGTCCTCACCGTGTGAGCGAGTCGCCGTCGGCTCGGGTGGTTGTACCCAGCCCCACGACACGCACCGTTCTCGGCAAGTCCGAACGTCGGCTCCATTCGCTTGACATGACGCTCCGTAACGCGCGGATCGCGGCTACCTGCGTGCACGTGACCTTGGTCGACGTCGGGCCGGGGTGTCGACCAGAACAGGGCGAGCCCTATCGAGCGAGACAGTGGGTCACCTCTCGGGCAGCCTCTGGTGGCGATCCGCGCGCCCTCCTTGGTCGGGGGTGCCGCTTGGGTGCTTTTTCGTGGATGCCGGGGCGTGCACGCCCGCGACGAGATGGCGGACGGCCTCGGGATCGCCGATGATGACGGCGCCGTCGGCTGCGAGCCCGGTGAGGTCGTCGCTGCCGAAGGCGGCGAGGAGGGCATTCGTCGTGGTGGTCAGGATGGCGTCCGGCTCGTCGGGTGGCTCGTGGGTGACCTGGGCGCCGGCCGGCGTGAGGCGGACGCCGAACACTCCGGCGGGACCGTGGTCGCGTAGTTCGATCCGGAGCGACATCTCGGGCTGCTCCGGTGTCGGCTCGAAGTAGGTGCGGATGCTCAGCATGGCGCTGTCCGTGCTGACGAAGAGCTGTTCCGCGGTTGGCGGGGCGGCAAGGGCCCAGGTGCCCAGCGCGAGCACGATCGGCTCGAGGCCGCGACCCCAGGCGGTCAGCTCGTAGACCCGCACATTGCCTGGCGCAGGCAGTTGCCGGCGGCGTAGGACGCCCGCGTCGGCCAGCTCGCGCAGCCGGTCGGACAGTGCGTTCGGGCTGGCGGTGGGGAGCGCCTGCTGGAGGTCGGTGAACCGTTTCGGCCCGAGCAGCAGCTCGCGCACCACGAGCAGCGACCACCGCTCGCCCACGATGTCGAGGCCGCGCGCGACGCCGCAGGCCTGCCGATAACCCCGCTGGACCGGCACAGAACACCTCCCTCTCGGACTTGCTCAATCCTAGCAGCTGCTATTAGCCTCATAGCGAGCGATGCGAGGAGGAACCCATGACCACCCCAGCAGCACCCACACCCCCGATCACCGACCGCGAGACCTGGCAGAAGCAACTCGACGAGCTCCGGCTCCGCGAGAAGGCGCACACCCGCGAGGGCGACGCCATCGCCGCGGCCCGCCGGCGGCTGCCGATGGTCGAGGTCGACCCGACCACCCATCTGATCGGCGCCGACGGCCCGGTGCCCCTGCTCGACGCCTTCGAGGGGAGAACCCAGCTGTTCGCCTCGTACCACATGTGGCACACGGGCAGGCCGGCTGCCGACCAGTGCGAGGGCTGCACGTTCTTCACCGGCCAGGTGCTCGAGCTGTCCTACCTGCACTCGCGCGACGTCACGTTCGCGGTCTTCTGCCAGGGGCCGGTCGAGGAGACATCGCGCTACCGCGACTTCATGGGCTGGCAGGCGCCCTGGTACTCGGTGCCGGCAGAGTCGCTGGACTCCCTGGTCGCCGGGCGGGCGTTCGGGATGAAGGCGTGTTACCTGCGCCAGGGCGACCGGGTGTTCGAGACCTACTGGACCACCGGGCGGGGCGTCGAGGCGATGGCGCCGTCGTACGGCCTGCTCGACATGACCGTCCACGGCCGCCAGGAGGACTGGGAGGACTCGCCGCAAGGCTGGCCGCAGCGCTTCCGGACCGACGGCGACCAGTTCCGGCTCGACGGGCGGCCCACCTCGCAGTGGTCGCGCCTCGCCGCCGGCCGTGATGACGACCTGGGCGCCACCGCGCCCACTGGCAGCACGCACCAGTGCTGCCACTGAGGTCCAGCGCCCGCCGGAGGCCCCGCCACCGCTCGTGGGGCCGATGATCGGCATTGCCCCCCTCCGATGGCTGCTGACAGTGGCGTTCGGAGGGGCGGCAGCCTTTCACCTGCTCCGGTGCCTGCGCCCACCCGCCGCGTGGCCCTCTCCGGTGGCGGAGCATCGACTCTCCGAGATGTCGCACCTGGTCATGGGCCTATCGATGATCGCGATGATCTGGCCGTGGGGCGCGGCGGTCCCGGCAGCTGCCTGGATCACCGTTTTCCTGATGTCGACGGGGTGGTTCCTCGTGCGGGCGGTGCGGACGCCGCGACGTCGTACGGTCCCGGTGTTCTTCGCCACCGCGACAGGGACGATGGTGTGGATGGGTGCCTCGACATTGGGGCGCGCCTCCGCCGGCGGTCACGGCGGCATGGACATGGCCGGGATGGGTCATGCGCCGGCCGGGAGTGCCGGATGGGTCGGTGCGCTGCTCGGGGGCTACCTGGTACTCGCTGCACTCTGGTGGGTCGGCCGCGGAATGCGCATCAGTGGACTGTCCCCGGCGACGACGGGCGCGGTGGCCTGTCCGCTGGACTGGTCGGCGCTGTGCCACGGTGTGATGAGCGCGGGTTTGGGCATCGCCCTGCTGGCGATGGCATGAACGACGGTCGCCAGGCGGGACGCTTGCGGCGCAGGTTAGATCGGACATCCGCTCTTCGGCAGTTCAGGATGCCGCGCATCACGGGACGCCGACCACCGAGCGTGACGGCTCGGCGTCTACCTGCGCGCACGGGCGGCGGCAGATCCGTGCACTCCAATCCGACGATGCCTGGTTAGAGCGGTGACATCACCAGCTCGACGTGTTGCGCTTCCGCCGGGTCGTCCACGTTGAACTGCAGCAACCAGCGACCCGGCTGAAGCGCGACTTCGTCGCTGTCGTCGGCATCACCGATGTAGAGCCCTCCCGAGGGAACCTCGAAGGCGACTTCATATGGCAAACCGTCAACCCGCTGAGACGTCACCCGGACATCGAGGGTGACGTCAGCTTCCCCCTCGTCAACCGCGCCAGCATGGACGACCAGAACAGCGACATGCGAAGCCGTGGAGAGCACTGGACCCTCGCCGTTGTGGAAATCGATATCAAAGTCCGCCTCGCAATCGGCGTCGCTGATGTAGATAGCACCCCAGTAGTACGGACGGACCCGTCGTACGCTTTGATCTTCTGCTATGACGCCGGACCTTATCCCTAGATCCCGACCACGCCGGAACGAGGTGCCGACGACATCGCTTCCGCGCACGAATAACGGCCGCTTCTCGGCACGTCCGGATGCAGGCGCCCGCGATCCGGTTGCCTTCCGTGACGAGCGCTTCGCAGCATGAGCGGGCGTCTGTCAATCTCGACGGCCGTCGGTCAGGTGGATGTGCCGTAGCCCCGGCCCGAACCCGGCGACGTGTTCCGGGGTGCCGTGGTGCGCTTTCGACGGCCTGAAGCGGCCTTCGCTGACGGCTACGTCGTAAGCACCGCCGATGGCGTACTCGGCGAGGATCCCGGTCGCGTGGTGTTCGGCCGCCCAGTTGAGGCCGGCGTCCAGATTGTCGAACACACCGGATGCGAACTCGGCGCGTTCACCGTGGAATATCCAGACGGTTGACCTGACCGGGCTCAACTGATCACGAGGAGGTTTGCGGTGCAGACCCTCCGGCGTGAACGAGAACGCGTCGGCGAACCTGCCGGGCCGATGACGTACGGCGAGCACCATCGCTTCGGGACGCGGGCCTTGATGGCGCGCCTCTGGCGCCGTGTGGGGGAGGGCGCTTCCCAGGTGGAAGCAGATCAGGTCGTGGTCGGGATCGGTCGCGGAATAGGCGAGCGTCTTGGAATGCGTAGGACTCGTCGGGCCGATCCAGAGCGACGGGTAGCCGAACGTGTCGATGAGCTCGGGCAGCGTCCGGTCCTGCATCACCCACCCGTCGATGTCGGTGCTCAACAGCTGAAATTCCATCTGCGACAACGCCCGGTCCAGTTCCAGCCAGCCGAGCCGATGAGCGACCTCGGCGTACATGGAGGCGGTGGCATCACGCAAGGCATCCGCCGGCAAGATGTTGCTGTAGGCCCCATGACGCCCGTCGCGGTGAACGCATCGCGGTCGCGCAGTCCATCGCATTCGGCCCACCACCGTTCCAAGCTGCCGTCCACGGCGGCCATCGCCTCGAGGAGAAGCCGTTCGGCCATCTCGTCCCTGCCGTACATGCCAGGGCGCCGAAGCACATCGTTCACCCGGTTGAGGTGATGCTGACCCGCCTCACCGAGGCCCAGTCCAAAATCCTCACTCGTGCTCATCGCTGCCGATCATGGCACTCGCACAGGCTCCGGGACATCCGCACATCGGCAAGAGCGTGCGTGCCGCCGAGGCTGGTCGTCACGGTGCGTAGCACGCAACTCGCGGCAGATCCGCGCACCCCGACCTTAGCCAACCGGTGCCGCGTGACGCGCGATTAGGGTCTGCGCATGCGGCATGACATCGTTCTGCGGCTCGACCGCGTAACCGCCGAAGATCTGTACGTCGCGCTGTACGAGGCCGGAGAGCACATCGCGGCTGGCGCAGCCATCACTCCGCCCACCGCCGAGGAGGCCGAGCGGCTGGGCACTCTCCTGCGGGACCTGGGCCACGCCCTTGGCCGTCGTTGCTCTCCGTACTGCGACCATCTTTAGCTGGTAGGGGGTCGCGCGCGACAGCGGCAGATGCGGATGCCTGGTCATGCCGAACATGGTCTTACGCCTTCATGCCGTGCATGGTGCCTACGACCGGTGACGGCCGGGCGAGCACCACATTGGCCCCTGTCCGCGGGACAGGTCAGGACTAGGAAGGGGCCGCTGAGTCTCCCGTCGTTGTGTCGCTGGTCGGCGGTAGGTTCCCGGTCATGTTGGAGAGACTGTCGGATGTAGCGTGGGCTGAATTGGAGCACGCGTATGGGTCTGCGGCTGACGTTCCCGACCTCATTCGTGGGCTGCGGGCAGCCGACCCGGAGGTGCGTAAGAAGGCGCGTCGGCACCTGTACGGCAACATCTTCCACCAAGGTACGCGGTACGAGGCGAGTGCGTACGCCGTGCCATTCCTGCTTGAGTTGCTGGCAGACCCGGCCACACCGGAACGGGCCGCGATCCTGGAACTGCTGACGTCGTTGGCGATCGGGTACGACGAGTCCTGGTTGCCCGATACGTTCCCCGTCGCCTCCTATCGGCAGCGAGCTGTGGGTGGCGAGCAGTTGCTGCAGGCAGCGCCGATCCCGACCGGTGGCGAGGACGACGACAGCAGTTATCAGTACTGGGAGTCGCTGGATGAGCGGCAGCAGGAGCAGTTGTTCGCGTACATCGAACTCGCCGTCTATGACGCGGTTCGCGCCGGTGTGCCACTGTATTGCGCCTTGCTGGGTGACGAGGATCCGCGGATGCGGGTAGCCGCCGCATATGTCGTGGCCTGGTTCAGCGAGGATGCTGCGACAAGCGTTGGCCCGCTGACGTATGCCGCCGGCGACCCTCAAGCGTCGGTGGCCGCAACGGCGTTGATCGCGCTCGGACTGATTTGTACTGACGACCGGGTTGCCGCGCAGACCGTTCATGCCGCGCTGACCGATCGCAGGGACCTCGTCCGCTGGGGTGCGGCTGTCGCGCTCGCCCGGTTACATGGCCCCGCCGCCGACGCGGCCGTGGCTACCGAGTTGCTGACCTGGGCTGGCGGAGACGGCCCAAGTCGCGTCGAGATCCCCTACCTCGAGGGCAACGTCGCCGGTTACGCCGGACTGGCGCTGCGTCACCTCGGCGATGTCCATGCCGGCACCGCCTTCGACGCGCTCCTCACCCGGATTCCAGCGGTCAGCGGCCCAGAGGCCCTACCGATTGTAGGCGAGGCTCTGCGCCGTGCGTTCCCGGCCGGGCCGGTCACGGCGGACGTCTGTTTCGCCGTCATGGACGAGCGACAGCAACGTCTACTACTGGCCTTGGCCGCGTCCCCGACCACCTGGGGATGGGGGCAGTTCGCGATGTTTGGCAACTTCACCCTGATGCTCAGCGCGTATGGCCTCCCGTCCGACATCGGAGCCATGAATTCCTTCGTGAGTGGCCGCTGAGTTCAAGCGCCCCACCCGGATCCCAGCAGATTCGCGTGTGAGCGGCCCCGGCACGCCGTCACGCCGGATAGCGCGACTCGTGGCAGATCCGGGCACTCCGCCATGGCATTGCGACAGGATCCGGAGCACTCTGATGACCGCAAGCCGCAAACGCGAGGCACCTCTTTGGTTGCCGAATCCGAGACTGCGCGCCGAACGATCACGCGCTTCTCGAGTAGGTGCGTCAGTCCGCTGTTGGGAGGGTCGGGTGGTCTGTTGGGTAGATGCCGATCGCGAACCCGTACATGGTTCCGCCAGACCTCGGTATCCGGTCGAACTCTTCAACCAGTTCGGCCATGCGGTCCCAGAACTCGGAGGCCCGATCCTCCGAGATGCGCGCATGCCGAATGAAGCCCCAGAGCTTTCCCTGCTCGAACGCCTTCGCGGACTCGCGTGCAGCCACCTCGAAGTCGTTGAAGTCGCCCGGCATCTGTTCGCCGGCGGGTGATGGCTCGGCTGCCACGTAGAACATGCGCGCGGTGCGCCCGTAGAAGCGCTCCTCGATCGCCCGCACCTTCCGCGTGCGTACCACCTGGAGCAGGCCGTTGCGGGTGAGCACGTCCACGTGGTGCGCGACCGTGCTCTTGGGGCGCTCGACTGCCTCCGCCAACTCGGTCACGGTCGCGGCCCGCTCGTGGAGGAGCTGCAGGATCACCGTGCGGAGCGGGTGGCCGATGGCCTTCACCTGGTCCGGTCTGGTCAGCGCGATCCGATCGGCTAGCTCGTAGTCCGGGGGGTTGTCGGCCATGGCACAACAGACTAGCATCGCAGAACGTTCCAAAAAATTCGATCGTTTCCAAGGAGTTCAACGCCGTGACCGACGTGCTGCTCTACCACCACATCCAAGGCCTGACCGACGGGGTCCTGAGCTTCGCCGACAGCCTGCGACAGACCGGGCATACCGTGCACACGCCGGACCTGTTCGACGGCCGCACCTTCGGCAGCATCGAAGAGGGGTTCGGATTCGCTCGAGAGCTGGGGCTCGACGCGATCCGGAAGCGCGGGGCCGCCGCGGCCGACGAACTCGGCCCCGGGCTCGTCTACGCCGGGTTCTCCTTCGGCGTGACCATCGCCCAGCGGCTCGCTCAGACCCGGCCCGGTGCCCGCGGGGCACTCCTCATCGACTCCTGCCTCCCGGTCGCAGAATTCGGAGAGAAGTGGCCCGAGGGCGTGCCCGTGCAGATCCACGGCAAGAAAGACGACGAGTTCTTCGACGAGGACCTGCCGGCCGCACGCGAGCTCGCCGCCTCCACGCCGGCCGCCGAGCTATTCGTCTATCCCGGCGACCAGCACCTCTTCGCCGACTCCTCTCTCGACGCGTACGATCCCGAGGCGTCCGCGCTGCTTATGGAGCGGGTGCTGGCGTTCCTGGCCTCCGTCTGACCATCGCGGCCCAACTGATATGGAGTGAGGTCCTGTCAAGGGCAGGGTGAGGCGCCCGCTCTGAGGGATTGGGGCAGGTGCCTCGTGCTTGGTCGTCCTGCGCCTGGTGAGCGCGCCGCTCCTCGTCGCTCGTCTGGTCGAGCGGGTCGGCCCTCGGTCCCGCTGGGCACCGCTACAGGAGCTGCTTCACGTGCCGTCGGTCTCGTCGTCGATCTGTGCGCTGGCCCAGGTGGACAGGCAGAACGGGTGGCCCGCCGGATCGGAGTACACGAAGCAGTGGTCGGAGTTCGGCTGGAATTCGAAGCGGGTGGCTCCAGCGGCGAGGACCCGTGCCCCGGTGGCTGCGAGGTCGTCGACGAAGAAGTCGAGGTGCATCTGCATCGGTACGGTGCCCGCCGGCCACACCGGCGGGCGGAAGTCGTCGACCTGCTGGAAGGCGATGTCTGCGTTGGGTCCGGTGACGGTCGCCCAGCGGACGTTGCCCTTCGCCACGCCGCCGGTGACCACGGCGTAGAACCTGGCCAAGGCGATCGCGTCGGGTGCGTTGACGGTGACACCGCTTAGCCTGATCATGTCGGACATCAGTCGATCGCCATCTGCTCGTAGGTCGGTGTGAGATCTGTCCAACGCGTGCGCCAGCCCGGCTCCGGTGACCGCTCTGTCCAGGGTTCGGGACCGGCCGTGACCCCGCCCCCGAGCGACCGCCCGAGATCCTCCAGGTGGGCCTGCCATCCGGCGCCATGGAAGTAGAGGCGTTCCAGTGGCAGGCCACGCTCCTCGACGACCAGGCGTGTCCTGGAGCCCTCCTGGGTCAGCCATGCCTCGATCTGGGCCTCGTCGCTGGTGCCCGGCGCGGTGGTGAGCAGCAGATGGTGGGGTTTCTCGCAGGCGTCGATGCGCCCGGGACCCGTCCAGGTGCTGGTGAACACGGCGTGGATCGAGCCGCCGACCCGCAGGTCGCCGGAGACCTTGGCGATCCAGCGTGCAAGCCGTTCCGGGCTCGTGCACGCCTCCCACAAATCGTCGATGTCGGTGTCGTAGACGTCCTCGACCCGTACCGCACCGCGCGTTCTGTCCAGCGACCGCATGGTTCCGATGATCTTCACTTTCGCGCCTTCTTTCCTCGGGCGATCTCCGTGTGTAGGGCGTCGAGTCGGTTCCGCCAGAGCGCGCGGTACGGCTCCAGCCACTGGTCCACCTCGACCAGCGCCTCCGGTCGGAGGGTGTAGATGCGCCGCTGCGCGTCCTGACGGACGTCGACCAGTCCGACCTCCCGCAGCACGCGTAGGTGCCGGGACACCCCCGGGCGGGCGATCGGCAGGGCCTCCGCGAGCTCGCCGGCCGTCGCCGGGTGACTGCGGAGGATCTCCAGCACCGTGCGCCGGCTCGGGTCTGCCAGTGCCTGCAATACCGCATCCATGATGGCCAAAAGCGTAACTGACTGGGTACGTAACAACAAGGGTACATAGCGACCTGGTCGCGGGGAAGGGCGACGTGTGACGAGGGCCCATCGCTGGCGCGCACCGATCCTGCGCGCCCCCACCCGAACTGGCTCATCCGCGCCGACAACAGTCGCAGGGGATGGCTCTGTGGGTTTGCCAGGAGATCGATCGCGAGGAGTTCGAACGGGCGTGGGCGGCCGCACGTTGGGAAGACGGCCGGTAGTCCTATCGGTGACGGCCTGCAGCAGTGACCTACGCCCGATCCGCGGCATGACCGGATGTCAGCAATGATGAGGCGTTCGCTCGGAAGGGCGGTGAGATGGGACAACCGACACTGTTTCTGACTGTGGGACTCCCATGCACTGGGAAGACCACTGCGGCGCGGCGCATAGAGGTCGAGCAGAAGGCACTTCGTCTCACGAAGGACGAGTGGGTGAAGGCTCTCTATGGGCACGAGAATCCGCCATCGGCCCAAGACGTGATCGAAGGACGGCTCATCCAGATCGGGCTGCGCGCCCTCGAACTCGGCAACAACGTAGTGATCGACTACGGCCTCTGGAGTCGAGACGAGCGCTCCGCTCTACGGCAGGCAGCAGCGGACGTCGGCGCGACGGTGGAGATGCACTACTTCGAACTCACCCCAGCCGAGCAGCGCAGACAGCGCCAAGCCGAAGCGCCACACACCACCTGGCCCATGTCCGACGAGGAGCTCGCCGAGTGGGCTGCCAACATCGACATCCCAACGCCAGGTGAAGTGGACGGCAGTGAACCCATTGATGACCCACCGGCTGGATTCGCGACGTGGGAGGAGTGGCGCAGGCATCGCTGGCCGCCGTTGGTCTTCTGACGCCTGCTCGTCTACGCGCTGCCGCGACCGCTCGTCGGCACGGCCGCGGACCGGCTGCGGCTGGCCACCGTGACGGAGAGCGACGAGCGACCAGCGGCATGAGCGCGTTGCTGCGCTGGAGTTCGCGCTGCCCTGGCGGCCGGTAGCGTTCGACCGTGATCCGTGGAGCGGTGTTCTTTGATGTCGACGGGACGCTGACGCCGGCCAGCAGCGGGCAGCACCTCGCGGAGTTCCTCGGCCATACCAAGGTCATTCAAGAGGTGCAGGCCGGCTACGGCGCCGGCACCCTGAGCAGCCAGGAGGCTGCCGTCCTGGAAGCTCGTGGCTGGGCAACACGGACGCCCATAGAGGTCCGTGGGTTCCTGGAGTCGCTGCCACTGGTAGACGGCATTGCCGAGACAGTTCTGTGGTGCCGCCAGCGCGGGCTGGCGCCCGTGCAGGCCACGCTGGCTTGGGACGTCGTTGGCAACCATCTGTGCGACCGCTTTGGCTTCGGTCGCGCTTGCGGACCCTGGAGCTGGTTGACGGCCGCTACAGCGGGGAGGTCGCCGAGCAGCTCGACGAGCCGAGCAAGCGCGACTTCGCGGTGAGCGTGGCCGCCGAGCTGGGCGTGGACCCGAAGCGTTGCGTGGCTGTCGGCGACGGCCGCTCGGACGTGCCGCTCTTCGCTGCGGTCGGGCTGGCCATCGCCTTCAACGCAACCCCGGCGGCTCGCGCAGCCGCCCACGTATCAGTCGACGGAACCGATCTGCGGGCCGTGCTGCCACTCCTCGGCGCATGGCTGAACGCCGCGCACACATCGTCGGAATGACGAGCGCGCCGAAGGCACCGGCAGACGGACGCCGGACAGACCCACCGACCGTAGCTCCCCATGTCGGGCCGCCGGACTACCCATAGTGCCACTCCCGCTCGACGCACTGTTCTCGGCTACGTCCGGATGCAGGCACCCGCGATCCGGTTACGTTCCGTGACGAGCGCTTCCCGGCAGATGAGCGCATCCGTGATGCACGGCTGGAACGCCAAGTTCAGAGCCGTCCTGGCAGACAAGCCTCCGCTTGGCTGATCACGAGTTCCCGAATCAGGAGCAGTTCGGTAGCCGTGTTCTTGCCCGAGCTGCGTTCAACGTTGCCCCACCGGTCCAGGCAGGAGATCACGTATGTCCATTGCGCACCATTCAGCGACACTGACGTGATCTCAACAAGAATCCGGTAGGTATCGGTATTCGAAATGGGTGAGGTGGAGAGCGGCGCGGACGATGTCGCCGACCTGCCGTGGGCTG
>NZ_JBVJJA010000041.1:0-65969 GCF_055586005.1 Micromonospora sp. NPDC051924
CTGAGACAGACCTCCCCCTCCCCCCCCCCCCCCCCCCCCCCCCCCCCCCTCCCCCCCCCCCCCCCCCCCCCCCCCCCCCCCGCTCCCCCCCCCCCCCCCCCCCCCCCCCCCCCCCCCCCCCGCCTCTGCCTGGCTCATCGTCGTCAGCCGGCGGTGACGGCGGTGATGTCGAAGGTGGCGGTGTTGTCGGCAGGGTCCACGTCGGTGAGTTCGTCGCCCCAGCTGAAGGTGGCGTACAGCCGCACCGATCCCGGCCCGACGTCACCGGGCGCGACCTCGGCCGGCGCCCGGAGCAGCAGCGACATCATCCGCTCCTCGCCCGGCATGAACTGGCCACCGGGTACCGCGCAGTGCCCCGCGCAGACCTCCTCCGGCTCGATACCGACGACCCGGACCCCGGCGGGCAGTGTCGGCGCGAGCCAGTACGCGTCGTGGGCCGCGTCACCGGCGACCCGTACGGTCACCGGCACCCGGCCGAACCAGCTCCCGTCCTCCTGCCGGTCGAGGGTGGCCGGGCCCGCCGACACCGACGCGTCCGTCCGGGTGTCCCGCACGTACGGCTGGGGCTCACCCAGCGAGCCGGTGGTCGAGCGGAACAGGGCGGTGAAGCTCGCGGTGTCGTTCGCCGGGTTCGGATCCCCGGTGGTGACGGTGAGCTGGCCGCCGGACGTGAACATCGCGTACGGCCGCACGGTGGTGAGGACCCGGAAGTCGACCGTGAACTGGCGCCGCTCGCCGGGCTGGAGCGCGCCGTCCGGCACGTGGCAGTAGATCGTCCGTACCGGCTTTGCGCTGCTGTAGAAGCACGGGTCGGCGGGCGTCAGCCCGACGAACGCGCCGGGCACCGGTTCGGTGATGGTCAGGTCGAGGTAGGCGGCCTCCGCGCCGCGGTAGGTGACGGTCACCGGCAGGCTGCCGGCGTACCCCCGGTCGGTGGGCTCGAGCACGAGCCGGCCGACCGACACGGAGCTGTCGCCCGGCGCGGCGACGGCCGGCGCCGCCGCACCCGACAGCGCGATCCCCGCGCCGAGGATGCCGACCAGCAGCCGGCGGGTGATGGTCCTGGTCATGTCCGTTCCTCCGGATCCCCGTGGTGCCGTCGACGATTCCCGGCGACGGTGTTACGGGCAAGACACCCCAGGACCCCTCGAACGGTTGCAGTCGGTTGCGGCGTGCTGAGCGTCGGGTAACGGACAGGCCGACCACCCGTCACCACGGCTTGGCCCGTGCGGTGCAGGTTGCCCGGGGCGGGTCGGCGGCGGGCTGTGGTTGACTGTCATGTCGAGGACAGGCGAGGGAGGCCCGAGGTGCAGTTGCCGGCGGTGCTCGGCGAGCCCATCCGGTTCGTGCTGAACTGGGGCCGCCGCTACTCGCTCTGGGTGTTCAACTTCGGCCTGGCCTGCTGCGCCATCGAGTTCATCGCCACCAGCATGGGCCGGCACGACTTCATGCGGCTCGGCGTCATCCCGTTCGCCCACGGTCCCCGGCAGGCCGACCTGATGGTGGTCTCGGGCACGGTCACCGACAAGATGGCCCCGGCGATCAAGCGGCTCTACGACCAGATGCCCGAGCCGAAGTATGTGATCTCCTTCGGCGCCTGCTCCAACTGCGGCGGCCCGTACTGGGACTCGTATTCGGTGACCAAGGGGGTCGACCAGCTCATCCCGGTCGACGTCTACGTGCCCGGCTGTCCGCCCCGCCCGGAGGCGCTGCTGCACGGCATCCTCCGCCTCCAGGAGAAGATCGCCGCCGAGGAGTCCGGCCTGGGCGGGGTCAGCCGTCCGGACCGCCTCACCCCGCCGGTGGACGCCGCACCCCGCCCGGTGGAATCGCTCACCGCGCCACCCGTACGTCCCCCGGCCGGCTGAGCCGAGGGGTGGCGACCGAGGGCTAGCCTGCGGACCATGACCCAGTCCGCGGACAAGCGCTCCGCCTTCATCATCGACGTGCTGACCGAGGAGTTCGGCGCGTCGATGGCGCTCGACCCGGCGGCCTTCCGCCGCAAGTTCCGCAAGATGGCCGCCTCTCCGTTCGCCTTCTACCGGGGCAGCGCCTCGCTCTTCTACGCCGACCAGCGCGGCGACTTCGGCAGCGACCGGTTCCTGGACGAGCGGACCAGCCGGGTGTGGATCCACGGCGACCTGCACGCGGAGAACTTCGGCACCTACATGAACGGCTCCGGGCAGCTGGTGTTCAACGTCAACGACTTCGACGAGGCGTACGTCGGGCCGTTCTCCTGGGACCTGAAGCGCTTCGCGGCCAGCGTGGCCCTGCTCGGCTACGCCAAGGCGCTCTCCGACCGGGTGATCGGCGAGCTGGTGGCAGCCTTCGCCCGCTCGTACCTGACCGAGCTGCGGGCCATCGCCGCCGGTGGGGACGACGCGATCGGCTCGATCACCCTGGAGAACGCGGACGGCGTGCTGCGCCGGGTGCTCCAGCAGGCGCGGCTGAACACCCGGGTCGACCTGCTCGCCGCGCAGACCACCATCGACAACTACGAGCGCCGGTTCTCCCTCGGCGACGGCGTCTTCGAGATCGACGCCGAGACCCGGGAGAAGGTCTGCGCCGCGTTCCACGACTACCTGGGCACGCTGCCGGAGGCGACCGCCCGGCTCCGCCCGGTCGCCGCCAACATCAAGGACGTGGTGCTGCGCAAGGGCGTGGGCATCGGCTCGGCCGGGCTGCCGTCGTACAACCTGTTGCTGGAGGGGCACACCCAGGCGTTGGAGAACGACGTGGTCATCTACATGAAGCAGGCCCAGGTGCCGGCGGTGACGCGGCACATCGACGACGAGCGGGTCCGGTCGTACTTCCGGCACCAGGGGCACCGGACCGCCGAGTCGCAGCGGGCGCTGCAGGCGCACGCCGACCCGTGGGTCGGCTTCACCGAGCTGCACGGGGTCGGCCAGCTCGTCGCCGAGGTCTCCCCGTACGCGGCCGACCTGGACTGGGCCGACGTGAACGAGCCGGAGGAGTTGCGCGGCGTCCTCACCGACCTGGGCCGGGCGGTGGCCCGGATGCACTCGGTCGCCGACGACGAGTCCAGCCACGACCTGGTCGACTACTCGACCGAGGAGTCGATCGTGGCGGTGGTGGACGCCGACGCCGACGGTTTCGTCGACTACCTGGTCGACTTCGCGCACGCGTACGGGATCCGGGCCCGGGAGGACCACCAGCTCTTCGTGGACCTGTTCCGCAACGGCCGGCTCCCCGGCATCTGAGCGGCGGGGCGGGGCGACGCGGTGCCCCCGCCCCTCACTGCTCGAAGTTGAGCACCACCTTGATGTCCTCGCCGCCCGAGGTGTAGGCCTCGGCGTACTCGGAGACCGGCACCCGGCGGGTGATCAGCGAGCTCAGCCAGGCCTGGTCGGCCCGGGCGAGCGCCTCGGCGGCCAGGTCCCAGTGCCGCCGGTTGGCGTTCACCGAGCCGAAGACCACGTTGTTCTCCAGCACCAGCGCCCGGTTGAGCGCCCCCGCGTCGAAGTCGATGGTCCGCCCGCCGCTGGACACGCCGGTGAGGCAGACGATCCCGGTCGGCCCGACCTTGCACATCGCGTCCATCACCACGCTGGGTGCGCCGGTGCACTCGACCACCACGTCCGGCTCGAAGTCCAGCTCGCCCACCGGCGAGGTGTGGTACGTGGCCCCGAGCGACCGGACCAGGTCCGGCTTGGGCCCGGTGGTGTTCCGGTCCAGCACGTGCACGGACAGCCCGCGCTGGGTGGCCAGCAGCGCCGCCAGCAGGCCGATCGGCCCGGCCCCGGTGACCAGGACGATCTGCGGCTTCCACTCGGCCCGGGAGCCGATCCGCTCGATGTGGTCCCACGCCTTCGCCACCACGCTGGTCGGCTCCAGCAGCATCCCGACCGGGGCGAGCACCGGGTCCAGCCCGATGGCGAACTTCGGCTGCACCCGCCAGCGTTCCCGGGCGAATCCGGACAGCCCCTTGATGCCGTGCTCGGTGTACTGGCCGTTGCGGCACATGTCCCACTCGTCGACCGCACAGTTCCGGCAGGGCACCGGGTCGGGGTGCCGGACGATGCCGGACACCAGGTCGCCGGGTTGCAGGGTGCCTGTCGGGTCCTCCACCACCCGGCCCAGCGACTCGTGTCCGAGCACCAGGCGTTCCTGGCCGGGCGGCGCCTCGCCGTAGGAGCCGGCGATGATCTCGTAGTCGGTGCCGCAGATCCCCACCGCCAGCGCCTGCACCAGGATCGCGCCCTCCTCCGGGGCCGGTTCCGGCCACTCGTCGGTCAGCCGCAGCGAGTCGGGTACCCCGGGGGTCACAGTCACAGCGCGCACGGTGTTCATCTTTCCCCGCCGGACGCCCGCCCGTCGGGCAAAGCGGCGGATCCCGGCCGGGAGAGCGCGGCCGCGCCGACCCGGTTCGGGGGCACCGGCAATAGGATCAGCGGCATGACTCCGGAAGAGGTCGGCCAGCGGGTGGTCGAGCTGCTCGCGCCCGTGGCGGCCACCGCGTCGGTCTCCGGCGGTCAGGGATACGCGCGAGCCACCGTGGACGTACCCCCGGCGAGCTGGCGGGACGCGGTCCTCGCGGCCCGCGACGACGCCGAGCTGCGCCTGGACTTCTTCGACTGGCTGTCCGCGGTCGACGAGCTGGCCGAGGGCTTCGACGTGGTGGTCCACGTCTGGTCCACCCGGCACCGGCACGGGCTGCTGCTGCGGACCCGGGTGCCCCGGGCGACGCCGACGGTGGCCTCGGTGGTGGACCTGTTCCCCGGTGCGGCCTGGCACGAGCGCGAGACGTACGAGATGTTCGGCATCACCTTCGACGGGCACGGCGAGCTGCGGCCGCTGCTGCTGCCGCCGGAGTTCGAGGGGCACCCGCTGCGCAAGGAGTTCGTGCTCGCCTCCCGGGTGGCCAAGCCCTGGCCGGGCGCGAAGGAGCCGGGCGAGTCTGAGGCCGGCGGCGGCCGCCGGCCGATGCGCCCGCCGGGCGTACCGGCGCCGGGGGAGTGGGGCACCGCCCCCACGCCGGCCGGCGCGGCCGGGGTGGGCGAGGGCCCGCGCGGGGGTACGCCGGCCCGCCCGGCCCGGGAACGCCCCGCCCGCCCGGCCCCGGGCGAGCGCCCGGCCCGGCCGACGCCGGGTGAGCGCCCGGCCCGGCCGACGCCGGGTGAGCGCCCGGCCCGGCCGACGCCGGGTGAGCGGCCGACCGGTCCGCCCCGGCAGGAGCCTGAGCCCGGCGCGACGCCCGAGGAGGGGGAGGCCTGATGCCCGCCTGGTTGGAGCTGGTCCTCCGGGTGGCGGGCGTGCTGGTCGCGTTCCTCACCCTGCCGCTGATCGTCGGGCAGACCGAGCACAAGGTGATGGCGCACATGCAGGGCCGGCTCGGCCCGATGTACGCGGGCGGCTTCCACGGCTGGGCGCAGCTCGTGGCCGACGGCGTCAAGTTCGTGCAGAAGGAGGACGTCACCCCGCGCGACGCGGACCGGCCGGTGTTCCGGCTGGCCCCCGCGGTGGCCCTGGTGCCCTACCTGCTCGCCCTGCTGGTGATCCCGCTCGGTCCGGGTGACCTGGTCGGGCAGCCGCTGGACATCGGCCTGTTCTTCGTGCTGGCCGTGGTCGGCATCGGGGTGCTGGCGGTGCTCATGTCGGCCTGGGCCTCGGCCAACAAGTACAGCCTCCTCGGCGGGCTGCGCGGCGCCGCCCAGCTGCTCGGCTACGAGCTGCCCCTGGTGCTCTCCGCCGCCTCGGTGGCGATGGCGGCGGGGACGCTCAGCCTGTCCGGCATCGTCGAGGCGTGGCGGCCGTGGTGGCTGCTCTGGCAGGCGCCGGCGCTGGTGGTGTTCTTCGTCGCCGGGCTGGCGGAGATCCGACGGCCCCCGTTCGACATGCCGGTGGCCGACTCCGAGCTGGTCTTCGGCTACATGACCGAGTACACCGGCCTGCGCTTCGCGTTCTTCCTGCTCGCCGAGTACGTCGGCATCGTGGTGATCGCCGCCCTGACCACCGTGCTCTTCCTCGGCGGCTGGCAGGGCCCGTTCGCCGACGCCCAGCTCGGCTGGCTGTGGACCCTGCTCAAGGTGTTCGCCGTCGCGTTCGTGATCATCTGGCTGCGGGTCTCCTACCCACGGCTGCGCGAGGACCAGCTCCAGCGCCTGTGCTGGCTGGTCCTGGTCCCCCTGGCCCTGGCCCAGCTGGTCCTGACGGCCGCCATCCGCCTCGCCCTCTGATCCGCCTCCCGCCCCGGCGATCTTGCACTTTCGGTGGGGACAAGTAGGGCGGAATGACCCGTAATGCCAACCTGAACTGCAAGATCGACGCGGGGAGAGGCGGCGGTCAGTGCAGCGGCGTGTGGGCGGGGTCGACGCGCTCGGCGGGGGCGGGCGGCGCGGGCGGAGTGCCGTCGCCGAAGGGGCGGCCACCGAGCTCCTCCCGACCGTGCGGGGTGAGCCAGTTCGACAGGTCGGGGCCGAGCGGCACGACGCCGGTCGGGTTGATGTCCCGGTGCACCTCGTAGTAGTGCCGCTTGATGTGGTCGAAGTCGATGGTGTCGCCGAAGCCGGGGGTCTGGAAGAGATCCCGGGCGTACGCCCAGAGCACCGGCATCTCGGTCAGCTTCTGCCGGTTGCACTTGAAGTGGCCGTGGTAGACCGGGTCGAAACGGACCAGCGTGGTGAAGAGCCGGACGTCGGCCTCGGTGATTGTGTCACCGGCCAGGTAGCGCTGCCCGGCCAGCCGTTCGCTCAGCCGGTCCAGCCGGTCGAAGAGCCGGTGGTACGCCTTCTCGTACGCCTCCTGGCTGCCGGCGAAGCCGCACCGGTAGACCCCGTTGTTCACGTCCGCGAAGACCACCTTGTTGACCGCGTCGATCTCGTCCCGCAGCCGTTCCGGGTAGAGCTCGGGCGCCCCGGCGCGGTGGTACGCGGTCCACTCCGTCGACAGGTCCAGGCTCATCTGCGCGTAGTCGTTGGTGACCACCTGCCCGGTCGGCACGTCCACGATCGCCGGCACGGTGATGCCGCGCTCGTACCCGGGGAACCGCTTGAAGTACGCCTCGGCCAGCCGTTCGATGCCGAGCATCGGGTCCCGGCCGCCCGGATCGAGGTCGAAGGTCCAGCTCCGCTTGTCGTGGGTCGGACCGGCCACCGCCATCGAGACGGCGTCCTCCAGCCCGAGCAGCCGGCGGACGATGATCAGCCGGTTCGCCCACGGACACGCCCGGCTCACCGCGAGCCGGTAGCGTCCGGGCTCCACCGGCCAGCCGTCCCGCCCGTCGGCGGTGATCCGGGTGGCGATGTACCGCTGGTCCCGGGTGAACTCGCCGCCCGGCTCCACGTACCTGCCGCCCGTGCGCTCCAGGATCTCGTCATCACTGCCGCCCACGCCGCCTCCCGAGGATGTCTTCCGCTCCCATCATGGTCGCTCCGGCGGTTGCCGTCAGGCCGAGCGGAAGTAGGCTGCCGCGGTGACGGATGTGGAGGCGGCGGCCCGACGCTTCATCGCCGACGTGTGGAACGCCGGCCGCGAGGAGAGTGCGTACGACCTGATCGCCGCGGACTGCCCGGGGCTGGGCGGGACCGGGCCGGCGGCCACGCTGGCCTGGCACCGGGACCGGCGGGCGGCCTTCCCCGACCTCCGCTACAAGATCGTCGAGCTGGTGGCCGCCGGTGACCGGGTGGCGGTGCACTGGCGGGCCGCCGGCACCCAGGCCGGGCGGTTCGGCCCGGTGCCGCCCACCGGGCGGGTGGTCAGCTATTCGGGCGCGTCCTTCCTACGCTTCGACGAGGCCGGCCGGATTGTCGACGTGTGGAGCGTCAACGAGCTGTTCCAACTGCTCCAGCAGCTCGGCGTGGAGATGCTCCCGCCGGCCTGACCGCACAGGCCGGGCGGGCCGGACCGGCATCACCGGTCCGGCCCGCCCTGGCCGTTCAGCGGGCGACGGTCAGCGCGGTCGGACCGCGTCGGTACGGATGTCGGTCCGGACCGGCTTGCAGGTGTCGCCCGGCACCAGCCGGAGGTCGACCACCTGCCCCTCGGTGAGGATGACCGGCGTCGGTCCCTGGCTGCCGTGCACCCGGGGACCGGTGCGCGGCCCGACGTACCAGCAGGGCGTGCCGCCGGTGGGCAGCAGCCGCACCAGCAGCGGCCCGGCCGGCAGCGGAGTCGCGGCTACCCCGCCGACGGCGACGGGAGACACGATCCGGTCGCCGGTGGTCGCCTGGTAGATCTCGAACGCGTCGCTCGACGTGGCCGTCCGGCCGAGGTCCAGGCTCCGGATCTGGGCGGCCCGTGGCAGCACGATGTCCGGCGCCGTGGTGCTGGCGCCGGAGCCCAGCTGGACCAGGGCGGCGTCGAATCGGTTGGTCGCGTTGCCGGACCAGGCGGGGGCGCCCGAGTCGACCTGGCCGTCCGCGGACAATGGCCAGCGGTACGGACCGAGACGGTCGAAGAGGTAGCTGCCGGTCCAGTCGGCGCAGCTGACCAGCGGCACAGCCTCGAGGTCGGGTTGCCGGCCGAACGGATGCAGGCAGGTGCGGAGCAGGTTGCCGTACCGGTCCTTGACCCGGCCGGTCACGGTCCCGGCCCGGTCCAGCCGGATCGGCGGCGCGGTGACCGTGCGGCCGACCTTCATCGCGTAGCTGGTCGCAACCCGGCGGTCACCGGTGCCGCCGCTCTCGGCGTACCACTGCGCGCCGTACGGCGCGGGCGGCACGACCATCAGCTGCACCGGCCCGCCCGGCAACGGACCGATGCGGACCTTGCCGGTGGTGTCGGAACACCACGAGGGCCCCGCGTCCCGCCGCGTAGCCGCGGTGTTCAGCTTCCCGGCGCTGATCGGATAGACGCAGGTCTGTGGGGGCACGGAGCCGTCCCTGGCGTCGACGACGGAGGTCTCCAGGACGGCGCCCGGCTCGAGCGCGGCGATGACCCGGGTGGTCTCGCCACTTGCCGTCCGCACCGAAGAGATCGTCTTCGTCCAGTGGGTCGGCCGGGCCTCGATCAGCAGCTGCTCCGGTGTCGTGCCGGTGGCCCACGCCTTGGCGAAGGTGATCGTGCCGGTGCCGCAGAGCACGTCCTGCGCGTTGATCATCCGGACGCAGCCGGTCACCGGCGCTCCGGTGACCGAGTCCTTCAGCACCACCTCGAGGACACCCGGCGGCACGAGTTGCTCGTCCACCGTGGTGACCTCGCCGTCGGTGACGTGCACGACGGTCGCCTCGTCCGGCGTCGCCTTCCCTGGGTGGTACTGAACGCCGCGGTCCAGCGGCTTGAGCGAGATCCGGTAGTCACCGGGCGGCACCCGGTCGAGCTGGTACTGCCCGTCGATCACCAGGGTCCAGGCCGACCAGGAGCCGTCGACGGCCGCCGCCCGCACCGTCGTGTTCAGCGCCGGACTGGCGCCGGCGTAGTCGGTGACCTGACCCCGGATCGTGCCGCCGCCCAGTCGCAGGGCGACGTTGACGGCGATCTCCTTGCCCAGGACGGGCCAGTAGATGGAGGCGTTGCGGCTGTCCGTCGCGTTCGGCGCCCACTGCTCGGGGTAGCCGTCCGCCCGGATTCGCAGCTTGTAGCCTCCACTGAGGGACAGCGTCGCGATCCGGTAGCGGCCGGTGGCGTCGGTGCACGCCGTGGCGACGTCCTGCCCGTTCCAGGGCGCGACGGCGGTCACGCAGGCGCCGGCGACCGGAGTGCCGGTCGCGGCGGCCGTCACGGTGCCGACCAGCACGCCACCTTCGGTGGTGCTCGTCCTCGTGACGTACTGCCCGTCCACGGTCGTCGTCCCGCCGGGGGTCACGTCGTACACGGTGGCCTCGGGTGGGGTCCCCGTGCCGGGCAGCCACTGGGTCGGCTGCAGGCCCCGGGGCCCGATCATCAGGCGGTAGGAGCCGGGCGGGAGGTTCCCGAGCCGGTACCGGCCGTCGCCGTCGGTCGCCGCCTTCGCCGCCCAGTAGTCGCCGCCGACGGCGACAGCAGTCACGTCCGAGGCGTACGCCGGGCTGCCGTCGGGCTGGGTGATCCGGCCGGCGAAGCCGCCGACCGAGGTCAGCAGCGCGAGGTTCGCCTCGATCGTGGTGCTGGTCGTCGAATAGCTGATCGAGAGCGCGTTGTAGTAGTCCGGGTCGGACGGCCACCACAGGTCCGCGTGGCCCGCTGCCTGCGCCCGCAGCCTGGCCGGCGTGACGCGGGTCAGGCCGGAGAAGATGTAGCGCCCCTGCTCGTCCGCGCAGCGGGTGGCGATCGGCTTGTCGGGCGCGTTGAACAGGGTGAGGCAGGCGCCGGGCAGCGGTGCGCCGGTCGTCCGGTCGGTGACCGTACCGGTGACGGTCCAGGTCGGCACGGCCTGCGCGGCCGGTGCGGCCGCCAGGACGGCGGCGATGACGGCGGTCGCGGCGAGGGCCCGCGTCCACCTCTTGCTGAGTCTCATCTGCCGTGGTCCTCCCGGGCTCGTCGGCCGCCGCAGGATAGATGATCAACGAAGCGTTCGACGTCCCGTCCGGGGGCGAAAACACACTGGTCAAGCCGATCGGTGGGGGGAACCACCCGATCGGCGGGACCGGCGCCTCCACCGACCGGTCTGATCACCCCGCGACCGGCAAGAGCCGGGTGGTGGTCGCGCGGGCCGTGGGCACAGGGCAGGATGGGCGGCATGAGCGAGCGGAGCGTGCCCGGCGAGGGGCTGGTGAAGGGGCTGGCGGTCACGTTGAAGACGATGACCCGCCGCTCGACCACCCAGCAGTACCCGGACGTCGCCCCCGAGCTGCCGCCGCGTTCGCGGGGCGTGATCGCGCTGCTGACCGAGAACTGCACGGTCTGCATGCTCTGCGCCCGGGAGTGCCCGGACTGGTGCATCTACATCGACTCCCACAAGGAGGAGATGGTGGTGCCCGGTGCCGCCCGCCCCCGGCAGCGCAACGTCCTCGACCGGTTCGACATCGACTTCTCGCTCTGCATGTACTGCGGCATCTGCGTCGAGGTCTGCCCCTTCGACGCGCTCTACTGGTCACCCGAGTTCGAGTACGCCGAGTACGACATCAAGGATCTGCTGCACGACAAGGACCACCTCGGCGAGTGGATGGCCACCGTGCCGCCGCCGCCGGCCCACGACCCGCAGGGCGACCACTCGAAGGAGGAGACCACCGCCGCCCGCAAGGCCGCGGCCCCCGCCGCGCGTCCGGCCCCGGCCCGCCCCGAACCCGGCGCGGAGCAGGGAGGTACGCCGTCATGACGGGTGCGGACGTGCTGCTGCTCGCCCTCGGTGCGGTGGCGGTGGGCGCGGGCGCGCTGGTGGTGGGCACCCGGCACCTGGTCCGGGCCGGCCTCTGGCTGGTGGTCTGCCTGGGCGCGCTGGCCGGCGACTACCTGGTGCTCACCGCCGAGCTGGTGGCCTGGGTGCAGGTGCTGATCTACGTCGGGGCGGTGGTGGTGCTGCTGCTGTTCGCGGTGATGCTCACCCGGGCCCCGATCGGCGCCTCCGCCGACCTGGACCGACCCGGCTGGCCGGCCGCACTGGTCGGCGCCGGCAGCGGCCTCGGCCTCGCGGTGCTGCTGATCGACGCGTTCCGCTGGTCCCGGGTGGACCTGCCGGTCGCGGGCACCGCCGACCGCCTCGGTGAGCAGGTCTTCCGCTCCTGGGTGCTGCCGTTCGAGGTGCTCTCGGTGCTGCTGCTCGCCGCCCTGGTCGGCGCGATCGTCCTGTCCCGCCCCGAGATCGGCCGTCCGGGCGCGACGTCGGCCGGCACGCCGGCCGGACGTGGCCGACCGGCGGCTCCGCGACCCGGCGGCCCGGCCACCGGCGGCGACCCGGTCCGGACCGCACCGGCCGTCGCCGTCGGTGAGGAGGGCGGGCGCGCGTGAGACCGGTCGTCCCGTACGTCACCGCCGCGTTCCTGTTCGGCCTCGGGGTGTACGGCGTGCTGCGCCGCCGCAACGCCGTGCTGGTGCTGATGGCCGTGGAGCTGATGCTGAACGCGGTGAACCTGATCCTGGTCACCGCCGACACCACGGTCCGCGCCCAGTTGCCGCACTCCGGCCAGGTCTTCGCGCTCTTCGTGATCGTGCTCGCCGCCGCCGAGATCGGTGTCGGGCTGGCCATCGTGCTCCAGCTCTACCGGCTGCGGGCCAGCGTCACCGTGGACGACGTGCCGCTCACCGAGCCGCCGACGCCGGAGGGGGAGAAGTGACCGGACTGCTCGCGGTGGCGCTGCCCGGCGTACCCCTGCTCGCCGGTCTGCTCGGGTTGCTGCTGCCGCCGGCCCCGCGCGGCGCGGCCACCGGCGAGGACCGGGCGCGGCGGGCGGCGATCGCGCTCGGGGTGACCGGCGCGGCGGTGGCCCTGGTCGCGGCGGTGGCGCTGCTGGTCCGGGTGGACCACCCGGTCGAGGCCGCGACCACCTGGGTCGACCTCGGCGGCCTGCGGGTCACCCTCGGCTACCGGCTGGACGGCGCGGCGGTGCTGGTCGCCACGGCGGTCGCCGCGGTGGCCCTGGCCGTGCAGGTCTACTCGATCGGCTACCTGAGGCGCGGCCCGCACGACGACGTCGAGGTGGACCACCGCTACCCCCCGTACGCGGCGCAGATCAGCCTCTTCACCGCGGCGATGCTGACCGTGGTGGTGGCCGGCGACCTGATCCTGCTGCTGGTCGGCTGGGAGGTGATGGGCATCTGCTCCTACCTGCTCATCGCCCACGACCGGCGGCTGCCCGAGGCGCCGGCCGCCGCCGTGAAGGCGTTCCTGGTCACCCGGGTGGGTGACGTCGGCTTCCTGCTCGGCATCGCGCTGCTCGGCGTCTCGGCCGGCAGCTTCCGGATTGCCGACGTGCTCGCCCACCACCACTCCACCGGCACCCTCACCGCCGCGTGCCTGCTGCTGCTCGCCGGGGTCGCCGGCAAGAGCGCCCAGTTCCCGCTGCACACCTGGCTGCCGGACGCGATGGCCGGCCCCACCCCGATCTCCGCGCTGATCCACGCGGCCACCATGGTCGCCGCCGGGGTGTACGCGGTGGCCCGGCTCTTCCCGCTCTTCGCGCAGGCCCCGGCCGCCCTCGCGGTGCTCGGCGTGATGGCGGCGGTGACCCTGCTGCTGGGCGCGTTCGCGGCCACCGCGCAGGACGACATCAAGCGGGTGCTGGCCTGGTCGACGGTCTCCCAGATCGGCTACATGACCGGCGCGCTCGCCGTCGGGGCCCCCGCCGCGGCCCTGTTCCACCTGCTCAGCCACGCCGCGTTCAAGGCGCTGCTGTTCCTCGCCGCGGGCGCGGTGATCCACGCGGTCGGCACCACGCTGATGTCCCGGATGGGCGGGCTGCGGACCGCCATGCCGGTGACCTTCTGGTGCATGGTGATCGGCCTCGGCGCGCTCGCCGGGGTGCCGCCGCTCTCCGGCTTCTGGAGCAAGGACGGGGTGCTCGCCGCCGCCGAGGCCGCCGCGCTGGACGACGCCGGCCCCGGCCCGGCCTGGGTGGGCTGGCTGGTCTGGCTGGCCGGGCTGCTCGGCGTCGCGGTCACCGCCTGGTACGCGACCCGCCTGCTGCTGCGGACCTTCCTCGGCGCGACCCGCATCCCGCTCGCGGAGCCGCACGACCCGCCGGCGGTGCTGCGCTGGCCGGTCCTGCTGCTCGCGGTGCCGGCCGCGCTGCTCGGGCTGGCCGCCTTCGCGCCGTGGTTCGCCGACCGACTCCGGGTGCCGGCCGACGCCTCCGGGGAGGCCGTCGAGCTGGTCCACCTGGCACCTAACCTGCTGCTCCCGCTGATGCTGCTGCTGGTCGGCGCGGGCGTCGCCTGGGCCGGCTGGCGCCGCGACCCGGCTGCCGACCCGGCCCGCTTCCTGGGTCCGCTGCGGCCGGTGTTCGCCCGGGCGTTCCGGCTCGACGACGTTCAGCAGGCCCTCGTCGTACGCCCGACGACCGCGCTCGCCGGGGTGGTGCGCACCGGGGACGAACTCGGCGTGGACGGCCTGGTCGAGGGAAGCGGGCGCGCCGCCGTGGAGCTGGGCGGCGGGCTGGCCGCCCTGCACCGGGCGGCGCTGCCCCGGGCGGCGACCGCCGTGCTGGCCGGCGCCCTCCTGATCGGCATCGCCGTCGCACTGATCGGGGTGGCCGCATGACGTGGGGACAGTTCCTGCTGGTGGCGGTGCTCGCGCTGCCGGTGCTGGGCGCGGTCGCGGCGGCCCTCGTCCCGGGTGACCGGGCCGGTCGGCTGGCCGGCACGGTCGCCGCCGGCCTGACCCTGCTCGCCGCCCTGCCGCTGGTCGGCGGCGACCACGGCTGGTTCGGTTACGGGCCACGCCCGGCGGTGCAGCCCTGGCACCAGCTCGACCTGCCCTGGGCACCGGACCTGGACCTGCGCTTCCACCTGGGCGTGGACGGCATCTCCTGGCCGCTGGTGGTGCTGACCGCCCTGCTGACCCTGCTCTGCTGCGGGTACACGCTGTGGCGGGTGCCCGAGGGCGGTGGCAGCGGGCGGGCCCTGGTGGCGCTGCTGCTCGTGGTCGAGGTGGGCATCCTCGGCACCTTCCTCGCCCTCGATCTGGTGCTCTTCTTCCTCTTCTTCGAGGTCGTCCTGCTGCCCATGTACGCGGTCATCGCCGGCTGGGGCGGCGACGACCGGCGGCGGGCGGCCCGCAAGTTCGCCCTCTACACCCTGTTCGGCTCGGTGCTGCTGCTGGTCGGCGTCTACGTGGTGGTCGCCGCGGCCGGCACCGCCGACCTGGTCAGGCTGACCGGCGGGGCCGGCCTCTCGCGGGGCACCCAACTCGCCGCGTTCACCCTGCTGGCGCTCGCCTTCGCGGTGAAGAGCCCGCTCTGGCCGCTGCACTCCTGGCTGCCGGACGCGCACACCCAGGCCCCCACCGTCGGCAGCGTGATCCTCGCCGGGGTGCTGCTGAAGATGGGCACGTACGGCCTGATCCGAGTGGCGGTCGGGGTGGCCCCGGAGGGCGCCCGCTGGGCCGCCCCGGTGCTCGGGGTGCTCGCCGTCGCGGCGATCCTGGTCGGTGGCCTGGTCTGCCTGGCCCAGGACGAGCTGAAGCGGCTGATCGCCTACTCCAGCGTCGGGCACATGGGCTTCGTGCTGCTCGGGGTCGCCACGCTCACCGCCACCGGCCTGCAGGCCGCGCTGATCGGCAACATCGCGCACGGCGTGATCACCGGGCTGCTCTTCTTCCTGGCCGGGGCGATCAAGGACCGTACCCGGGCGGGCTCGCTCGCCGACCTGTCCGGGCTGCGCGAGACCGCGCCCCGGCTGGCCGGGCTGCTCGGGTTCGCGGCGATCGCCTCGCTCGGGCTGCCCGGGCTGGCCGGCTTCTGGGGCGAGGCGTTCGCCGTGGTGGCCGCCGTCCGGCGGGGCGGCGGGCTGTGGACCACGCTCGCCGTGCTGGCCGCGCTCGGCGGGGCGCTGACCGCGGCGTACTTCCTGCGGCTGCTGCGCCGGGTCAGCCACGGCCGGCCCAGCCCGGCCGTCGCCGGGGTCGCGCCGGGCCTGGCCGGGGCGGAGCTGACCGCCTGGGCGCCGCTGGTGCTGCTCGCGCTCGCCGTCGGTCTGGCCCCGGCCCTCGTCCTGTCGTACGCCTCCGGCCCGGTCGGCGCCCTGGTGGGAGTCCTCAAATGAGTCTCGTGCAGAGCGTGGACCACGTGGCGCTGCTGCCGGCCTACCTGGCCGGCGGCACGGCCGTGCTGGTGCTCCTGGCCGACCTGCTGGTGGCCCGCGCCGCCGTCACGGTGGCGGTGGCCGCGGTCGGGTCGGCGGCCACCGCGCTCGGCGCGGCCCTGGTCGGCGCCGGGGACGAGCGGCGCACCTTCTGCGTCGGGGCGGACTGCTCCTGGCTGTACGGCGGCCGGGCCGCCCTGGTGGCCGTGGTGTTCGCCCTGCTCACCCTCGGGGTGCTGGCGATCTCCGGTCCGCTGCTGCGAGCCGGCCGGACGCCGGTCGGGGAATACTGCTTCCTCCTCGCCTGCGCGATGACCGGCGGCGTGGTGCTCGGCGCGGCCGGCGACCTGATCACCCTGATCGTGGCGCTGGAGACGCTCACCCTGCCGCTGTACGTCCTGGTCGGGTTGCGCAGGGGCAGCCTGGCCGGCGCCGAGGCGGCGGTGACCTTCTTCGTGGTCAGCGTGGTGGCCACGACGCTGACTCTGCTCGGCGCGGCGCTGCTCTACGCGGTGACCGGCGTGTTGCATCTGGACCGGCTCGGCGCCACCCTGGCCGGCCGGGACGACCTGCTCGACCTGCCGCTGACCGCGGTCGCGGTGGCGCTGGTGGTGGCCGGGCTGGCGTTCAAGGTGGCCGCGGTGCCGTTCCACGCCTGGGCCCCGGCCACGTACGACGGCGCGCCGCTGCCGGTGGCCGCCTACCTGTCGACGGCCTCCAAGCTGGGCGGGGTGGTGGCCCTGCTGGCGGTGGTGCAGCGGGCGCTGCCGGCCACGGTCACCGGTCCGGTGCTGGCGCTGCTGGCGGTGCTCACCATGACCGTCGGCAACCTGGTGGCGCTGCGCCAGCGGCGGACGGTCCGGCTGCTCGCCTGGTCGTCGGTGGCCCAGGCCGGCTACATCCTCGCCCCGCTCGGCGCGCTGGCGCTGGCCGGCGGGCGCACCGCCGACGCCCGGGCCGGCGCGTACGCCGCGGCCGTCGCGTACGCCGTCTTCTTCGTGCTGCTGGAGCTGGCCGCGTTCGCGGCGGTGGTGGCGCTGCGGCCGGCGGACGGGGACGGGGGCACGCTGGACGACCTGCGCGGTGCGGCCCGCCGCCACCCGTGGGTGGGTGGGGCGTTCGCGCTCGCCCTGATCGGGCTGGCCGGGCTGCCGCCCGGCCTGGCCGGGCTCTTCGCCAAGGTGACCGTGGTCCGGGCGCTGCTGGCCGGGCACGCCGGCTGGCTGGCCCTGGTGGTGGCGGTGAACGCGGTCCTCGGCCTCGCCTACTACCTGCGGCTGGCCGCCACCCTGTACGCGGCGCCCGGCCCGGTCCCGGCCCGCCCGGCCCGGCTGGTCGTGGTCGCCCTCGGGGTGGCCACCGCGCTGGCCGTGGTGGTCGGCTTCGCCCCGCAGCTCGTGCTGGACGTCGCCGCCCGCTGAGTGATGGTTCGTCCCTTGATGGGCGGCTGGCACAGCGGACGCACAGAAATCCTCAGCCAACTTTCAGCCATGGGCTGGATGGTTGACGGGTACCGGTGTTGTTGAACCGGGCAGCGGTCCCCGGCGCGGGGCCGCGCACCGAAGGAGCGATCGTGCATCACAACCGTCTCAAGACCGCAGCGCTGCTCGGCCTGTTGACCTCGCTGATCCTCGCGGTCGGCTACTGGTTCGGCGGGAGCGGCGGCCTCGTCATCGCCGTCGTCGTCTCGTTGCTGATGAACGGCGTGACCTACTTCTACTCCGACAAGCTCGCCCTGCGCTCGATGCGGGCGCAACCGGTCAGCGAGGCACAGTTCCCCGAGCTGTACCGGATGGTGCGGGAGCTCTCCACCCAGGCGGGCCAGCCGATGCCCCGCCTGTACGTCAGCCCCACCGCGCAGCCCAACGCGTTCGCGACCGGGCGCAACCCGCAGCACGCGGCGGTCTGCGTCACCCAGGGCATCGTGGAGATCCTCGACTACCGCGAGCTGCGCGGCGTGATCGGGCACGAGCTGTCCCACGTCTACAACCGGGACATCCTCATCTCCAGCGTGGCGGCCGGGCTCGCCGGCATCATCACCATGCTGGCCAACATCGCCTGGTTCATCCCGCTGGGCTCGTCGGACGACGAGGACGCCCCGAACCCGGCGGTGCTGCTGCTCACCCTGATCCTCGGCCCGATCGCGGCCACCCTGATCCAGCTCGCGATCAGCCGGAGCCGCGAGTACCAGGCCGACCAGTCCGGTGCCGAGCTGAGCCGCGACCCGCTGGCGCTGGCCAGCGCCCTGCGCAAGATCCACATGGGTACGCAGATGCGCCCGCTGCCGCCGCAGGGCCAGCTCACCAGCACCGCCCACCTGATGATCGACAACCCGTTCAAGCGGGGTGGCGGCCTCGCCGCCATGTTCTCCACCCACCCGCCGATGGAGCAGCGGGTCGCCCGGCTGGAGCAGCTCGCCCGCAATAGCGGGCCGGTGCAGTTCCAGCGCTGACCTGACCCGACCGACGAGATCCCGCCCGCGTCCGGCCCCGGACGCGGGCGGAGTCGTCTCAGGAGGTGGCCTGAGGCAACCGGTCGGGTCGGTTGAGCAGCACGACGCCGAGCAGCACCACCCCCGCCGCCAGGTACGCGAGCGCCGGGCCGAACAGTTGGGCGGCGCTGCCCAGCAGGAAGATGCCGCAGCCGGAGACGACGATGTTGGCGGCCACGATGGTCGCCTCCACCTGCCCCATCCGTTCCTTCGGGGCGAGTCGGGCGAAGGTGGCCTGCGCCCCGATCAGCCAGCCGCCACCCGCGCCGATCAACGCGTTCGCCGCCGCCAACCCCCAGACCGGCGCGTCGAGCGCGACCAGCGCACCGGCCAGCAGCAGCGCCCCGGCCAAGGCGACGGCCGTCACCACCTGGCCGCCCACCCGGGCCAGCCAGGGCCGCCGGGCCGACAGCAGCACGAAGACCGCGCCGCCGAACGCCGAGGCGGCCAGCACGACCGGTCGCCACCCGCCGCCGGCCAGGTGGGGGGCGAGCGTCTCCGGCAGCCCGCCGGAGAGCACGGTGCCGAGGGTGAGCAGGGCGACGCCGCGCAGCACCGGGTGACCGACGATGGTGCGTACCCCGGCGGTGGCCGGTGGCCGGGGCCCCCGGCGGACGCCCCGGCCGGCGGGCAACCCGGCCAGCACGACCGTGGCGATCAGGAACGACACCAGGTCGATCAGGAGCGCCATCCGCGCGCCGAGCGCCATGGTCACGCTGGCCCCGGCGAGCAGGCCGACCACCTGGCCCGCCAGGTTGGCGAAGGCGGAGAGGCCGAACAGCGGCAGCCGCAGCGGGCCGTCCACCGCCTCGGCGACGATCGCCACGTTGACGCTGGAGTACGCGGCCCGGACCGCGCCCAGCAGGCCGGCCGCCACGATCGCCGGCAGCGGCTGGGGCGACACGGTCGGGATCGCGATCAGCGCCGCGCCGGCCAGCGAGAGCCAGACCAGCATGGTGCGCCGGGCCGGCACGTCGAGCCAGCCGCTGAACACGGTGGCGACCAGCAGCGCGGGCAGGGCCCGAGCGGCGTACACAGCGGCCGGGCCGAGCACCGAGCGGGTCTGGTCGTACGCCAGCAGCAGCAGGGCGGCGAGCCCGATGAAGTCCCCCAACTCGGAGATGCCCCGAGCGGTGACGAGCCGCGAAGCGACCGGGTGGTGGAACAGGTCGCGGTACCGGGGCGGTGGTGCGAGTCGTTCGTCGGCGTCGGTCATCAGTGGATCTGATCCGCTTCCGCTGCCGGCTTGGCGTCGGGTGGCGACGAGTGGGTCCCTATCCAGGGCGGTTCGATGGGGGTGCCGGTCACCGGACCTCCGTGCGTCATTGGGGGCGGAGCCTGAACTGGCATGGACTCGGGTCGATCAGAAACTACCGCGTTCCGGTCAGGAGGTCAGCCCCGGACCGGGTCGGCGGTGTGAGCGAGCCGACCACCCCCGCAGCGACCTGCGGCGTTAGGGTCAGAAAGGTTCCCACTCGTTACCTGCTCCCGACCGGAGGTGCACCCTTGGCCGCTCTGCGCCAGTACCTGGGGGTATGGCGGATCCCCGGCGCGCCGATGCTGCTGGTCCTCGGCATCGTCGGCCGGCTCGGGATCGGCATGACCCCGTTGGCGCTCCTGCTCGTGGTCGAGGAGGTGACCGACCGGTACTCCCTCGCGGCCGTCGCCGGCGGCATCTACGCCCTCGCCGGGGCCGCGCTCAGCCCGGTCGCCGGGCGGATCGCTGACCGGGTCGGCCCCACCCCGGTGCTGCTGGTCACCGCCGTCGCCCACCCGCTCGCCCTGTTCGGGCTGCTCGGGGCCAGTCGGTCCGGGGCCGGCAACCTGGCGCTGATCTACCTGGCCGCCGGGGTCGCCGGGGCCACCTACCCGCCGCTCACCGCGGCCATCCGGGGCGCCTGGAACGACCTCACCGCGCCGGCCTCCGGCCGTACCCACCTGCGCAACACCGCGCTCGCCGCGGAGACCTCCCTCTTCGAGGTCGTCTTCGTGCTCGGCCCGCTGCTGGTCGCGGCGTTCGTGCTGCTCGCCGACGCCACCGCGGCCCTGGTCGGGGCGGCCGTGGTCACCCTGGTCGGGACCACCGCCGTCGCGCTCGGCCGGGTGATGCGGGCCTGGCGGCCGCACCCGCGCGAGCACCACGCCAAGGGCCTCGGTCCGCTGCGGGTCGGCGGCTTCCCGGCCCTGCTGCTCTGCGTCGCCAGCCTCGGCATCGCGTTCGGGGCCGCCGGGGTGATCGTCCCGGCCTTCGCCGGGAACGCCACCGCCGACGACCCGGAGAGCCTCGCCGGCCTGCTGCTGGCCGTCTGGGGCATCGGCAGCGCCGCGGGCGGCTTCTGGTTCGGGGTGCGCCGGCCGGCGGCCAACATGACCCGCCAGTTCGCCTGGCTGCTCGGCGCGGTGGCGGCCAGTTTCGCGGTCTTCGCAGTGATGCCCACCCCGCTCGCCCTCGGGGTCGCCCTGGTGCTCGGCGGGGCCACCATCGCCCCCGCGCTGACCCTGGAGAACACCCTGGTCGGCCGGATCGCCCCGGCCGGCATGCTCAATGAGGCGTACACCTGGGTGGTCACCATGTCGGTGGCGGCGAGCGCCGCCGGCGGCGCGGTGGCCGGGCTGATCGTCGACCAGGCCGGCGGCGTGCCCTGGGCCTTCCTCTTCGCCGGGGCGGCGGTCGCCGTCGGGGCCGTCCTCGCCGCGCTGCCCGCCGGCCCCATCGCCCGCGCCGAGGCCCGCGCGGTACGCGCCGAACAGTCGCTCGCGGCCTGAGGGGATCAGACGCGCGCCGACGGGTATTCGCCCGGAATGTTCGTCTTCTTCTCGAACCGGATTGGGTGCCTCGGCTCGATCCTGATCAGCGCGATCCTCACGGTGGTCCTGCTGCTGATCTTCTCGCGCTGAGCGGGGTCGGCGGTTGCGACCCGGCCGGGCCGTGCTGGCTCCGCTTCACCATCTGATCCCGGAACGGGCCTTTCCGCCTATCCTCGTCCTGTCTACGGGGTCTCGTCCTGGAACCGCTCCGGATGGCTGCCGTCGACCATGTCGTGGCCGGGCGTGGTGATGCAATGCGCCCCCGGCTCTGCCCGACAGACCGGACACGGCCGGTACTCCTCGACCGGTCCCAACTCGTAGCCCATTGCACGGGCGGCGAGGGTGATGTCCCTGGCCGCCTCGTGCAGCGAGTCGTCCCCGTGCCGAACGGCAGCCTCGTGGGTCCGGTAGATCGCGCTACGCGCAAGTTCCAGCGGTTCCGACACGGCGGGGTAGTCCCCGCCGGGGGAGGCGGCAAACCGGCGTGCGACCGTCACCAGGCCGCCGGAGGTCGATCACGATCGACCTCCGGCGACCCTGGTGACGGCGCCTACCCAGGTGGCAAGGCGTGGTCGGCCAATCGTCAGGCCGGCCGGGGCCTCCTCACCGGTAGTTGGTGAACTGCAGGGCGACGCCAAAGTCCTCGCCCTTGAGCAGCGCGATGACGGCCTGCAGGTCGTCCTTCTTCTTGCCGGTGACGCGGAGCTGGTCGCCCTGGATCTGCGCCTGGACGCCCTTCGGGCCCTCGTCCCGGATCTTCTTGCTGATGGCCTTGGCCTTGTCCGAGTCGATGCCCTGGATCACCTTGGCGTCGATCTTGAAGATCTTGCCCGACGAGCGCGGGTCACCGGCGTCCAGCGACTTGAGCGAGATGTTCCGCTTGACCAGCTTCTCCTTGAAGACCTCCAGGGCGGCCCGGACCCGCTCCTCGGTCTCCGCCTGGAGGTTGATCGCCTCCTCGCCCGACCAGGAGATCTCGGCGCCGGTGCCGCGGAAGTCGAACCGCGTCGCGAGCTCCTTCTCCGCCTGGCGGAGGGCGTTGTCGACCTCCTGCCGGTCGACCTTGCTTACGATGTCGAACGACGGGTTGGCTGCCATGCTCATGCTCCTGCTGTCCGGCGGTATGTCCTGTTCCGTCCCCCGCTGACCAGCGGTGGGACCCCCTGACGGTACCCGGTTGCGGCGGCCCCGGGGGCAACCGCTATCCTTGCTTCCGCTGCCGCGTTCCGACGCGGTGGAGCGCCCTGGCGGGTTGCCCGAGCGGCCAATGGGAGCGGACTGTAAATCCGTCGCGAAAGCTACAGAGGTTCGAATCCTCTACCCGCCACCAGGGAACGGCAAGGCCCTTGACCTGCGGAAACGCGAGTCAAGGGCCTTTTCTGTCGGGGCGGAGCCCACGCCCGATCTTCTTCGGGGCTGATCCTCGTCGCTCAAGCGCCGGCGCGCCCCGCCGCTGAGGTCTCGGGTTGCGGTATCCGGGGGTCTCGAGAGCGCCGGGAGCCGGGTTTGCCGCATGCCGAGTCGGCGCGGTCGGACCCGACAGTGCCGGCCCGGCGCTGGCCGGCGGTGGTCGGCGGGTGCCGGGAATATGACGCACTGGGGACTCTGGTTTTCCCCGGCGACCCATGTATGGTGACCTATGGCCGGGCACATTGGCGGTACGCGGCGGGTTCCCGCCATGCTCGGGGAGCGTCACGAGGAGGAGACCCCGCCGAGGCGATGATCGATTTGCGGGTTAGGTCGGAATCCGCAGTGGACGAACGGGTCCGTCCGGTCCGGGTGCCCTGATCTGGCCAGGTGTGTCGAGTTGCGTGGGCCGAACGGTGAAACCTGACCCGCGGCCGGTCCAGCGACCGTCCCTCTCCTTTCCTGGATGCTGGCCCTGTGGCACGATCGTGGAGTCTCCACCATCCTCGTGACACCTCTGACAGGAGCAATCATGTCTGGTCGTAGGTTGGGCCGACTGTTTGGCTCGCTCCTCCTCTTTGCCGCCCTGGCCGGTGTCGCCGTCGTCGACTCGGGTCTGACCGATCTTCATCTGACGGACGTCATCTGGATGTGAGCGTCGCCCGGTCGACCGCTGTGAGCTGACGGCAGTCTCCGGACAAGCGCTGGACAGGGAGCGGGATGAGCGGGCGCGGCACGCCGAGACGCCGGTCTTCGGAAGACGCCTGGATCATCACCGCTCCGCTGGTGCTTGTCGCGGTCATCTGCGCGACGGTCACCGGGCTGATCACCGATCGGCCTTTCGGCGGCTGGGCGCCGGCAGCCCTCCTGCTGGTCCTCATGCTGCTCGCCAGCGGGCCGGTGGTCGGCGTGGTGATCCGCCGCCAGTCGCTGGGCATGACCCTCACCGAACTGCCGCTGGTGCTGGCGTTCTACTTCCTGCCGCCGCTCACCGTCGTCCTCATCTACACCCTGTCGTCGCTGGTCACCCACCTGCGGCACCGGATGGCCGCGCCGAAACTCTGGTTCAACGTCGCCCGCGCCGCGGCGGGCACCTCGCTGGGTGCCCTGGTCCTGCACATCTTGCCCCCGGCCCACGGCGTCGGCCCTTATACCTGGCTCGGGCTCTGCCTCGCGATCAGCATGGTGATCCTGGTCGGCGTCACCTCGATCGCCGCGGTCCAGACCCTGCTCGTCGGCTGGCACGCCGGCCGGGAAACCGTCCGTGCGCTGCCCTCGATCACGCTCACCGCCGGCATCAACGTCTCGGCCGGCCTGGTTGTGCTGATGTTGCTCGACCAGTCGTGGTGGTCGCTGGTGCCCCTCGCGGCGCTGGCCGCCGGGCTCGGGGTGGTCTACCGGTCGTACGCAGAGTTCTTCCAGCAGCACCGCACCCTCACCGGGATGTACGAGCTGAGCCGGGCAATCTCCGCCAGCGGCCAGGACGGGACCCTCGCCGACGCCCTGCTCGGCCGGGTCCGGGCCCTGCTCCAGGCCGAGTACGCCACCATTTGGCTGCCCGCGCAGGGCCGGCACCCGGAAACCCTGCTCACCGCCCGGGTCGACGACCCCGGCCTGCTCGACACCGCGCCCACTCCGCCGGAGCTGCGGCAGAAGGCCGTCGACACGGCTCGTCCCATCACCGTGGGGCGAGGCGTCAGCAGCGACCCGGAGTTCCGCGACCGGCTAGCCGAGCACGGCGTCAAGGACACGGTGGCGGTGCCGCTCCGCTCCGGCCGGGTGGTGATCGGCACCCTCGAGGTGACCAACCGGCTCGGCGACCCGCTGCACTTCACCCAGCGGGACGTGGCGGTCTTCGAGACCGTCGCCGCGCACGCCGCCGTCGCTCTGGAGAACTCTCGGCTGGTCGACCGCCTGCGGCACGACGCGGAGCACGACGCGCTCACCAAGCTGCCCAACCGTCGACGGCTCACCGCGGCGGTCGCCGAGGCGGTCAAGATCAGGGCACCCGGCGAGGTGGTGGCGCTGCTGCTGTTCGACGTCGACCGCCTGCGTCAGGTCAACGAGTCGCTCGGCCACGCGGCCGGCGACAAGGTCCTCGTCGAGGTCGCCGAGCGGCTGCGCGCCTGTGCGCCCTCCTCGGCCCTGGTCGGCCGGGCCGGCGGCGACGAGTTCCTGGTGACCCTGCGGCTGGAGAGCACCGAGGCGGCACTGGACCTGGCCGGGCAGCTGCGCGAGCAGATCCGCGACGAGATGGTCTTCGACGCGCTGACCCTGGACGTCGACACCGCCGTCGGGGTGGCCGTGCATCCCGACCACGGCAGCGACGCGCTGGCCCTGCTGCAGCGGGTCGACCTCGCGACGACGGCGGCCAAGTCGGTCCCCGGCAGCGTCCAGCTCTACAGTCCGGCGCTGGAGTCCCGGTCGCTGCGCCGGCTGGGCCTCGCCGGCGACCTGCGCCGGGCCTTGGACGACGGTGAGCTGGAGGTCTACTTCCAGCCGAAGGTGACGCTGCGGGACCGCCGCCTGGTCGGGGTGGAGTGCCTGGCCCGCTGGGAGCATCCGGCGCACGGCACGGTGGCCCCGGACGATTTCGTCGCGGTGGCCGAGCACACCGGCCAACTGGGCCGGCTCACCGAGTTCGTGCTCCGGGAGAGCCTGCGGCGCAGCCGCGACTGGCAGCAGGGCGGGCAGCCGCTGGCCGTCTCGGTCAACCTCGCCGCCCGTACCCTCACCGACCAGCACTTCCCCTCGCTGGTCCGGGAGCTGCTCGACGAGTACGACGTACCGCCGCAGCGGCTCACCCTGGAGATCACCGAGGCCGGTGTGCTCGATGGCACCGAACGCCCGATTCCGACCCTGCGGCGCCTGCGCGACCTCGGCGTCCGGCTCTCGGTGGACGACTTCGGCACCGGGAACTCGTCCCTGGCCCAGCTGCGCCGGCTGCCGGTGCACGAGGTGAAGGTCGACCGCTCGTTCGTGCAGGGCATGGCGACCGATCCGGGCGACCTGGCGATCGTGAACGCCGTGGTGACCCTCTCCCAGCAGTTCGGTCTGGCCGTGGTGGCCGAGGGCGTGGAGAGCGAGCTGACCCTGGAGCTGCTCCAGGACATCGGCTGCGAGATCGGGCAGGGGTTCCTGTTCAGCCGGCCGCTGCCGTACGAGCGGCTGGAGGCCTGGTTCGCCGCCCAGGTCGACCCGGAGCCGGTCCCCGCCGGCGAGCTGCCACGCCTGCGGGTGGTGCCCTGAGCTGCGGGGACGCGGCAAGGGGGGATCCGATTTCACCTCGGCGGCGAGGTCGTGTACTGTTTCTCCTGCGCGACACCCCACGGGGTGATCAAGCAGGCCCCCTTAGCTCAGTCGGCAGAGCGTCTCCATGGTAAGGAGAAGGTCTACGGTTCGATTCCGTAAGGGGGCTCAAAGGGTCCGGCTGGACCCGCCACGGCGGTGTAGCTCAGATGGCAGAGCAAGCGGCTCATAATCGCTGTGTCGCCGGTTCAAGTCCGGCCACCGCTACTCTCGTCCTCCGGGTCCACCCGGTGGTCGGTGGGATGGGCGCCACAGGTGCCCATTTTGCATGTCTACGCCGTCAGCGCGTAGGCTGATGCGCCGTAGTTGTTACCCGTTAGCGAGGAAGGCACTCCGCCGTGGCGAAGGCGACCGATGTCCGGCCGAAGATCACTTTGGCGTGTGTGGAGTGCAAGGAGCGCAACTACATCACGCGCAAGAACCGTCGTAACGACCCGGACCGCATCGAGCTGAAGAAGTTCTGCCCCCGGGACGGCAAGCACACGGTCCACCGCGAGACCCGCTGACCCACGGCCGGCCCTGCCGGTCCAGGCCCCCCAGCTCCTCCGAACGCCGATCCGCACGGATGGCGGCCCCGCGCCGCCCGTCCCGTACGGATCGGCGTTCGTGTTTTACGTGTAGGTTCGCGGCATGTCCCTGGACCCGTCCTTCGTCGGCCGGACCTATCCGCCGACCGCCCCCTATCAGGTGGGCCGAGAAAAGATCCGCGAGTTCGCCACCGCCATCGGCGCCACCGACCCGGCCCACCACGACCCGGAGGCGGCCCGGGCGCTCGGGCACCCCGACGTGGTCGCCCCGCCGACCTTCCCGGTGGTCGTCACCATGCCCGCCAGCCGGCAGATCATCGAGGACCCGGCGCTCGGCGTGGACTACAGCCGGGTGGTGCACGGCGACCAGCGCTTCGCGTACACCCGGCCGGTGGTGGCCGGCGACGAGCTGATCTGCGTCAACACCATCGAGGAGGTCACCACCCGGGGCGGGCACGGCTTCCTGACCACCCGCACCGACGTGAGCACCGCCGCCGGCGAGCCGGTGGTCGCCGTCTGGTCCAAGATCGTCGTACGCGGAGAGGCCTGACCATGGAGCTGCCCACCCAGACCTTCCGGGTGACCCGTGCGGACCTGGTCCGCTACGCGGGCGCCTCGGGCGACTTCAACCCGATCCACTGGAGCGACCGGACCGCCACCAAGGTGGGCCTGCCCGGGGTCATCGCCCACGGCATGTTCACCATGGCGCTGGTCGGCCGGGCGGTCACCGCCTGGGCCGGCGCGCCGGACGCGGTGGTCGACTTCGGCGTCCGGTTCACCCGCCCGGTGGTCGTCCCCGACACCGACGAGGGCACTGAGATCGAGGTCTCCGCGGTGGTCAAGGAGGTCACCGAGGACGGCCTGACCAGGCTTGACGTGACCGCGACCTGCCTCGGCGAGAAGGTGCTGTCGCAGGCCCGGGCGACCGTCCGGACGCCTCGCTGAGGGATCTGTCGACGCGCGAGGGGCAGACCGGTTGGGAAAGTCGCACGACTACCCGTACACTGGTCCGCCGTGGGGCAAGTGACCCCTGCCTGGCACTGCGTGCTCGGGTGGGGTGATCGTTGCCGCACAGGGGTGTAGCTCAATTGGCAGAGCAGCGGTCTCCAAAACCGCAGGCTGCAGGTTCAAGTCCTGTCACCCCTGCGCCTCAGGCCTGACCGTTCCGTGGGTCGCGCCGCCCGTACGGCGGCGTCCGGCCCGTGGTGGTGGCACCGGCGGGGTGGTTCCGAGGCATTCGGGGCCCATCCGGTCGGTCCGCCGGCCGCGGCCCGTCGCGGGACGGTTGGTCCGGCCGGCGTGACCACACGCTGCGCACGCTCATCGGCGTGCGACCCGATATCCCGCACGGAGGGCGAAGTGGCCGAGAGCAAGCGGCGCGGCGAGGACGCCGGCGACGAGCGTCTGGAAGAGGACGCGGTTGTCGACGACGTGGCCGACGACGACGCCACCAACGCGGAGGACGAGTCGGTCTCCCGGGGTGGCACCGCTACCCGTAAGCGGGCCCGCGCCGAGTCGACCGAGGGCCGCAAGACCCGGAAGGACACCGAGCGGATCGGGCTCTTCGCCCGCATCGCGCGGTTCTTCCGCGAGGTCGTGGCCGAGCTGCGTAAGGTCATCTGGCCGACCCGCAAGGAGCTGCTGACCTACACGGCCGTGGTGGTCACCTTCGTCGCGGTGATGCTGGCGATCGTGGCCGGCCTGGACTACGGCTTCGCGAAGGCGGTGCTGTTCGTCTTCGGCGGCAAGAGCTGACAGGCCAACAGCGATAGTGACGGAAGTGAGCGAGCGTGCCTGAGTACGACGAGACCGCCGAGACCCCGGACGAGCAGTCCGCGGTGGCGACGGCGGCCAACGAGGAGTCGGTCGAGGCCGCCAGCGAGCCGGAATTCCCGACCGCCGAGCCGGTGGACGAGGAGTTCGACCCGGTCGCCGAGCTGCGCCAGAAGCTGCGCTACGCCCCCGGTGACTGGTACGTGGTGCACTCCTACGCCGGCTACGAGAACAAGGTCAAGACCAACCTCGAGACCCGGATCACCTCCCTCGACATGGAGGACTTCATCTACCAGGTCGAGGTGCCGACCCGGGAAGAGGTCGAGGTCAAGAACGGCAAGCGGTCGCAGGTCCAGGCGAAGGTCTTCCCGGGCTACATCCTGGTCCGGATGGAGCTGACCGCCGAGTCCTACTCCTGCGTCCGGAACACCCCGGGGGTCACCGGCTTCGTCGGAGCGACCGACCGGGCCGACCGCCCGGCGCCGCTGAGCCTCGACGAGGTGCTGAAGTGGCTGGCCCCGGCGGTCGAGGCCGTGGAGAAGAAGGCGAAGCCCGAGGTCAAGGTCCTCGACTTCGAGGTCGGCGACTCGGTCACCGTCACCGACGGGGCGTTCGCCTCGCTGCCGGCGACGATCAGCGAGATCAACGCCGACCAGCAGAAGCTGAAGGTGCTGGTCTCGATCTTCGGTCGGGAGACGCCGGTCGAGCTGAACTTCAACCAGGTCGCCAAGATCTGACGTACGCCGCGCACCGGCGGTGGGCCTTCCGGTCCGCCGCCGGTGTGTCGTTTTCGCGGCCCGTCGGACCTCGGCGGCGGGGGCGGCGGAAGTCTGCGCTACCCTAGAACGTCGGCTGTCCGCACCGCGCTGACCGTGCGCGCCCGCGGGCCGGCGAAAATCCCAGTTCCAAGCCCCAGGAAGAGACATGCCTCCGAAGAAGAAGCTCGTCAAGACGTTCACGCTTCAGCTGAAGGCTGGCCAGGCCACGCCGGCGCCGCCGGTCGGCCCCGCGCTCGGCCAGCACGGCGTGAACATCATGGAGTTCTGCAAGTCCTACAACGCGCAGACCGAGGCGCAGCGGGGCGACATCGTCCCCGCCGAGATCAGCGTCTACGAGGACCGGACCTTCACCTTCGTCCTGAAGACCCCGCCCGCCGCCCGGCTGCTGCTCAAGGCCGCCGGTGTGGAGAAGGGTTCGGGCGTCCCGCAGAAGGACAAGGTCGGCTCCGTGACCATGACCCAGGTGCGCGAGATCGCCGAGAAGAAGATGGTCGACCTCAACGCCAACGACATCGACCAGGCTGCGAAGATCATCGCCGGCACCGCCCGGTCGATGGGTATCGTCGTCAACGACTGACGTCGGTCAGCACTTTCCCGATCAGTTCGTGGGAGGGCGCGCGGACACCGCGGCCCGCCATAGACCACAGGAGTAACGAGAAATGCAGCGCAGCAAGAGCTACCGCAAGGCCGCCGAGGTCATCGACCGGTCGAAGCTCTACTCTCCCGCCGAGGCCGTCAAGCTGGCCAAGGAGACCACCAACGTCAAGTTCGACGCCACGGTCGAGGTCGCGATGCGCCTCGGCGTCGACCCCCGCAAGGCGGACCAGATGGTCCGCGGCACGGTCAACCTGCCGCACGGCACCGGTAAGACCGCCCGCGTGATCGTCTTCGCCGCCGGCGCGAAGGCCGAGGAGGCCGCCGCGGCGGGTGCGGACGAGGTGGGCACCGACGAGCTGGTCGCCCGTATCCAGGGCGGTTGGCTGGACTTCGACGCGGCGATCGCCACCCCGGACCAGATGGCCAAGATCGGCCGGATCGCGCGGATCCTGGGCCCGCGCGGCCTGATGCCGAACCCGAAGACCGGCACGGTGACCATGGACGTCACCAAGGCCGTCGCGGACATCAAGGGCGGTAAGATCACCTTCCGGGTGGACAAGCACTCCAACCTCCACCTGATCATCGGCAAGGCCTCGTTCTCCGAGTCCCAGCTGATCGACAACTACGCCGCGGTGCTGGACGAGGTCCTGCGCTCGAAGCCGTCCGCGGCCAAGGGCAAGTACCTGAAGAAGGTCACCCTCACCACCACCATGGGCCCGGGCGTCCCGGTCGACCCGAACGCGGTGAAGAACCTGACCGAGGCTGCGGCCGAGGCCTGAGCACGACTGCCCTGACGGGGCCCCGCCACCCTGGTGGCGGGGCCCCGTCCGGCTTTCCGGTGTGGGAGGCTCGGCGCATGCGGCTGGAGGGGGTCTGGCTGCGGTACCAGCGGCGCGGTCCGTGGGTGCTGCGGGAGACCGACGTAGGGATCGGTCCGGGCGAGGTGGCGGTGGTGCTCGGGCGTAACGGCGTCGGCAAGTCCACCCTGCTCCAGCTCGCGGCGGGCGTGCTCCGTCCGACCCGGGGCCGGGTGGTCGACCGGCCCGGCGTTGTCGGCTGGGTGCCCGAGCGGTTCCCCGCCGACCAGCCGTTCACCGTGGGCGCGTACCTCACCGCGATGGGCCGGGTGGCCGGGCTCTCCGGTCCCGAGGCCGACCGGGCGGTGCGGCACTGGGTCGACCGGCTCGGCCTGACCCGGTTCCACGACGTCCGGCTGCCGCAGCTCTCCAAGGGGACCGCCCAGAAGGTCGGCCTGGCCCAGGCCCTGCTGCGCCCGCCCGGCCTGCTCGTCCTCGACGAGCCCTGGGAGGGGCTGGACGCCGCCGCCCGCGGGCTGGTCCCGGAGGTGGTCGACGAGGTCCTCGCCGACGGCGGAACGGTGCTGGTCAGCGACCACCGTGGCGAGACGGTCCGGCTGCCGGGCGCCCGGCACTGGACGGTCGCCGACGGCGCGGTGACCGAGGAGCCGCTGGCCGGGGCCGCGACCGTCGCGGTGGTCGAGCTGGCCGTCCCGACCACCGGGCTCGCCGCCGCCGTCGCCCGGTTGCGCGCCGAGGGCCATCACGTCCTCCGGGTACGCGAACCCGCTGCCCCGCCCCCCGCCACGCGACCCGGGTCCGGCGCGACGGCCGGCGCGGTCTCGCCTCCGGTCACCCGCCCCGGACCTCGCACCGAGTCGGCCCCGCCCGGCGCGGCGCCACTCGACTCCGGGGCAGCGGCGGAGCCTGTCGAGGATCGTGGCGGTGTCCCGACGACGGGCGGCTCCGGCCCGGTCGAGGCGGTGTCGGCCGCGCCCGACGGCGGCCCGGCGGCCGAGCCGGACCGGACCGGGGCCGCGCCGGAGGTGGCCCGGTGACCGCGCTGGTCCGGCTGCGGCTGGCCGGCTTCTTGCGTACCGGACGGGCGCTGGCCCCGGTGCTGGCCGGCCTGCTCGCCCTCGGCGTCCTCTACGGCGGCGGCCGGGCGCAGCCGGCGGAGGCGTACGGCGTCTCGGCGGTGGTGCTCTTCCCGGTGCTGGCCTGGCAGACCAAGATCCTGCTGGACGTGGAGCCGGACGTGCAGCGCCGGCTCGCCCAGGTGGTGCTCGGCCCGGCCCTGGAACGGGCCGCCGGTCTGCTCGCCGCGGCCCTGGCCGGGCTCGGCACGGTGGCCGTCGCGCTGGTCTTCCCGTGGCTGGTCGGCGGGGTGACCGGGCCGACCGGGCCGGGGGACCGGTCGCTCGCCGCCGGGGTGGCCCTCGGCCTCTGGGTCCACCTGCTCGCCCTGCCCGGCGCGGTGGGGCTGGGCGCGCTGGCCAGCCGGGCGATCACCCGCAGCGCCGGGTACGGCGTCGCCGTGCTCGCCCTCGGTGCGGTCGGCGCGCTGGTCCTCGGCCTCTCCGGCTCGGCGGTGCCGTGGCTGGCCCCGCCGCTGATGCCGGCCGCCCGGGTGCTGACCGGCCATCTCGCGCTCGCCACCGGCGTGCTGCTGACCGCCTGGGCGCTGGCCTGGGCCGCCGTGGCCCTGGCCGGTTACGCCTGGGGCCGACGCACCCGCGCCTGACCCCCCGCCGCCTGCCCCGAGGATCCGCCCGCCTGGCCGGCCCCCGCCTGGTCCGCCCGCCCACGCCACCCGGCCCGCCCGGCCCCGCCGCCTGGCGCGGCCGCCTTGATCCACTCCGGTTGCGGCAGGTCGGGGCGTTCCGGCGTCGTGTCGGCCCGGATTGCCGTGAACGGAGTCGATCAAGCGGACGGAACGGGTGACCGGGGGCACGTCGGGGGCGATTTGGCGGTACTGGCACACGTCGCGTAACCTTGTCGCGTAGTTCCACCCAAAGACCGCTGGTCACCGTGCCCTGGCACGGTCGAAGGTCCCGCGATGACGGGCGACCCGCGTAGGGCGGCAAGCGAAAATCGGTGTTGTGCGTGGTCCGCCGACTGCGCCCATGATGCCGGCCCTCGCCCCGTGCGCCCTGCGCCGGGGCTTTTCTCGTTGTCGTGATGCCTCCGCCGCCGTCGCGAGCCTCCGCTCGTCGCCGGCGTACCAGCTCCGAGCAACGAGAGAGGAGGGACATGGCGGACAAGCCGATCCGGGCCGACAAGGCCACGGCCGTCGCCGAGCTGACCGAGAGCTTCCGCAACGCGGGGGCCACCGTGCTGACCGAGTACCGCGGGCTCACGGTTTCGCAGCTCACCCAGCTGCGGCGCTCGCTCGGCAAGGAGACCAGCTACACGGTCGCGAAGAACACGCTGGCCAAGCGTGCCGCGGCCGACGCGGGCATCTCCGGCCTCGACGAGCTGTTCACCGGTCCTACCGCGCTGACTTTCGTTTCGGGCGACGTCGTCGAGGCGGCGAAGGGGCTTCGCGACTTCGCGAAGGCCAACCCGAAGCTCGTCATCAAGGGCGGTGTCTTCGAGGGCAAGGCCATTTCCGCGGCCGAGGTCACGAAGCTCGCCGACCTGGAGTCCCGCGAGGTGCTGCTGGCGAAGCTGGCCGGCGCCATGAAGGGCAACCTGAGCAAGGCCGCGGCCCTGTTCCAGGCTCCGCTCGCCAAGACCGCGCGTCTGGCGGCCGCTCTGCAGGACAAGCGCGAGAAGGAGGGCGCCGAGGCGGCCTGAGGCCCCGCGGCGCACCCACGTTCTTAGTTAACCATTCAGGAAAGGACGCCAGACATGGCGAAGCTCAGCACCGACGAGCTGCTCGACGCGTTCAAGGAGATGACGCTGATCGAGCTCTCCGAGTTCGTGAAGCAGTTCGAGGAGACCTTCGAGGTCACCGCCGCCGCTCCGGTTGCCGTCGCCGGCGCCGCCGTCCCGGGTGCCCCGGCCGCCGAGGCCGAGCCGGAGAAGGACGAGTTCGACGTCATCCTCGACGCCGACGGTGGCAAGAAGATCCAGGTCATCAAGGTCGTGCGTGAGCTGACCGGCCTGGGCCTCAAGGAGGCCAAGGACCTGGTCGAGGCCGCTCCGAAGGCCGTTCTGGAGAAGGCCAACAAGGAGACCGCCGAGAAGGCCAAGGCCAAGCTCGAGGGCGAGGGCGCCAAGGTCACCCTCAAGTGACCTTGCGTTGACCTGACGCGCGTCCGGCTCACGTGAGCCGGGGCACAACCGCGTCGCGGCGGGCGGTGATCCGGGAACGGATCGCCGCCCGCTGTGGTTGGTGCTCCCGGTGGCAGCGGCGTGAGCAGGGCGTACAGGGTCTTCGCACCGGCTTCACAGCGACGTCTGTCGGTAGCCCGTCGGTGGGAAAGACACCCCGAGGCGTAACCGGCCCTTGACGCGGCACCGGGCTGACAGGCACGCTGACACCAGCAAGACCTTCCGCGCTTGCAACGGCCACCTCTTGGGTAAAGCCAGCGGCAGCACCACCGCCGCGACGCCCGAGCGGACCGGCAGGACCGTCGCGTTCCGAGCGGCCCGGTAGACCCGGTTTTCCGAGGTCCCGAGGCAAGTTCCGCGATGACCTGCGGGGTGGGCTGGACAGCGGTTAGCCTCTCGGCTACACTGCTAGTTTGCGCTGCCTTCCGACTTGACCCCTGCTCGGAAATGTCCGATTGCGGATATTTCTGGTGGGGTCATTGGAGTGCACGCGTACCAGCCGTTCTGCAGCACCGGTCCTCGGAAGGACGCATCTTGGCAGCTTCCCGCCCTGCGAAGACCAGTCGTACGTCGAGCGCTTTCGCGCCCCGCCGAGTTTCATTCGGTCGGATCACCGAACACCTCGAGGTCCCCAACCTCCTCGCCATCCAGAACGAGTCCTTCGACTGGCTCGTCGGCAACGAGGCTTGGCAGGGCCGGTCGGCGGACGACCCGCACGCACGCTCGGGTCTCGCGGAGATCCTCGACGAGATCAGTCCCATTGAGGACTTCTCCGGCACCATGTCGCTCTCCTTCTCGGCTCCGCGCTTCGACGAGGTCAAGGCCTCGATCGAGGAGTGCAAGGAGAAGGACCTGACCTACTGCGCGCCGCTGTTCGTGACCGCGGAGTTCACCAACAACACCACTGGCGAGATCAAGAGCCAGACGGTGTTCATGGGTGACTTCCCGATGATGACGCCGAAGGGCACCTTCATCATCAACGGCACCGAGCGCGTCGTGGTCAGCCAGCTCGTCCGCTCGCCGGGCGTGTACTTCGACAAGCAGCCGGACAAGACCTCCGACCGCGACCTCTCCAGCGTCAAGGTCATCCCGAGCCGGGGTGCCTGGCTGGAGTTCGACATCGACAAGCGCGACACGGTCGGCGTCCGCATCGACCGCAAGCGCCGGCAGGCCGTCACCGTCCTGCTCAAGGCCATCGGGTGGTCCGCGGAGCAGATCCGCGAGAAGTTCGGCTGGTCCGAGCTGATGATGACCACGCTCGAGAAGGATCACATCGGCGGTCAGGACGAGGCGCTGCTGGACATCTACCGCAAGCTCCGTCCGGGCGAGCCGCCGACCCGCGAGAACGCCCAGACCCTGCTGGACAACCTCTTCTTCAACCCGAAGCGGTACGACCTGGCCAAGGTCGGGCGGTACAAGTTCAACAAGAAGCTCGAGATCGGCGTCCCGATCACCACCGGGACGCTGACCGAGGACGACATCGTCGCCACCGTGGAATACCTGTGCCGGCTGCACGCCGGTGAGGAGGGCTACGAGGCCGACGACATCGACCACTTCGGCAACCGTCGCCTGCGTACCGTGGGCGAGCTGATCCAGAACCAGGTCCGGGTCGGCCTGTCCCGGATGGAGCGGGTCGTCCGCGAGCGGATGACCACCCAGGACGTCGAGGCGATCACGCCGCAGACCCTGATCAACATCCGCCCGGTGGTGGCGGCGATCAAGGAGTTCTTCGGTACGTCGCAGCTGTCCCAGTTCATGGACCAGACCAACCCGCTGGCGGGCCTGACCCACCGGCGCCGGCTGAGCGCGCTCGGTCCGGGTGGTCTGTCCCGGGAGCGGGCCGGCTTCGAGGTCCGCGACGTGCACCCGTCCCACTACGGCCGGATGTGCCCGATCGAGACGCCGGAAGGCCCGAACATCGGTCTGATCGGCGCGCTCTCCACCTTCGCCCGGGTCAACCCGTTCGGCTTCATCGAGACGCCGTACCGGAAGGTCATCGACGGTCGGGTCACCGACCAGATCGACTACCTGACCGCGGACGAGGAGGACCGGTTCGTCAAGGCGCAGGCCAACGCCCCGCTGAAGTCCGACGGGTCGTTCGCCGAGGACCGCGTCCTGGTCCGCCGTAAGGGCGGCGAGACCGAGGACGTGGCGCCGGCGGCCGTCGACTACATGGACGTGTCGCCGCGGCAGATGACCTCGGTCGCGACGGCGATGATCCCGTTCCTCGAGCACGACGACGCCAACCGCGCGCTCATGGGCGCGAACATGCAGCGCCAGGCGGTGCCGCTGGTCAAGGCGGAGTCCCCGCTGGTCGGCACGGGCATGGAGTACCGCGCGGCCGTGGACGCCGGCGACGTGGTCGTCGCCGAGGTCGGCGGTGTGGTCGAGGACCTCTGCGCGGACTACATCACCGTTCACCAGGACGACGGCCACCGCCGGACGTACCTGCTGCACAAGTTCCGCCGCTCCAACGCCGGCTCCTGCGTCAACCAGAAGCCGGTCGTCTTCGAGGGCGACCGCGTCGAGGCCGGCCAGGTCATCGCCGACGGTCCGTGCACCGACGAGGGCGAGATGGCGCTCGGGCGCAACCTGCTCGTGGCGTTCATGACCTGGGAGGGCCACAACTACGAGGACGCGATCATCCTGTCGCAGCGCCTCGTGCAGCAGGACGTGCTCACCTCGATCCACATCGAGGAGCACGAGGTCGACGCCCGGGACACCAAGCTCGGCCCGGAGGAGATCACCCGCGATATCCCGAACGTCAGCGAGGAGATGCTCGCCGACCTCGACGAGCGCGGCATCATCCGGATCGGCGCCGAGGTCGTCCCCGGCGACATCCTGGTCGGCAAGGTCACCCCGAAGGGCGAGACCGAGCTGACCCCGGAGGAGCGGCTGCTCCGCGCGATCTTCGGCGAGAAGGCGCGCGAGGTCCGGGACACCTCGCTGAAGGTGCCGCACGGTGAGACCGGCACGGTCATCGGCGTGCGTACCTTCTCCCGCGAGGACGGCGACGAGCTGCCCCCGGGCGTGAACGAGCTGGTCCGGGTCTACGTGGCCCAGAAGCGCAAGATCCAGGACGGTGACAAGCTCGCGGGCCGCCACGGCAACAAGGGCGTCATCTCCAAGATCCTGCCGATCGAGGACATGCCGTTCCTGGAGGACGGCACCCCGGTCGACATCGTGCTGAACCCGCTCGGTGTGCCGTCCCGGATGAACATCGGCCAGGTCCTGGAGACCCACCTCGGGTGGGTGGCCAAGACGGGCTGGAGCGTGGACGGCGACGACGCCGACTGGAAGCGCCAGCTCCGCTCGATCAACGCGCACGAGTCCGAGCCGGACACCAACGTGGCCACCCCGGTCTTCGACGGTGCCCGCGAGGAGGAGATCTCCGGTCTGCTCGAGTCGACCCTGCCCAACCGGGACGGCCAGCAGCTGATCGGGCGCAGCGGCAAGGCGCAGCTGTTCGACGGTCGCTCCGGCGAGCCGTTGCCGGACCCGATCGCGGTCGGCTACGTCTACATCCTGAAGCTCAACCACCTGGTCGACGACAAGATCCACGCCCGGTCGACCGGCCCGTACTCGATGATCACGCAGCAGCCGCTGGGTGGTAAGGCGCAGTTCGGTGGCCAGCGCTTCGGTGAGATGGAGTGCTGGGCGATGCAGGCGTACGGCGCCGCCTACGCCCTGCAGGAGCTGCTGACGATCAAGTCCGACGACGTCCTCGGCCGGGTCAAGGTCTACGAGGCGATCGTCAAGGGCGAGAACATCCCGGAGCCGGGCATCCCGGAGTCGTTCAAGGTGCTGCTCAAGGAGCTGCAGTCGCTGTGCCTCAACGTCGAGGTGCTCTCCAGCGACGGTGTGGCCCTGGAGATGCGCGAGACCGACGACGAGGTGTTCCGGGCCGCGGAGGAGCTGGGCATCGACCTGTCCCGGCGCGAGCCGAGCTCGGTCGAAGAGGTCTGAGGCGAGCGGTCGGGAGCCGGTCCGCCGGCTCCCGACCCCGCCCGTTAGCTAGGCAGTACAGACGACGACATAGGGGACATAGTGCTCGACGTCAACTTCTTCGACGAGCTGCGCATCGGCCTCGCCACCGCCGACGACATCCGTCAGTGGTCCCACGGTGAGGTCAAGAAGCCCGAGACCATCAACTACCGCACCCTGAAGCCGGAGAAGGACGGGCTCTTCTGCGAGAAGATCTTCGGTCCGCAGCGGGACTGGGAGTGCTACTGCGGTAAGTACAAGCGGGTCCGCTTCAAGGGCATCATCTGCGAGCGCTGCGGCGTCGAGGTGACCCGCTCCAAGGTTCGCCGGGAGCGGATGGGTCACATCGAGCTGGCCGCTCCGGTGACCCACATCTGGTACTTCAAGGGCGTGCCGAGCCGGCTGGGCTACCTGCTGGACCTCGCCCCGAAGGACCTCGAGAAGATCATCTACTTCGCCTCGTACGTCGTGACGAGCGTGGACGCCGAGGCGCGTCACCGCGACCTCTCGACCATCGAGAACGAGATCCTGGCCGAGAAGCGGCAGGCCGAGAACAGCCGCGACTCGGAGATCGAGAAGCGGGCCGCCAAGCTCGAGGCCGACCTGGCCGAGCTGGAGGCCGAGGGCGCGAAGGCGGACGTCCGGCGCAAGGTCAAGGAGGGCGGAGAGCGCGAGATGCGCCAGATCCGCGACCGGGCCCAGCGCGAGATCGACCGCCTCGACGAGGTCCTCGACACCTTCCGCAAGCTGGAGCCGAAGCAGCTGGTCACCGACGAGCTGCTCTACCGCGAGCTGCGCGACCGCTTCGGCGAGTACTTCACCGGCAGCATGGGCGCCGAGGCCATCAAGGCGCTGGTCCAGAACATGGACCTCGGCGCCGAGGCCGAGCATCTGCGCGAGACCATCCGCTCCGGCAAGGGCCAGCGGAAGATCCGGGCGCTCAAGCGACTGAAGGTCGTGGCGGCGTTCCAGAACACCCGCAACTCGCCGCTCGGCATGGTGCTCGACTGCGTCCCGGTCATCCCGCCGGACCTGCGTCCGATGGTGCAGCTGGACGGTGGCCGGTTCGCGACCTCCGACCTGAACGACCTGTACCGCCGGGTGATCAACCGGAACAACCGCCTCAAGCGGCTGATCGACCTCGGCGCGCCCGAGATCATCGTCAACAACGAGAAGCGGATGCTCCAGGAGGCCGTCGACGCGCTGTTCGACAACGGCCGTCGCGGTCGTCCGGTCACCGGCCCGGGCAACCGGCCGCTGAAGTCGCTCTCCGACATGCTCAAGGGCAAGCAGGGTCGGTTCCGCCAGAACCTGCTGGGCAAGCGCGTCGACTACTCCGGCCGTTCGGTCATCGTGGTCGGCCCGAAGCTCAAGCTGCACCAGTGCGGTCTGCCCAAGCAGATGGCGCTGGAGCTGTTCAAGCCGTTCGTGATGAAGCGGCTGGTCGACCTCAACCACGCGCAGAACATCAAGTCCGCCAAGCGGATGGTCGAGCGGCAGCGGCCGGTCGTGTGGGACGTGCTGGAGGAGGTCATCGGCGAGCACCCGGTCCTGCTGAACCGGGCGCCCACCCTGCACCGGCTGGGCATCCAGGCCTTCGAGCCGCAGCTGGTCGAGGGCAAGGCCATCCAGATCCACCCGCTGGTCTGCACCGCGTTCAACGCCGACTTCGACGGTGACCAGATGGCGGTCCACGTGCCGCTGTCCGCCGAGGCCCAGGCCGAGGCGCGGATCCTGATGCTGTCGTCGAACAACATCCTCAAGCCGGCCGACGGCAAGCCGGTCACCATGCCCACCCAGGACATGGTCATCGGTCTCTACCACCTCACCCACCTCACTCCTGGGGGCACGGGCGAGGGCCGGGCGTTCAGCTCGGACGCCGAGGCGCGGATGGCCTTCGACAACGGCGAGCTGCACCTGCAGACTCCGGTCAAGATCCGCCTGCGCGACCTCGTCGGGGTCGACAACGGCGCCGGCGCCGAGCCGTGGGTCGCGCCGGAGGGCTGGGTCGAGGGCGAGCCGGTGACCGTGGAGACCACGCTCGGCCGGGTCCTGTTCAACGAGACGCTGCCGCAGGGCTACCGCTTCGTGAACTACGAGATCCGCAAGGGCCAGCTCTCCGCGATCGTCAACGACCTCGCCGAGCGCTTCCCGAAGGTGGCCCTGGCGGCCACCCTGGACGGGCTCAAGGAGGCCGGTTTCCACTGGGCCACCTGGTCCGGCGTCACCATCGGCATGGAGGACGTCATCGCTCCGCCGCGCAAGCGGGAGATCCTGGAGCGGTACGAGAAGGAAGCCGACCGGATCGACAAGCAGTACCAGCGTGGTCTGATGACCGCCGAGGAGCGTCGCGGCGAGCTCATCGAGATCTGGACCAAGGCGACCAATGAGGTCGCCAAGGAGATGGACACCGCGCTGCCGCAGGAGAACCCGCTGTGGAAGATGATCAACTCGGGGGCCCGCGGTAACCTGCTCCAGCTCCGGCAGATCGCGGCGATCCGTGGTCTGGTGGCCAACCCCAAGGGTGAGATCATCCCGCGTCCGATCAAGGCGTCGTACCGCGAGGGTCTCTCCGTGCTGGAGTACTTCATCTCCACGCACGGTGCCCGCAAGGGTCTCGCCGACACCGCGCTGCGTACCGCCGACTCGGGTTACCTGACCCGCCGTCTGGTGGACGTCTCGCAGGACGTCATCATCCGCGAGGAGGACTGCGGCACCGACCGCGCCATCCCGATGCAGATCGGCGAGCGGCTGGACGGCAAGCTGGTCGTGCACACGCACGCCGAGACCAGCGTGCACGCCCGGACCCTGGCCGACGACATCAAGGGGCCGGACGGCACCGTGGTCGCCGAGCGCGGCCAGGACATCAACTCGATCGGCGTCGACCGGATCGTGGCGGCCGGAGTGGAGACCGTCCGGGTGCGCAGCGTGCTCACCTGCGAGTCCAAGCTGGGCGTCTGCGCGGCCTGCTACGGCCGTTCGCTGCCGACCGGCAAGTCGGTCGACATCGGTGAGGCGGTCGGCATCATCGCCGCCCAGTCCATCGGTGAGCCGGGTACGCAGCTGACGATGCGTACCTTCCACACCGGTGGTGTCGCGGGTGAGGACATCACCCAGGGTCTGCCCCGTGTCCAGGAGATCTTCGAGGCGCGGGTGCCGAAGGGTAAGGCGCCCATCGCCGACACCCCGGGCCGGATCCGGATCGAGGACGGCGAGCGGTCGCGGAAGATCATCGTGATCCCGGACGACGGCAGCGACGAGATCGTTTACGACAAGATCTCGAAGCGGGTCAAGCTGCGGGCCCACGACGGCGACCACGTCGAGGTCGGCGAGAAGCTCACCGAGGGCACCATCGACCCGCACGAGCTGCTGCGCATCCTCGGCCCGCGCGCGGTCCAGGTCCACCTGACCCAGGAGGTCCAGGAGGTCTACCGCTCGCAGGGTGTGCTCATCCACGACAAGCACATCGAGATCATCATCCGCCAGATGCTCAAGCGGGTGACGGTCATCGACTCCGGCTCGACCGAGTTCCTGCCGGGCGTGCTGGTCGACCGGGCGCTCTTCGAGTCGGAGAACCGCCGGCTCGTCTCCGAGGGCGGCGAGCCCGCTGCGGGTCGCCCGGTGCTGATGGGTATCACCAAGGCCTCGCTGGCCACGGACTCCTGGCTGTCGGCGGCCTCCTTCCAGGAGACCACCCGGGTGCTGACGGACGCGGCGATCCACGCCCGCAGCGACTCGCTGATCGGCCTCAAGGAGAACGTGATCATCGGTAAGCTCATCCCGGCCGGTACGGGCATCAGCAAGTACCGCAACGTCCGGGTCGAGCCGACCGAGGAGGCGAAGGCCAAGGTCTACTCGATGACCGGCTACCCGGAGACCGACTACGGCTTCGGGCCGGCCAGCGGCCAGGCGGTGCCGCTGGACGACTTCGACTTCGGGTCGTACCGCTAAGCAGCAGGAACGACGAGGCCCTCGGCGGATGCCGGGGGCCTCGTCGTGTCTCGGGTGCAGCATCTGAAGAGAAAGCTCTCGAAAGAAAGCTGTCGAGAGAATACTCTCGACGCCATGGAGACCGACGGACCGCGCACCCTCACCGACGCCCGCGAGCTGCGGGCGCTGAGTCACCCCGTACGGCTGGCCCTGATGGAGGCCCTCGGCGGCGGCCCACTGACCGCCACCCAGGCGGGGGAGCTGATCGGCGAGACCGCCACCACCTGTTCCTTCCACCTGCGGCAACTGGCCCGCTACGGCTTCGTGGAGGAGGCCGGCGGCGGCCGCGGCCGGGCCCGGCCCTGGCGGCTGACCCGCCGCGGCTGGTCCGCGCCGGCCCGACCGGAGGACCCGGACTGGACCCGAGCCTCCCAGGCGCTCGACCGGGTACTGCTCGACCGGTACGTCCAGCGGCTGCGCCGCTTCGTCGACGACGCCCCCACCTACCCGCCGCAGTGGTATCAGGCGTCTTTCGGGGACCAGCACCTCTTCCACCTCACGGCGGACGAGCTGGCCGCATTCGCTGCCGCCTACCAGAAGTTGATCGACGACCTCCACGCGCGAACCGGCGCCCGCCGCGCCGACCCCGGCGCCCGCCCGGCCGGGACGCTCCCGGTCGAGCTGCTCCTCTTCGGCTACCCGGTCCAGGCCCCGGAGGTGGCGGATGTCGATCCGACGGCTGCTGGCTGAACCGCGCGCCCGCCGCTACCTCGCCGGGCAGACGCTGTCCCTGGTCGGGGACAGCGCAATGTGGCTGGCCTGCGGCATCTGGGTGAAGGACCTGACCGGCAGCGACGGCGCGGCCGGCCTGACCTTTCTCTTCTTCGCCGCCCCGGCACTGCTCGCGCCGCTGGCCGGGCTGCTCGCCGACCGGCTGCCGCGCCGCCGCCTGCTGGTGGCGGCCAACCTGGCCGGCGCGGTGATCCTGCTGCCGTTGCTGGCGGTGCGCGGCCCCGATCACGTGCCGCTGATCTACGCGGTGATGCTCCTCTACGGCTGCCTCCACCTGGTCATCGAACCGGCCCAGTCCGCCCTGCTCGTCACCCTGCTCCCCGGTGAGCTGCTGGCCGGCGCGAACGCGCTGCTGCGTACGGTCCGGGAGAGCCTGCGGCTGCTCGCCCCGCTCGCCGGCGCCGGCCTGTACGCGCTGTTCGGCGGCGCGGCGGTGGCCGTACTGGACCTGGCCACCTTCGTCGGCGCGGCGGCGCTGCTGCTCACCCTGCGCGGGCCGGACCCGGCCCCGGAACGCCCGGAGCGCACGGGTGGCGTGCTGCGGCACTGGGCCGGGGAGGTGAACGCCGGCTTCCGGCACCTCGCTGGCCACCCGCTGCTGCGTCGGGTGGCGCTGGCGACCGCGGTGCTCGCCTTGGTGCTCGGCTTCGCCGAGTCCACCGGCTACGCCGTCGTCGACCGGGGCCTGCACCGGTCCCCTGAGTTCCTCGGGGTGCTCCAGGCCGCCCAGGGGGCCGGCGCGGTCCTCGGTGGCCTGGCCAGCGCGGCCGCGGTCCGCCGGTTCGGCGAGGTACGCGTCGCCGCCACGGCGTTCCTCGCCTGGGCCACCGGCGCGGCGCTGGCCGCCACCCCGCTGCTCGGCACGGTCCTGGCCGGCCGGGTCGCCGCCGGCGCGGGGCTCACCGTCATGGCGATCGCCCTGCTCACCCTGCTCCAGCGCAGCACCCCCGACCGGCTCCAGGGCCGGGTGTACGCCGGCTTCGAGGTGACCACGACCGTCCCGCAGACCGCCTCGATCGCGCTCGGGGCGTATCTGATCGGCGTGCTCGACTACCGGGTGCTGCTGTTCGCCGAGGCCGCCGTGGTGGCGGTCGCCGCACTGCTGCTGCTCCGCGCGGGGCGGTACGCCGTGCCGCCGGTCGGGACGTCGGCGGGCCCGGTCGGGGCCGGGTCGGGGCATGATGGGGGGCATGACGACCGTGCCCGGCCAGGTGCCCGTCGCCCCGCAGGCGCCGCGCCATCCGCTCGACCCTGAGCCGGTCCGCTCGACCAAGGCCCGCGCGGTCTTCGCCCTCGGGTTGATCGGCGCGCTCACCGGGTTCTTCATCGGCGGGGTGGTGCCGTCGACCATCGCCCTCACGCTCGCCCGGCAGGCCCGCCGGGAGGCGTACGCCTCGGGCGGGTTCCTGACCGGTGCCGGCTGGCTGCGCCGGGGGGAGCGGCTGGCCTGGGTCGGGCTGGTGCTGGCGGCGTTCGCGGTGGTGGCGGCGATGGTGATCGGGGTGGTCCGGCTGGCCGACGCTCCCTTCGGCCACGACTACGCCCCGAACATCGACTGACCGGGCCGGGGGAGCGCGCCGCGGCCGGCCCCGCCACCGGGACGCGCGACGGTAGCCTGGCCGGTGTCCGCCACGCGGCGGGCGAGCCACGTCGACAGGAGGACCCCCGTGACGGAGCCGGCCCCTTCGCCGGGCAGCGACCCGACCCGGTCCGTCGCCGGGCCGGACGCGTCCGGCGCCGAGCCCGCCAGCCCGTGGGCCGCACCGGGGGTCGGACCCGACGAGGGACCGAGCGCGCCGCCCGAGGGCGCCAGTGTGGGATACGCCCCGCCGCCGGCCCCGCCGTCCGGTGCCGGACCGCAGGCCGGCCCGTACCCGCCGGTTCCGAGCGCCCCGCCCCCGGCTCCGCCCGGCGTTCCGCCCCACCACCGGGGGGACGCGCTGCCGTCCGGACCCGGTCCGCACTGGGGGCCGCCGCAGTCGGCCGGCGGCGGATGGCCGACGCCCGGGACGTACCCCGGAAGCCCGCCGGGGCCCGGCGGTGGCTGGGGGCCGGTGCCGCCGGCCGTCGGTCCGCGGCCGGGTCCGGCGGTGCCGCCGCCTCCGCGCGAGGCGGCGCGCCCGCCGAAGCGGGTCGACCCGGTCCCCGGCACCCCGTTCGGCGTGGTCCACCTGGACGTGCCCCCGGTGACCTCGGGGCTCGCCGTCGGGTCGCTGGTCACCGGGATCGCCTCGATCCTGGTCTCGCTGCTGGTGTTCTGCTTCGGCTTCGCCGGGCCGGACTACGGTGGCGCCTGGGCCGCCGGGGCGTTCACCGTGCTCGGCGGCATCGCCGGGACGGCGGCGATCGTCGCGGGCCTGCTGTCCCGCCGGCAGATCCGGCGGCCGGCGCCCCCGCCGGCGGTCCGGTTCACCGGACGGGGCCTGGCCGTGGCGGGGCTCAGCTGCGGGGGAGTGGGACTTCTGCTCAGCCTGCTCGGGCTCGCGGTCGCCCTGGTGGTGCAGATCACGTGATCGGCCGCCGGCGCCGTTGACCCGCGGGTGAACGGGCCCGCCGGACGTGCCGGGGCGTCCGGTGCGCGGGCGGAACCGGGGCTGCCCGGCCGGCCACGGGCGCAGCCGGTACACTGGTAGCCGTAGGTGCCCATCACGGGCGGGCAGGCACGATGCGATCGGCCGGTGGACCGCGGAGCGGTTCTCCCGGACCGCTCCGTTTTGACCTGCGCGGCTGTGGTAGGTACTCTTTCCCCTTGTGCCCGGGCAAGCCCGGGCAATGCGTGCGTGCGCTGGAGCCGGTCAGCCGGTGATCGCGCGACGACACGACCAAAGCCCAAGATCCGGCGCGGGGACCTCCCTGTGTCGGTGACACAACCCGGGGCGACGCGCGAGCGCCGCAGCGGGACCGTGATCCGGGCGACACGCCCGACCGCGGGTGCTGGGACCTCCGTCAGGGGGCCCCGGTTGGAATGTAGGAGAGCCGTCCATCAGGCCGGCTAGAGCAGACGGCGCGGTCGCCTCGCAGCGGCCGAAGGGAGCGGAGAAACCCGGTGCCCACCATTCAGCAGCTGGTCCGAAAGGGCCGCCAGGCCAAGACGACCAAGACCAAGACCCCGGCGCTGAAGGGGTCCCCCCAGCGGCGCGGCGTGTGCACCCGCGTGTACACCACCACCCCCAAGAAGCCGAACTCGGCGCTGCGCAAGGTCGCTCGTGTCAAGCTCAGCAGCCAGATCGAGGTGACCGCCTACATCCCGGGCGTCGGCCACAACCTGCAGGAGCACTCGATCGTGCTCGTTCGCGGCGGCCGTGTGAAGGACCTCCCCGGCGTGCGGTACAAGATCGTTCGCGGCTCGCTGGACACCCAGGGTGTCCGCAACCGCAAGCAGGCGCGCAGCCGCTACGGCGCGAAGAAGGAGAAGAGCTGACATGCCGCGTAAGGGACCCGCTCCGCGGAAGCCGCTGGTCGCTGACCCGGTGTACAACTCGCCGCTGGTCACCCAGCTGGTCAACAAGATCCTGATGCGCGGTAAGCGCCAGCTCGCCGAGCGCATCGTGTACGCCGCCCTGGAGGGCTGCCGCGAGAAGTCCGGCACCGACCCGGTCGTCACCCTCAAGCGGGCGATGGACAACGTCAAGCCGACCCTCGAGGTCCGCAGCCGCCGTGTCGGTGGCGCGACCTACCAGGTGCCGGTCGAGGTCCGTCCGGCCCGGGCCACCACCCTCGGGCTGCGCTGGCTGGTGACCTACTCCAAGGCCCGGCGCGAGAAGACCATGGTCGAGCGGCTGATGAACGAGCTGCTGGACGCGAGCAACGGTCTGGGTGCCGCCGTCAAGCGGCGCGAGGACACGCACAAGATGGCCGAGTCCAACAAGGCCTTCGCGCACTACCGCTGGTAACACCCTGGTTCCGGCGCCCACGAGGCGCCGGAACCGCCACCAGTTGTGTCGAGACGACGATAAGTAGGGATTGAAGTGGCCGCCGCAGACGCGCTCGCCAACGTACGCAACATCGGCATCATGGCGCACATCGATGCCGGTAAGACCACGACCACCGAGCGGATCCTGTTCTACACCGGTATCACGTACAAGATCGGTGAGGTCCACGAGGGCGCCGCCGTCATGGACTGGATGGAGCAGGAGCAGGAGCGTGGTATCACCATCACCTCTGCTGCTACCAAGTGTGAGTGGAAGGGCCACACGATCCAGATCATCGACACGCCCGGTCACGTCGACTTCACGGTCGAGGTCGAGCGGTCGCTGCGGGTGCTGGACGGTGCGGTCGCGGTCTACGACGGTGTCGCCGGCGTGGAGCCGCAGACGGAGAACGTCTGGCGGCAGGCCGACAAGTACCACGTCCCCCGGATGTGCTTCGTCAACAAGCTCGACCGGACCGGCGCCGACTTCTTCCGCTGCGTGCAGATGATGATCGACCGGCTCAACGCCACCCCGCTGGTGCTCCAGATCCCGATCGGGCTCGAGGGCGACCACATCGGCGTCGTCGACCTGATCGGCATGCGCGCCCTCACCTGGCGCGGGGAGACCCAGAAGGGTGAGGACTACGCCATCGAGGAGATCCCGGCCGACCTGGCCGACTCCGCGGCGGAGTGGCGCGAGAAGCTGATGGAGACCCTGGCCGACGTCGACGACTCGGTGATGGAGAAGTACCTGGAGGGCGAGGAGATCTCCGTCGAGGAGATCAAGGCCGCCATCCGGCGCGCCACCATCGCCAGCAAGGCCAACCCGGTGCTCTGCGGCTCGGCGTTCAAGAACAAGGGCGTCCAGCCCATGCTCGACGCCGTGGTCGACTTCCTGCCGTCGCCGCTGGACGTCCCGGCCATCGAGGGCACCGCCACCGACGGCGAGACCCCGATGCAGCGGAAGCCGTCCACCTCGGAGCCGTTCTCGGGCCTGGCCTTCAAGATCCAGACCGACAAGCACCTCGGCAAGCTCACCTACGTCCGGGTCTATTCCGGCGTGGTCGAGACCGGCACCCAGGTGGTCAACTCCACCAAGGACCGCAAGGAGCGGATCGGCAAGATCTACCAGATGCACGCCAACAAGCGGGAGGAGCGCGGCTCCGCCAAGGCTGGCGACATCATCGCGGTGCAGGGTCTCAAGCAGACCACCACCGGTGACACCCTGTGCGACCCGGCGAACCCGGTCATCCTGGAGTCGATGACCTTCCCGGAGCCGGTCATCGAGGTCGCCATCGAGCCGAAGACCAAGGCCGACCAGGAGAAGCTCAGCACCGCCATCCAGCGGCTGGCCGAGGAGGACCCGACCTTCCGCGTCAAGCTGGACGAGGAGACCGGTCAGACGGTCATCTCCGGCATGGGCGAGCTGCACCTGGACATCCTGGTCGACCGGATGCGCCGCGAGTTCAACGTCGAGGCGAACATCGGTAAGCCCCAGGTGGCGTACCGCGAGACGATCCGCCGCAAGGTGGAGAAGATCGAGTACACCCACAAGAAGCAGACCGGTGGTTCCGGCCAGTACGCCCGCGTGATCGTGAGCATCGAGCCGCTGCCGCTGGACAACGACTCGCCGACCTACGAGTTCGCGAACGCCGTCACCGGTGGCCGCATCCCCCGGGAGTTCATCCCGTCGGTGGACGCGGGTGCGCAGGACGCCATGCAGTACGGCATTCTCGCCGGCTTCCCGCTGGTGGGTGTCAAGCTGACGCTGCTGGACGGCCAGTACCACGAGGTCGACTCGTCCGAGATGGCATTCAAGATCGCCGGCTCGATGGTGATGAAGGAGGCGGCCCGCAAGGCCGACCCCGCTCTCCTCGAGCCGATGATGGCCGTTGAGGTCACCACTCCTGAGGAGAACATGGGTGACGTCATCGGCGACCTCAACTCCCGCCGCGGCATCATCCAGGCGATGGAGGAGCGCAGTGGCGCCCGCATCGTCCGGGCCCTGGTGCCGTTGTCGGAGATGTTCGGCTACGTCGGCGACCTGCGGTCGAAGACCCAGGGCCGGGCTAGCTACAGCATGCAGTTCGACTCCTACGCCGAGGTTCCGCAGAGCGTCGCGAAGGAGATCATCGCCAAGGCTACCGGTGAGTGACCTCACCTGAGCCGATCCGATGAGCCGGGGACGGTCGCGGGAGGGATCTCCCGCCCGCGACCACCTCGGTCGGATTGTGTGAATCCGGGCCTGTAGGCTTCATCGCCGCAGAACCCACCAAGGCTCTCCGGCCGTCAGGCCGGAAAGGCTGTCGACAGAGTCCTAAGCGCCGAACCTGGCGTACCGGGGCGAACGAACCAAGAAGTCCACAGGAGGACACCAGTGGCGAAGGCGAAGTTCGAGCGGACTAAGCCGCACGTCAACATCGGCACCATTGGTCACATCGACCACGGTAAGACGACGCTGACGGCGGCCATCACCAAGGTCCTGCACGACGAGTTCCCGGAGCTCAACCCGTACACCCCGTTCGACGAGATCGACAAGGCGCCGGAGGAGAAGGCCCGCGGCATCACGATCTCGATCGCGCACGTCGAGTACCAGACCGCCAACCGGCACTACGCGCACGTGGACTGCCCGGGTCACGCGGACTACATCAAGAACATGATCACCGGTGCCGCCCAGATGGACGGCGCGATCCTGGTGGTCGCCGCGACCGACGGTCCGATGCCGCAGACCCGCGAGCACGTGCTGCTGGCCCGCCAGGTCGGCGTGCCGTACATCGTCGTGGCGCTCAACAAGAGCGACATGGTCGACGACGAGGAGCTCCTGGAGCTCGTCGAGCTCGAGGTCCGCGAGCTGCTCTCCTCGCAGGAGTACCCGGGTGACGACCTGCCGGTCGTCCGGGTCTCGGCGCTGAAGGCCCTCGAGGGTGACCCCGAGTGGACCGCCAAGCTGCTCGACCTGATGAACGCCGTCGACACCGCGATCCCGCAGCCGGAGCGCGAGACCGACAAGCCGTTCCTCATGCCGATCGAGGACGTGTTCACGATCACCGGTCGTGGCACCGTCGTCACCGGTCGCGCCGAGCGTGGCATCCTCAAGCCGAACGAGGAGGTGGAGATCGTCGGCATCCGCGAGAAGTCGATGAAGACCACCTGCACCGGCATCGAGATGTTCCGCAAGCTGCTCGACGAGGCCCGCGCCGGCGAGAACGTCGGTCTGCTCCTCCGCGGCATCAAGCGCGAGGACGTCGAGCGCGGCATGGTCGTCATCAAGCCGGGCACCACGACCCCGCACACGGAGTTCGAGGCGACGGTCTACATCCTCTCCAAGGAGGAGGGCGGCCGCCACACCCCGTTCTTCCAGAACTACCGTCCGCAGTTCTACTTCCGGACCACGGACGTCACCGGCGTCGTCACGCTGCCCGAGGGCACCGAGATGGTCATGCCGGGCGACAACACCACCATGACGGTGAAGCTGATCCAGCCCATCGCCATGGAGGAGAACCTGAAGTTCGCGATCCGCGAGGGTGGTCGTACGGTCGGCGCGGGTCGCGTCACCAAGATCATCAAGTGAGCTGGGTAACCCCGATTAGCGTTGCCGTGCGGTAGTACGGCATACTGGTCAGGTTGCGTAACGACGGTTAGTCGCCTGCGTCCGGTGCAATGCTGGACCTCCGGGCAGACCAACAGTCGCGCGCAGGGTGGTTGATCGCCCCTGGCGGTCAACCACCCTCGCACGGCGTCCAGGTCGCGGTGACGCGATCGGCGCCATGACCCACCGCGTGGTCAGAGAATCGCTCCGGAGCCCCGGGGCGGAGCCTGGTCAACGGGCGCGACACGCCCGACCGCGGGGGTCGGCGGAAGTGGGCCTGTGCCAGCCGGTACAGGCGCCCGCAACACAGCGGCATCGAGAGAAGGAACAGAAGCCACCATGGCGGGACAGAAGATCCGCATCCGGCTCAAGGCCTATGACCACGAGGTCGTCGACTCCTCGGCTCGGAAGATCGTCGAGACGGTGACGCGTACCGGGGCGCAGGTCGCTGGCCCGGTGCCGCTGCCCACGGAGATCAACCGTTTCTGCGTTATCCGCTCGCCGCACAAGTACAAGGACTCGCGCGAGCACTTCGAGATGCGCACGCACAAGCGGCTGATCGACATCATCGACCCGACCCCGAAGACGGTCGACTCGCTCATGCGCCTCGACCTGCCGGCTGGCGTCGACATCGAGATCAAGCTGTAGGGACCGGACAAATGGACAGGCAAGTCAAGGGGATCCTGGGCGCGAAGCTCGGCATGACCCAGGTCTGGGACAACAACAAGGTTGTCCCGGTGACCGTGGTTCAGGCCGGCCCCTGCGTCATCAGCCAGGTTCGTAGCGCCGAGAAGGACGGTTACTCCGCGGTCCAGCTGGCGTACGGCACGATCGACCCGCGCAAGGTCAAGAAGCCGATCAGCGGGCACTACGCGAAGGCGGACGTCGCCCCGCGCCGGCACATCGTCGAGCTGCGGACCGTGGACGCCGCGGACTACTCGCCGGGCCAGGAGGTCACGGTCGAGGAGTTCCCCGCCGGCATCACCATCGACGTCACCGGCAAGACCAAGGGCAAGGGCTACGCCGGCCCGATGAAGCGGCACGGCTTCCACGGTCTGCGCGCCAGCCACGGTGTGGAGCGCAAGCACCGCTCGCCGGGCTCCATCGGCGCCTGCGCCACCCCGGGCCGCGTCTTCAAGGGCACCCGGATGGCCGGTCGGATGGGTGGCGTGCGCTACACCGTCCAGAACCTGACGGTCCAGGCGATCGACACCGAGAACAACCTCCTGCTCGTCCGCGGCGCCATCCCCGGCCCCAAGGGCGCGCTGGTCCTGGTCCGTACCGCGGCCAAGACCAAGGCGAAGAAGGGCGGTGCGGCCAAGTGACCACCGTTGACGTCCGCAACGTCGAAGGCGCCAAGAGCGGCTCGGTCGAGCTGCCGGCCGACATCTTCGACGTCCAGGCCAACATCGCGCTGATGCACCAGGTCGTGGTGGCTCAGCTCGCGGCGGCCCGGCAGGGCACGCACAAGGCCAAGACCCGCGGCGAGGTCTCCGGTGGAGGCAGGAAGCCGTACAAGCAGAAGGGCACCGGTCGTGCCCGCCAGGGCTCGACCCGCGCGCCGCAGTTCGCCGGCGGTGGCGTGGTCCACGGCCCGGTGCCGCGCGACTACAGCCAGCGGACCCCGAAGAAGATGAAGGCCGCCGCCCTGCGTGGCGCCCTCTCCGACCGGGCCCGCGCCGGCCAGGTGCACGTCGTCGAGGCGTTCGTCTCGGGCGAGAAGCCGTCGACCAAGGCCGCGCTGGCCACGCTGGCGAAGCTGACCGAGGCGCGTCGCGTCCTGGTCGTGCTGAGCAGCACCGACGAGCTGAACTGGGTGTCGCTGCGCAACGAGCCGCGGGTGCACCTGATCGAGGCCGGCCAGCTCAACACGTACGACGTGCTGGTGGCCGACGACGTGGTCTTCACGAAGGAGGCCCTGGACGAGTTCCTGGGCGTTCCCGCCGAGACCACCGAGGAGGGTGGCAAGTGAGCACGATCGCCGATCCGCGCGACATCATCGTCGCGCCGGTCGTCTCGGAGAAGAGCTACAGCGAGCTGAACCGCAACTGGTACACCTTCCTGGTGCACCCGGACGCGAACAAGACCGAGATCAAGATCGCTATCCAGCAGATCTTCAACGTCCGCGTCCTGACGGTCAACACGCTCAACCGCGAGGGCAAGCGCAAGCGCACCAAGACCGGCTTCGGTCAGCGCAAGGCCACCAAGCGGGCGATCGTGAAGCTGGCTGACGGTGACCGTATCGAGGCCTTCGGCGGCCCGGTCAGCTGAGGGGTGTAGACAATGGCTATCCGTAAGTACAAGCCGACGACGCCGGGCCGGCGTGGCTCGAGCGTCGCCGACTTCGCCGAGATCACCCGGTCGACGCCCGAGAAGTCGCTGCTCGCTCCGCTGCCGAAGAAGGGCGGGCGCAACGCCCACGGCCGGATCACCACGCGGCACCACGGTGGCGGCCACAAGCGCCAGTACCGTCTGATCGACTTCAAGCGGGTCGACAAGGACGGCGTGCCGGCGAAGGTCGCCCACATCGAGTACGACCCGAACCGCACCGCGCGCATCGCGCTGCTGCACTACGCCGACGGCGAGAAGCGCTACATCATCGCGCCGAAGGACCTGAAGCAGGGCGACGCCGTGGAGTCGGGCCCGGGCGCCGACATCAAGCCGGGCAACAACCTGCCGCTGCGCAACATCCCGGTCGGTACCACCATCCACAACGTGGAGCTGCGTCCGGGCGGCGGCGCCAAGCTGGCCCGCTCGGCCGGCGTCGGCATCCAGCTGCTCGGCCGTGAGGGTGCGTACGCGACCCTGCGCATGCCGTCCGGTGAGATCCGGCGTGTCGACGTGCGCTGCCGCGCCAGCATCGGCGAGATCGGCAACGCCGACCAGTCGAACATCAACTGGGGTAAGGCCGGCCGGATGCGGTGGAAGGGCAAGCGCCCGACCGTCCGTGGTGTCGCCATGAACCCGGTCGACCACCCGCACGGTGGTGGTGAGGGTAAGACCTCCGGTGGTCGCCACCCGGTCAACCCGCAGGGTAAGCCCGAGGGCCGCACCCGTCGTAAGGGCCAGCCGAGCGACCGGCTGATCGTCCGCCGCCGCTACGCCACGCGTAAGCGCGGCTGAGGGAGATAAGACATGCCTCGCAGCCTGAAGAAGGGCCCGTTCGTCGACGACCACCTGCTCAAGAAGGTGGAGACGCAGAACGACAAGGGCTCCAAGAACGTCATCAAGACCTGGTCGCGGCGCTCGACGATCATCCCGGAGATGCTGGGTCACACGATCGCCGTGCACGACGGACGCAAGCACGTCCCGGTCTTCGTGACCGAGGCCATGGTCGGGCACAAGCTCGGCGAGTTCGCGCTGACCCGCACGTTCAAGGGTCACGAGAAGGACGACCGGAAGAGCCGCCGGCGCTGACGCCGCGGGCATACGGATAGAGGAACAAGGGGTTACAGCGATGCCAGGAAAGGGCGACGCTCCGGTGCTTCCGGGCGCGCGGGCGGTTGCGCGGCACGTGCGCATCTCGCCGATGAAGGCGCGCCGGGTGGTCAACCTCGTCCGCGGCCTGCCCGCGAAGGAGGCGCTCACGGTGCTGCAGTTCGCGCCGCAGGCTGCGAGCGAGCAGGTGTACAAGGTCCTCGCGAGCGCGATCGCCAACGCGGAGAACAACGAGCGGCTGGACCCCGACGCGCTGCTCGTCAGCGAGGCGTTCGTCGACGAGGGCCCGACGATGAAGCGGTTCCGGCCGCGGGCGCAGGGCCGGGCGTACCGGATCCGCAAGCGCACCTGCCACATCACCGTGGCGGTCGAGGCGGTGGCGCCGGCCGCGCCGAAGAAGTCGGCGAAGAAGGCCGCTCCGGCCAAGCAGGCCGAGGCCGCCGAGGGGCAGAGCACGACGGAGGGTGCCGAGTAATGGGTCAGAAGGTTCACCCCACTGGGTTCCGGCTCGGCATCTCGACCGACTGGAAGTCCCGCTGGTTCGCGGACAAGCTCTACAAGGACTACATCGGCGAGGACGTCAAGATCCGCCGGATGATGTCCAAGGGCCTGGAGCGCGCCGGCATTTCCAAGGTCGACATCGAGCGCACCCGGGACCGGGTCCGCGTCGACATCCACACCGCCCGGCCGGGCATCGTCATCGGCCGTAAGGGCGCGGAGGCCGACCGGATCCGCGGCGAGCTGGAGAAGCTCACCGGCAAGCAGGTCCAGCTGAACATCATCGAGGTGAAGAGCCCCGAGTCGGACGCGCAGCTGGTCGCCCAGGGCGTCGCCGAGCAGCTGTCCAGCCGGGTCAGCTTCCGTCGGGCCATGCGCAAGGCGATGCAGTCCGCCATGAAGAACCCGGTCTGCAAGGGCATCCGAGTGCAGGTCTCGGGCCGTCTCGGCGGCGCCGAGATGAGCCGGACCGAGTTCTACCGCGAGGGCCGGGTTCCGCTGCACACGCTGCGGGCCAACATCGAGTACGGCTTCTTCGAGGCCCGTACCACCTTCGGCCGGATCGGCGTGAAGGTCTGGATCTACAAGGGCGACGCCGTCCCGGGCCGGGAGGCTCCGGCCGAGGCCGGTCCGTCCCGCCCGCGCCGTGACCGCGGCGACCGCCCCGAGCGGCCGCGCCGTGGCCGGTCGGGTTCGTCCGGCACGACCGCCGGTGGCACCGAGGCCGGCCGCGCTGCCGCGACCACCATCGCGCAGCAGGCCGAGACGCCGAGCGGCGAGCCGGTGGACGCTTCCGCCGTCGCCGCCGCGGCAGAAACGCAGCAGGAGGGCTGACAGATGCTGATGCCGCGCAAGCCCCCGAAGGGCTTCCGCAAGCCGCACCACCCGGACCGCCACGGCGCGTCCAAGGGTGGTAACCGGGTGGTGTTCGGCGAGTTCGGGATCCAGGCTCTCGAGCCGGCGTACGTGACGAACCGCCAGATCGAGTCGGCGCGTATCGCGATGACCCGCCACATCAAGCGTGGTGGAAAGGTCTGGATCACGATCTTCCCGGACCAGGCCCTCACCAAGAAGCCGGCGGAAACCCGGATGGGTTCCGGTAAGGGTTCGCCCGAGTGGTGGGTCGCCAACGTCAAGCCGGGGCGGGTTCTCTTCGAGATGTCCTTCCCCAACGAGCAGATCGCGCGAGAGGCGATGCGTCGCGCGATCCACAAGCTCCCGATGAAGTGCCGCATTGTTACGCGCGAAGTGGGTGAATCCTGATGGCAGCGGGCGTCAAGCCTTCCGAGCTGCGTGAGCTCTCCGAGGAGGAGCTGGTCACGAAGCTGCGTGAGGCCAAGGCGGAGCTGTTCAACCTCCGCGTGCAGGCCGCAACCGGGCAGCTGGACAACAACCGGCGGCTGCAGGTCATCCGTCGGGAGATCGCCCGGATCTACACGATCATGCGTGAGCGTGAGCTGGGTCTCTCGACCGCGCCGACTGAGGTGACTGCATCATGAGTGAGAACACCACCGCCGCCGCCGCGCGGGCCCGCCGCAAGGTGCGTGAGGGCCTCGTGGTCAGCGACAAGATGGAAAAGACCGTCGTGGTCGAGGTCGAGGACCGGGTCAAGCACGCGCTGTACGGCAAGATCATGCGCCGTACCAGCAAGCTGAAGGTCCACGACGAGCAGAACTCCGCCGGCATCGGCGACCGGGTCCTGATCATGGAGACCCGGCCGCTCTCCGCCACCAAGCGCTGGCGGCTCGTGGAGATCCTCGAGAAGGCCAAGTAGCGAAGGCTCGAGCTCGGCCGGCATGGTCGGGCGCAGGTTCCGCCAGGCTCCGGCCGTCCCTGGGCGGCCGGAGAACCGGCAGACATAGGAGATAGACGTGATTCAGCAGGAGTCGCGACTGCGCGTCGCCGACAACACGGGTGCCCGGGAGATCCTGTGCATCCGGGTTCTCGGTGGCTCCGGTCGGCGCTACGCGAGCATCGGCGACGTCATCGTGGCCACGGTCAAGGACGCGATCCCCGGTGCCGGTGTGAAGAAGGGCGACGTCGTCAAGGCCGTCGTCGTTCGCACCGCCAAGGAGAAGCGGCGGCCGGACGGCTCGTACATCCGCTTCGACGAGAACGCCGCCGTCATCATCAAGGACGGTGGGGACCCGCGCGGTACCCGTATCTTCGGCCCGGTGGGGCGCGAGCTGCGGGACAAGCGGTTCATGAAGATCATCTCTCTCGCGCCGGAGGTGTTGTGACCGTGAAGGTCAAGAAGGGCGACACGGTCGTCGTCATCGCCGGCAAGGACAAGGGTGCCAAGGGCAAGGTCATCGCGGCCTACCCGCGGCAGGACAAGGTCCTGGTCGAGGGCGTGAACCGGGTCAAGAAGCACACTCGCATCAGCACCACTCAGCGTGGCGCCAAGACCGGTGGCATCGTCACCCAGGAGGCCCCGATCCACGTCTCGAACGTGCAGGTCCTGGACTCCGACGGCAAGCCGACCCGCGTCGGTTACCGGATCGACGACAACGGCCAGAAGGTCCGCATCGCGCGTAGCACCGGTAAGGACCTCTGATGACCACGGCTACCGAAACCAAGACCCTGCCGCGCCTCAAGGAGCGGTACCGCAACGAGGTCGTGGCGAAGCTGCAGGAGCAGTACAACTACGGCAACCCCATGCAGGTGCCCGGTCTGGTCAAGATCGTCGTCAACATGGGTGTCGGCGAGGCCGCTCGGGACGCCAAGCTGATCGACGGCGCGGTCCGCGACCTGGCCACCATCACCGGCCAGAAGCCGCTGGTGCGGCGGGCGACCAAGTCCATCGCGCAGTTCAAGCTCCGTGAGGGCATGCCGATCGGCGCCAAGGTCACCCTGCGCGGCGACCGGATGTGGGAGTTCCTGGACCGGCTGCTCTCGATCGCGCTGCCGCGTATCCGCGACTTCCGCGGCCTGGACGGGCGCAAGCTCGACGGGCACGGCAACTACACGTTCGGTCTGACCGAGCAGTCGGTGTTCCACGAGATCGACCAGGACAAGATCGATCGCCAGCGGGGCATGGACATCACGGTGGTCACCACCGCCACGACCGACGACGAGGGCCGGGCGCTGCTCAAGCTCCTGGGCTTCCCGTTCAAGGAGAACTGAGATGGCCAAGAAGGCGCTGATCATCAAGGCGGCCGCGAAGCCGAAGTTCTCGGTTCGCGCGTACACCCGCTGCCAGCGGTGCGGGCGTCCGAAGGCGGTCTACCGCAAGTTCGGTCTCTGCCGGGTGTGCATCCGGGAGATGGCCCACCGCGGTGAGCTGCCCGGCGTGTCCAAGGCTTCCTGGTAATAGCCCGGCGCGCTCCGGCGCGTCAGCTGAACTGTCTCTTCGCCGTAGGCCCCGGGCCTGGCCCGGGGAACCCCGGCGAGAAAGGTTGACGAATTTCATGACGATGACCGACCCGATCGCAGACATGCTCACGCGTCTGCGGAACGCCAACCAGGCGTACCACGACCGGGTGACGATGCCCTACTCGAAGATCAAGGCGAACATCGCCGAGGTCCTCAAGGCCGAGGGTTATGTCGCCGCCTGGTCGGTCGAGGAGCCCGAAGAGGGCGCCGTCGGCAAGCGACTGGTCGTCGAGCTGAAGTACGGCCAGAACCGGGAGCGGAGCCTGGCCGGCATCAAGCGCGTGTCCAAGCCCGGTCTCCGGGTGTACGCCAAGTCGGACGGGCTCCCGCGGGTGCTCGGCGGGCTGGGCGTGGCGATCATTTCGACGTCCCAGGGGCTGCTCACCGACCGGCAGGCCCGCAAGCGGAGCGTTGGCGGGGAAGTCCTCGCCTTCGTCTGGTAACGGGAGACAGGTAGAAATGTCGCGTATTGGACGTAAGTCGATCACGGTGCCGTCCGGCGTCGAGATCACGATCGACGGCCAGACCGTCAAGGTCAAGGGCCCCAAGGGCGAGCTGTCGCACACGCTCGCCGAGCCCATCACGGCGGAGCGCGCCGAGGACGGCCAGCTGCACGTCAACCGGCCGAACGACGAGCGCAAGGCCAAGGAGCTGCACGGCCTGAGCCGTACCCTGGTCGCCAACATGATCGTGGGCGTGACCGAGGGCTACCGCAAGAGCCTCGAGATCGCCGGTACCGGTTACCGTGTCACCGCCAAGGGCAAGGACCTGGAGTTCGCGCTCGGGTTCTCGCACCCGGTGCTGGTGCCCGCGCCGGAGGGCATCACCTTCACGGTGGAGAAGCCGACGCTGTTCCACGTGGCCGGCATCGACAAGCAGCAGGTCGGCGAGGTCGCCGCCAACATCCGGAAGATCCGCCCGCCGGAGCCCTACAAGGGCAAGGGCGTGAAGTACCAGGGCGAGGTCATCCGCCGTAAGGCTGGAAAGGCAGGTAAGAAGTGAGCGCCACGCTGCTCAAGCGCCGCCGCGGCGTTGCCGCCAAGCGCGCCGTCGGGCGTGCGCGCCGGCACTTCCGGGTCCGCAAGAACGTCAGCGGCACCACCGAGCGTCCCCGCCTGGTCGTCACCCGTTCGCTGCGGCACATCGTCGCCCAGATCGTGGACGACACCAAGGGTCACACCCTGGCGTCGGCCTCGACCATGGACGCCTCGCTGCGCGGCACCGAGGGCGACAAGAGCGCCCTGGCCGGCAAGGTCGGCGCCCTGCTCGCCGAGCGCGCCAAGGCCGCCGGCGTCTCGAAGGTCGTCTTCGACCGCGGTGGCAACCGGTACGCGGGGCGGGTCGCCGCGCTTGCCGACGCCGCCCGCGAAGCCGGGCTCGAGTTCTAGAAACCCCGTCACGAGAGAGAAGGAAGGCTGCTGATGCCAGGTCAACAGCGCCGTGGCGGCGGGTCCGGTGGCAACGAGGGTGGTCGCCGCGACAACCGCCGTGAGGGCGGCCGCGGAAACGCGCCCGTCGAGAAGACCCCGCACCTCGAGCGGGTCGTCGCGATCAACCGCGTCGCCAAGGTCGTGAAGGGTGGTCGTCGCTTCAGCTTCACCGCCCTGGTGATCGTGGGCGACGGCGACGGCACCGTCGGCGTGGGCTACGGAAAGGCCAAGGAGGTGCCCGCGGCGATCGCCAAGGGTGTCGAGGAGGCCAAGAAGCACTTCTTCAAGGTGCCGCGGATCGGCGCCTCGATCCCGCACCCGGTGCAGGGCGAGGACGCGGCCGGTGTGGTGCTGCTCAAGCCGGCCTCGGCCGGTACGGGTGTCATCGCCGGTGGTCCGGTGCGTGCCGTGCTGGAGTGCGCGGGCATCCACGACGTGCTCTCCAAGAGCCTCGGCTCGTCCAACCCGATCAACATCGTGCACGCCACGGTGGCGGCCCTGAAGGCGCTCGAGTCGCCCGAGGCGGTCGCGGCCCGTCGTGGTCTGCCGGTCGAGGACGTCGCGCCGGCCGCCATGCTGGCGTCGCGGGCGGGGGTGGCGTCCTGATGGCGCGCCTGAAGGTCACCCAGGTCCGGTCCGAGATCGGGACCAAGAAGAACCAGCGTGACTCGCTGCGTTCGCTCGGTCTCAAGCGGATCAACGACGTGGTGGTCAAGGAGGACCGTCCGGAGATCCGCGGCATGATCTTCACGGTCAACCACCTCGTGAAGGTCGAGGAGGTCGAGTAATGACGATCAAGGTGCACCACCTGCGTCCGGCGCCCGGGGCCAAGACCGACAAGACCCGCGTGGGTCGCGGTGAGGGCTCGAAGGGCAAGACCGCCGGTCGCGGTACCAAGGGTTCGAAGGCCCGGAAGAACATCTCGCCGGCGTTCGAGGGTGGGCAGATGCCCATCCACATGCGCCTGCCGAAGATGAAGGGCTTCAAGAACAAGTTCAAGGTCGTCTTCCAGGTGATCAACCTGGACCGGCTCGCCGAGCTCTTCCCGAACGGCGGCCAGGTCGGCCCGGTCGAGCTGGTCGAGGCCGGTGCGGTCCGCAAGGGCCAGCCGGTCAAGGTGCTCGGCACCGGCGACCTCGGCGGGGTGGCGCTCCAGGTGTCGGCGCACGCGTTCAGCGCGTCGGCCAAGGAGAAGATCGCTGCCGCCGGCGGCTCGGTCACCGAGCTGTAAGGCACTGTCCGTGGCGCCCGCTCAGTTGTCCGCAACTGGGCGGGCGCCGTGGTCTACCCGGTAGATGTGCGCCGGGTAACATCGGATTCGTTTTATGTAGCCGGGCACATCTGCCCGGACCGGGGTGGGGCTGTTAGAGTCCCATCCCAGCCATGGATATCGGGCACTCGCCCGGCACCCACCCCGCTCCGCCAGGGATCATCACCGGCGGCCCGCGTCGCGCAGGAGGAAGAAGTTGCTGTCCGCCTTTCTCAGTGCGTTCCGTACGCCTGACCTGCGCAAGAAGCTGCTGTTCACAGTAGGCATCATTGCGGTCTACCGGCTTGGCGCCACGCTGCCCAGCCCGGGCGTCTCGTACGGCAACGTGCAGAAGTGCCTCGACACCCTCCAGGGTGGCAGCACCGGTGTGCTGAACCTGCTGGACCTCTTCTCGGGTGGCGCGCTGCTGCAGCTGTCGGTCTTCGCGCTCGGCATCATGCCGTACATCACCGCGTCGATCATCCTGCAGCTGCTGACGGTGGTCATCCCGCGGCTGGAGCAGCTCCGCAAGGAGGGCCAGGCCGGCCAGGCGAAGATCACCCAGTACACCCGGTACCTGACCCTGGGCCTGGGCATCCTGCAGTCGTCGGCGTTCGTGGCGCTGGCCCGCTCCGGCCAGCTCTTCAACAACCAGTGCGACCAGTACCCGATCGTCCCCAAGGACACCGGTATCCCGGACTGGCTGACGCTGACCATCCTGGTCATGACCATGACCGCCGGCACCGGCGTGGTGATGTGGCTCGGCGAGCTGATCACCGACCGCGGCGTCGGCAACGGCATGTCCGTCCTGATCTTCACCTCGATCGCGGCCCGGCTCCCCAGCGAGGGCTGGAAGATCAAGACCACCAAGGGCTGGGGGATGTTCTTCCTCGTCATCGCCCTGGTCCTGCTGGTCATCACCGCGGTCACCTTCATCGAGCAGGCGCAGCGCCGGATCCCGGTGCAGTACGCCAAGCGCATGATCGGCCGGCGGATGTACGGCGGCACCTCCACCTACATCCCGCTCAAGGTGAACCAGGCCGGCGTCATCCCGGTCATCTTCGCCTCGTCGCTGCTCTACCTGCCGCAGCTCGTCCTTCAGTTCTTCGACCAGAACAACCCGGGGAAGACCCAGGCCTGGATCCAGAACCACATCGTGAAGGCGAGCGCGCCGGAGCACATCGCGATCTACTTCCTGCTGATCATCTTCTTCACGTACTTCTACGTGTCGATCACGTTCAACCCGACCGAGGTCGCGGACAACATGAAGAAGTACGGCGGCTTCGTGCCGGGCATCCGCCCCGGCAAGCCGACCGCCGAGTACCTCGACTTCATCCTGAGCCGGATCACCCTGCCGGGCGCGCTCTACCTGGGCATCATCGCGATCCTGCCGAACTTCTTCTTCATCTGGCTCGACAACCAGCAGTTCCAGAACTTCCCGTTCGGCGGCACCGCTGTGCTCATCATGGTCGGCGTCGGTCTGGAGACCGTGAAGCAGATCGAGAGCCAACTCATGCAGCGGAACTACGAAGGGTTCCTGCGGTAGATGCGACTCGTTCTGGTTGGCCCGCCGGGCGCGGGCAAGGGGACACAGGCGGAGTTCATCGCCGCCCACCTCTCGGTGCCGAAGATCTCGACCGGTGACATCTTCCGCGCCAACGTCTCCCAGGGCACGCCCCTGGGAGTCGAGGCGAAGCGCTACATGGACGCCGGCAAGCTGGTCCCGGACGAGGTCACCATCAACATGGTGCGGGACCGGCTCGCCGAGCCCGACGCCAGCGAGGGCTTCCTGCTCGACGGCTTCCCGCGTACCACGCCGCAGGCCGCCGCGCTCGACAAGCTCCTCGCCGACCTCGGCACGGCGCTGGACCTGGTGCTGGAACTGGTCGTCGACGACGACGAGGTGATCCGGCGGCTCTCCGGCCGGCGTACCTGCCGCGGCTGCGGCAAGATCTGGCACGTCGAGTTCGACGCCACCACCCGAGACGGCATCTGCGACCGGTGCGGCGCCGAGCTGTTCCAGCGGGACGACGACAAGCCGGAGACCATCGCCGCCCGGCTCCGCGAGTACGCCGAGAAGACCGCGCCGCTGGTCGACTACTACGGCGCCCAGGGCAAGCTCGTCGGCATCGACGCCACCGGCCCCGTGGAGGACGTCACCGTCCGCGCCATCGACGCCCTGCGCTCGTACGGCGGCTGACATCCCGCCGGAGGCCCCGGCGGATAGAGTGCGAACAGCGGGGTACGTGCGGCGTGCCCCGCTGTTCCGCGCGACGAAAGGTAACGCCTCCATGCGCCGTCCCCAGCTGGACATCCAGCTGAAGACCCCCGACCAGATCGAGATGATGCGGGCCGCCGGTCTGGTGGTCGCCCGCGCGCTGCGTCGGATGCGGGAGGCGGTCGCCCCCGGGGTGACCACCGCCGACCTGGACGCGATCGCCGAGTCCACCATCCGGGAGGCCGGTGCCGTCCCGTCGTTCAAGGGCTACCACGGCTTCCCGGCGTCGATCTGCTCGTCCGTGAACGAGCAGGTGGTGCACGCGATCCCCGCCTCGACCCAGGTGCTGCGCGAGGGCGACCTGATCTCGATCGACTGCGGCGCGGTGCTGAACGGCTGGCACGGCGACGCGGCCATCACCGTCGGCGTCGGCGAGGTCGACCCGGCCCTGCTGAGGATGGCCGCGGTGGCCGAGGACGCGATGTGGGCCGGGATCGCGGCCGCCGCCCGGGGCGCGGCCGGCGGCAAGGGCCGGCTCACCGACATCTCGCACGCGGTGGAGAACGCGGTCCGCAAGGGCGGCCGGTACGGCATCGTCGACGGGTACGGCGGCCACGGGATCGGCACGGAGATGCACCAGGACCCGCACGTGCTGAACCACGGTCGCCCGGGGAAGGGCCCCCGGCTGGTGCCGGGCATGGCCCTGGCGATCGAGCCGATGATCACGATGGGCTCGCCGCGGACCGTGGAGCTGGCCGACGGCTGGACCGTGGTGACCCGCGACGGGTCGATGGCGGCGCACGTCGAGCACTCGATGGCCCTGCTGGGCGACGGGGTGTGGGTGCTGACCGCCGAGGACGGCGGCCGGTCCCGGCTCGGCGAGCTGGTCACCTCCCGGCAGCCGGCGGACTCCCCGGCGGTTTGACGGACTGAGGGGTCCAGTCCTGGCCCGGCCGGCCTGATCGACTCGGACTGCGGCAATCCGGGGTGTCCCGCCGGAGAGATGCCCCGGACTTCCGTAACCCGGTGTTCCGCGCCGTCGTGTTCATCCCCGTTCAGGGCACCCTGCTTCGTTCGTCTCCGTCGCCCGGACCAGCCGTACCGCGGGTGGCGTCGCGGTGTCATGCTTGCCTTCATGGAGCGGAACGGGATGCGGGCGGCCGACGCCGACCGCGAGGCCACGGCCGAGCGGCTCCGGGTCGCCCTGGAGGAGGGCCGGCTCGACCTCCACGAGTACGACGAGCGGCTGGGCCGGGCGTACGGCGCGAAGACGTACGCCGACCTGGACGCGGTCGTGGTCGACCTGCCGGGGCCGGCCCCGGCGGAACGCGCCGCGGTGGCCCCGGCCCCGGCCCGGGCCCCGGCGCCGCCGCCGCCCGTGGCCGACGGCGATGGGAAGGCCGTGGACACCGGGCGCGGCGGCGGGTGGGTGCTCGGGGTCTGGTCGCCGTGGCTGCGGGTCGCGGGGATCCTCACGGCGATCTGGCTGATCTCCTCGCTCGGCTCCGGGAACGTGGGTCACTACTGGCCGGCCTGGGTGCTCGGCCCGTGGGGAGTGCTCCTGCTGCTGCGTACCGTGGGTGGCCACGATCATGGCGGACGGCAACCGGGCGAGTGGCGCGGCGGGAGGCCCCGGTGCGAGCGGCGGGACCGGCGCCGGACGCGGTGACCCGTACCGCGGTGTGGCCGGCACCACAGCAGGTCGCCCGGGCTTGACGGATTTCCTCCGGCGAGGTGACCGGACGGGCGGCCGGTTTGGCGACGGCGCGCAGGCGGGCGTACACTTTCTGATCGGCGCACAGCGTCCACTCCGGCATGCCCACCCGCGCTTCGGTGGGAGTCGGAGCCGCGGCTGGCGCGGGTGTCCTGATCTTGGTCATTTCACCCGTGTAAGACGTTGTGGGCCGTCCGGAGCAACCGACGTCAGGACAGCGGAGGACATGCCGAAAAAAGACGGAGCCATCGAGATCGAGGGTCGGGTCATCGAGCCCCTGCCGAACGCCATGTTCCGGGTGGAGCTCGCGAACGGTCACAAGGTGCTGGCTCACATCAGCGGCAAGATGCGGCAGCACTACATCCGCATCCTGCCGGAGGACCGGGTCGTCGTCGAACTCTCGCCGTACGACCTGACCCGCGGGCGCATCGTCTACCGCTACAAGTAAGCCTGACGACGGCCGGGACGTCCCCGTGTCCGTCTTCGACGTCCGGCGTCGCGCACCGTCGCGTCTCCGGGCCAGATGGGAAGTAAGGCAACCGTGAAGGTCAAGCCGAGCGTCAAGAGGATCTGCAACAAGTGCCGGGTGATCCGCCGGCACGGCCGGGTCATGGTGATCTGCCAGGACCCGCGCCACAAGCAGCGCCAGGGCTGAACCAGTCCCTCCGGCCGTGACGGCCGGTCGGATCGGCCCGGGTCGCAGATCCCGACAACATCATCAGCTCGTCCCAGCCGCGAGCGGTACGCAGCGCGTACCCCCTCGTGGTTGACCCCCGGTCGGAGGCCGGGGCCCGCTCGGGCAGCGACCGCTCCCGGTCGCCGGCGCGTGACGCCGGAAGGACAGGGACGGTCGGTAGCGGGGTGGGACGGGTCCACACCTCCGCCACAACATCACGAGGAGTACGCCCGCACATGGCACGTCTAGCCGGCGTGGACCTCCCCCGCGACAAGCGGATGGAGATCGCGCTCACTTACATCTTCGGGGTCGGCCGTACCCGCGCCCTGGAGACCCTCGCCGCTACCGGCATCTCGCCGGACAAGCGCGCTCGCGACCTCACGGACGAGGAGCTGGTCCAGCTCCGGAACCACATCGAGGGCAACTACAAGGTTGAAGGCGACCTGCGCCGCGAGGTCGCCGCTGACATCCGCCGCAAGGTCGAGATCGGCTGCTACGCGGGTATCCGACACCGCCGGGGCCTGCCGGTTCGTGGTCAGCGGACCAAGACCAACGCGCGGACCCGGAAGGGCCCGAAGCGGACCGTCGCCGGCAAGAAGAAGCCCGGCAAGAAGTAACTAGGAGCGCACAGACTTATGCCACCGAAGGCTCGTGCCGGAGCCGCCGTCAAGAAGGTCCGGCGCAAGGAACGCAAGAACGTCGCCCACGGGCAGGCGCACATCAAGAGCACCTTCAACAACACCATCGTGTCCATCACGGACCCGACCGGTGCGGTCATCTCCTGGGCCTCCTCCGGCCAGGTGGGCTTCAAGGGCTCCCGCAAGTCGACCCCGTTCGCCGCTCAGCTGGCCGCCGAGGCCGCCGCGCGTCGGGCGATGGAGCACGGCATGCGCAAGGTCGACGTGTTCGTCAAGGGCCCCGGCTCCGGCCGGGAGACCGCCATCCGTTCGCTGCAGGCCGTGGGCCTCGAGGTCGGGCAGATCTCCGACGTCACCCCGCAGCCGCACAACGGGTGCCGTCCGCCGAAGCGTCGCCGGGTCTGAGAGGTTAGAGAGAGATGGCTCGTTACACCGGTGCTGACTGCCGCCGTTGCCGGCGGGAGAAGATGAAGCTGTTCCTCAAGGGCAGCAAGTGCGATGGCCCGAAGTGCCCGTTCGAGTCCCGGCCGTTCCCGCCCGGGCAGCACGGCCGCGGCCGGACCAAGGAGACGGAGTACCTGCTCCAGCTCCGTGAGAAGCAGAAGGCTCGCCGGGTCTACGGCGTGCTGGAGAAGCAGTTCCGCGGCTACTACGAGGAGGCCGTGGGCAAGAAGGCGAAGACCGGTGAGGTCCTCCTGCAGATCCTCGAGTCGCGGCTGGACAACGTGGTCTACCGGGCCGGCTACGCCAAGTCCCGGGACATGGCCCGTCAGCTGGTCAAGCACGGTCACTTCACGGTGAACGGCAAGAAGGTCGACATCCCGTCGTACCGCGTCAAGGAGCACGACATCATCGAGGTTCGGGGCAAGAGCAAGGAACTCACCCCGTTCATCGTCGCGCAGGCCGAGGCCGGCTCCAGGACCGTTCCGGCGTGGCTCGAGGCCATCCCCAGCCAGATGAAGATCCTCGTGCACTCGCTCCCGGCCCGCCAGGTGATCGACACCCAGGTCCAGGAGCAGCTGATCGTCGAGCTCTACTCCAAGTAAGGGCTCGTTGCGGTGGGGGGGGGGGGGGGGGGGGGGGGGGGGGGGGGGGGGGGGGGGGGGGGGGGGGGGGGGGGGGGGGGGGGGGGGGGGGGGGGGGGGGGGG
>NZ_JBVJJA010000042.1:0-62706 GCF_055586005.1 Micromonospora sp. NPDC051924
CCCCCCCCCCCCCCCCCCCCCCCCCCCCCCCCCCCCCCCCCCCCCCCCCCCCTTCCCCCCCCCCCGGCGCCCCCCCCCCCCCCCCCCCCCCCCCCCCCGCGTCGATGGCCGGGCGCCGACTGGGCGCCCGGCCATCGTTGTCGCCTCGTCCCGCTACAGCAGGCTCAGCGGTGTCTTCCAGATGCCCCGGCCGTGGGTGGCCGCGTAGAGGTAGCCATCGGGCCCGATCGTGAGGTCGAACACCGTGGTGAGCGGCAGCGCGCCTGTGGTGCCGGAGACGCCGCCGATGCGCTGCCAGCCGCTTACGTCGCCGGCGCTGTCGACGGTGCCGACCATGACGCCGTAGTCGGTGCCGACGATCAGCTTGCTGCCGTAGCGCAGGGCGTCGGTGGCGGGCACGTCGGGTGTGCCGGCCGACTCGTTTGTCCAGGTGACCTTGCCGTCCTTGGTGAGGACGCCCTTCCACACGTGGTCCTGGGAGGCTCCGGGGCCCTCGATGAAGCGGCGGTTGTAGCCGTTGAACACCACGTAGACGGTCGCGGTGTTGCTGGTCACCTGGTCGATGTGGACCGCGTTCGGGAAGCGCGACGGCAAGCCGGTCATGTCCAGCTCGTGCCAGGCGCCACCGAAGTTGGTCTGCACGCCACGGGAGAAGCCGGCGCTGTTGCAGTTGCTCTCCCCGCACCAGGCCGCGACGACGACGTCCCGGCTGGCGTCCCGCTTGGCGGTGGGGTCGGCGACGGCGTCGAGCCCGACGACCATCCGGCCCGGGGTGCCCAGGGTTGCCCGCTTCGTCCAACCGTGGTTGGCCAGCGACTCGGCCTGTTCCTCGGTGGTGGAGAAGCCGAGGTCGTGGGTCCAGATCGCGTTACCGCCGGCGACCCACCGCTCGCTGGCGTGGTCCCCGGTGTTCTCCGAGCCCCGCACCGGCCGGAAGGGGGCGGTGAAGCGGGGGTTGGTGTCCGGCACGGCCAGGTCGATGATCGCGTTCTCGGACCCGTCGGTCTGTCCGCAGGTGGTGGTCATCCACAGCTCGAGGTAGACGTACTCGTCCAGGATGTGGCAGCCGTTGCGCGGGTCGACGACGATGTCGCCGCCGTCGCCGCCGAACGGCGAGACCATCTCGGTGTTGCCCTGGTTGTCCTTACGGTCGCCGCGCAGCAGCGAGCCGCCGTTGTCCTGCAGGCCGCCCGAGATGGCCCAGCCGCCCCGCTCCGGGTCGGCGCCGATCCCGACGGAGTAGTACTGCAGGGTGCCCAGGCCCTGGGAGTGGTTGGCCCAGTCCTTCGCGTGCCCGAGCTTGTCGAGGGCCCCGTTGACGGGTCGGGACTTCACGCCGCCGTCGTTGCCGACGTACACGCGGTTGCCAAACGTGATGATCGAGTGCTGGTCGGAGTGGGTGGTCTGCGGGCAGCTGTTCTCGCCGTCGGAAATCGCCCAGCACTTCAGGCCGAAGTTCCAGTAGGGACCCGGTGTGGTCCAGCTCGTCCCGCCGTTGGTGGTCTCGTAGACCTCCTCCAGGCCCAGCCAGACGTGATCCGGGTGCCCGGGCTCGGCCAGGATGAAGTTGTTGTACCAGGCCTGCACGCCCGGCCGGTAGTACAGGCCGTTGCTGCCGCTCAGCGCCGAGCCCGACGCCTGGAGCTTGCCGCTGTCGGCGATCTGCGTCCACGGTCCGGCCAGAGTGCCACTGGCGGACTTGAAGACGCCGTAGAGCACGGTCATGGGCGAGTGGTTGATCTTCGTCGGGGACTCGACCACGGCGTACAGGACGCTCTTCCGCCCCGCCGCGTCGGTGCCCCAGGCGAACTCGGTGTTGCCGACCTGTTGGTAGCCGAGGGCGCCCTGCGGGTTGACCTGGCTGAAGGTGGCCTGCGCGCCGCTGGCGCTGTGGTAGAAGCCGTTGTAGCTCGCGTCCCCGCTACGCCAGGCAGCGTTGGCCAGCACCCCGCCGGCGTCGTCGACAGCGACGTCGTTGACGATGTTCTTGTACGGCTGGGTGATGTCGGCGTCCGCCGCCGGGTTCGGCATGAACACGTTGGTCCACGTCCGGCCCGCCAGCGGCTTGTTGCTGCCGTCCAGCGGGTAGCGCCAGAGGCCGCGGGTGGTCGCCGCGTACGCCCAGTGGGTGACGTCGTCGAAGCGCACCTTGTTGATGCCGCGGCTCTCCAGCTCGGTGCCCCCGAGCCGGTCGCTGTCCCGGAACTGGGCGGTGGCCAGGTCGGCGCTGGCCGCGCGTGGGTTGCGGAACATGCCCGCCCCGACGTACGAGGTACCGCCGGTGTTGGCCTCACCGGTGGCGTACCAGAGGGCGCCGTCGTGGTACTCGAGGTCGCCGGTGGACAGCGACAGGATGCTGTCGGAGATGGGCTGCCATGGGCCGTCGTCCGCCGGGTTGTCGACGTTGTTGAGCTTCTTGCGGAAGACCCCGCCGTTGGCGCCACCGGCGAAGAGGTAGCCATCGCCGGCGGCGAGGCCGGTGACTCGTCCCGCGACATAGCCCGACCCGCCGGAGGAGTTGGAGAAGTTCGGGTCGCGGTAGTGCGGGTCGTCGGCGTCGTACGGCAAGTTCGTCACCTCGGACCAGGCGCCGCCGTTGGAGGCCAGCGCCCGGAAGTCACCGAGGCTGGCGGAGAGCTGCCCGGGCGCGACGGACCCGTAGGGCGCGAGCCGGGCATTGGCCGCCGACGTGATCGAGCTGAAGATCTCTGAGGACTCGGACTCCGGATCGCCGACGATGCCTTCGACGCCGTGCCCCTCCTCCTCTTCCTCACCACCGATCCGTTCCAGATAGCCGCGGTAATGCGGCTCGTTGTCGTCCCTGGTGGCGAGCAGGCCGGCGGCGGTGACCGCGGCTACGACGACCGCGGCGGCGGTGACCGCCGCGACCCGCCTGCGCCGGGTGAGCAGTATGGCCATGAGTCTGTCTCCTGGGGGTTGGGAGGCTGCGGACCGGCAGAGCAGACGCTAGACCTGTGAAAGATCGTTCGGAATAGGTCTATGCGTGGGATTTCCGCAGGCAGCGGGCGTCCATTGGGCCCGCGCCAGGAGCACCTCTTTGGCGGGGCGCTCCCGCGGGCGTCCGATACTTGTCTTAGGGCAACAAAAGACGGAACCGGATATAGAGGGATCTGGCCATTTCGCGTAGCCCCGGCATTGCCGCCTCCACCCGACGGTCGGTCGGCGAACAGCCACCCTGGTTCGACTGTACAGCGGATGATGTACTGCCGTGGGTGTGGAGATGCTGACGTACGGGCAGGTGCTGGCGCGGTTCGGCCACGCGCTGTCCGATCCGACGCGAGCCCGGCTGCTGCTGGCGCTGCGGGAGGGGCCCGGTTATCCGGCGGAGCTGGCCGACTTGCTGGATACGACACGCCAGAACCTGTCGAACCATCTGGCCTGCTTGCGAGGCTGCGGCCTGGTCGTGGCCGTGCCGGAAGGACGGCGGACACGCTACGAGCTGGCGGATGCGCGGCTGGCGCATGCCCTAAGTGACCTGCTGGGCCTGGTCCTGGCCGTGGACCCGGCCGCCTGCCCGGACTCTGACGCCAAGGGGTGCTGCTGATGAGCCTGCCTCTGCTCCATTTGCCCGCCGGCCCCTCCCCCGCGCGGCGGGCGGTGCTCACCCGCCGGATACGGCTGCTGGTGGCCGCGACCATCACCTGGAACGTGATCGAGGCCGTGTTGGCGCTCACCGCCGGGACGATCGCCTCGTCGACCGCGCTAATCGGCTTCGGCCTGGACTCGATCATCGAGGTGTCGTCCGCCGCGGCGGTGGCGTGGCAGTTCGCCGGCCGCGACCCACAGGCGCGGGAGAGGATCGCGTTGCGGGTCATCGCGGTGTCGTTCTTCGCTCTCGCGGCCTACGTCAGCGTCGAGTCGGTGCGTGCTCTGCTCGGCGGCGCCGACGCCGACCACACCCCGACCGGTCTCGTTCTGGCCGCGCTGTCGCTGGCGCTCATGCCCGTGCTGTCGTACGCCCAGCGCCGCGCCGGCCGAGAATTCGGCTCCCGCACGGCCGTGGCCGACTCCAAGCAGACGCTGTTGTGCACGTATCTGTCCGCGGTGCTGCTGGTCGGTCTGGGCCTGAACTCCCTGTTCGGCTGGTCCTGGGCCGACCCTGCGGCAGCGCTGGTCATCGCCGCCCTCGCGGTCAAGGAAGGCCGCGACGCGTGGCGCGGCGACACCTGCTGCGCCCTCCCCCGGACCGTTCCTCCCCCTGCCGGCGGCGCCCCTGAGGAGTGTGGCTGCCAGCCAGGGTGCTCCTGCTGTGTGAAGGACAACTGATGACCAGAAAGATGCCCGCAATTGTCCGGGAGGCGTTCGATGCCGAACTGGCAACCGCCCGCACCACCGCCGATCCCACTGTCGCTTGGCGCGCAGCCGAGCGGGCGCACATCCTGTCTCAGCCCTGGCCGTGGCCGCACACCGTCGTGCATGCCACGATGTTGCGCCGAGCCCTGCGCGAGCGCGACGTCGTCGAGGCCGTCGGACAGGTCATGCGCCTCGCCGTCGCCGGCCCGGGCTCGGCCACCGGCCGCTACCCGCGCGGCAACACCGGGCGCTCACGGGTGCCGCTGACGCAGCCGATGCCGATGCCCGACGACCTCGCCGCGCTCCTAGCCACAGCCTCGTAGCCCACGTCCACCACGCCATGAAGGCTGCGGCGGGAGCGCTCGCGACGACGCCGGCCATGCCGCCACGCGGTTTGGCGACGCGCAGGGTGACGCAGGCGTGCCGCCATGCGCCACCCGGCTGAGACCGGGCGTCGAGGATGACGTAATCCAGACCGGCGCGGCGCAGATAGTAGCCCGCCGCGAGGCCCGCCTGCCCGCCCCCGACGACCATCACGTCACACGATCCGGGCACACTCGGCACCTCCTCCGGCCGTCGATCATCATCCCGAGTGGCCCACAACCCCGACACGCTGGGTCGATGCCGTAACTCGCCTATCCGGCCGGAATGGGTCAATCCGGCTCCCTGCCGCAAACTGACGGTGACCGGGTCCTGGTTCAACCGGCCTATCGATGGTGTTGGTGTCACGATGGGAGGCGTGGGAACTGCCAAAACTGCAACGCCTGCCATCTCGCCGCTCAGCGGCGAGCCGATCAAGCGTGCCGATGCCGAGCGGCTCGCCGGAGTGCTGAAGGCATTCGCCGACCCGGCCCGGCTACGACTGCTCAGCCTGATCCAGTCCGCCCCCGAGGGCGAGGCGTCCGTCAGTGACCTCACCGCGCCGCTCGGCCTCTCCCAGCCGACCGTGAGTCACCACCTTCGGATCCTCACCGAGGCCGGCCTGCTCGAACGCGAAAAGCGGGGCGTCTGGGCCTACTACCGCCTCGTGCCATCCGCGATCGCGACGATCGCCGACCTGCTGACCCCGCCCCGCAAGCGAGCGACGAAGAAGGCCCGCTGAGCGGCACCCGCGAAGGCCGATGAGCCGCTTCGCAGCGGTGGCGATGGCCGACCAGGCATCAGACCGAGCGGTGGTCGAGGGCGGTGTGGCGGCGGTTGGGCGAGGTTCTCCACTTTTCCGGCCGGCAGCCACCCCGGCCAGAGTGTCACGCCCTGCCCGGTGGACGCGTTCGAGGCCTCTCCGCCCACGCCTGAGCCACTACCCGGCCGAACGGACACCGTCGACCGTGCGGGGAAGGCCCAGCGGATTGGCCTCGCGCAGTTCCGATGGGAGCAGCGGGTCCGGGACACCCTGGTAGCAGACCGGACGTAACCACCGCTCGATCGCGCTGCTGCCCACCGACGTCGAGTCGCTGGTGGAGGCGGGGTAGGGGCCGCCGTGATGCATGGCTGGGGCGACCGTCACCCCGGTGGGCCAGCCGTCCACAACGACGCGCCCCGCAAGCTCGCTCAGCTCGGCGACCAGTTCCGCCGCTGCGCCGTCCCGCTCGTCGGGGGCCAGGTGCAGGGTCGCGGTGAGGTTGCCCGGCAGGGTGCCGAGCACCGCGTCCCGCTCGGCGGGTGAGCCGTAGCGGACCAGCACGGTGACCGGCCCGAAGCATTCCTCCAGCAGCTCCCCGTACGGGCCGCCCTCGGCCAGCCGCGACGCCGCGACGGTCAGCACGCCCGGCCGGATGGCCAGCGGAACCTCGTCGTCGCTGGCCTCCCCGGCCTCGCGCGGTTCTGCCACCCCGGGGAGCGCGGCGCGGGAACGGACTCCGGCGAGGAACGCGGCCCGCATGCGCGGGTCGAGCAGCGGCCCCGACGGCGCCGTCGCCGTGACGACCGCCTGGATGACGGCGTCGCCCGCCGACCCCTGGGGGACGAGGACGAGGCCCGGCTTGACGCAGAACTGGCCCAGACCCTGGGTGTACGAGGCAGCCAGTCCCGCTCCGATCTCTTCGGCCCTGGTCTCGGCCGCCCGCGCGGTCACCACGACCGGGTTGAGGCTGCCCAGCTCGCCGTGGAACGGGATCGGCCGCGGCCGGGAGGACGCGATGTCGAACAATGCCCGACCGCCGCGTACCGAGCCGGTGAACCCGACGGCCGCGGTCAACGGGTGGCGCACGAGTTCCGGCCCTGCGTCGAAGCCGTGGACCAGGCGGACGACGTCCTCGGGCAGTCCGACCTCGGCCGCCGCCGAGCAAAGAAGCCGGGCACAGAGGACGGAGGTGGCCGGATGGTCCGGGTGTGCCTTGACCACGACCGGGCAGCCCGCAGCCAGGGCACTCGCGGTGTCGCCGCCTGGCACGCTGAACGCCAGCGGGAAGTTGCTTGCGGCGAAGACCGCGACCACGCCCAGCGGCACCTTGAGGCGCCGCAGGTCAGGGCGGGGCGCGGGCTCCGCCGACGGGTCCGCATGGTCGATGATCACGTCCAGGTAGGCGCCGGCTTGGACCACGTCCGCGAATGCGCGGAGCTGATAGCAGGTGCGGGCGAGCTCGCCGGTGAGCCGCACCCGGCCGAGCGCCGACTCCGCGTCGGAGGTTGCGACGATCTCCGCATCGTTCTTCTCCAGGAGCGCGGCGGCCGTGCGGAGCAGGTCGGCCCGCGCGGCGCGGTCCCTGAGCGCCGCGCCGGCCGCGGCGGCGGCCCGCACCGCCTCGTCCACGTCCTGCGCCACCGCCTCGGTCGCGACGCGTCCGCGCGGCTCTCCGGTACGCGGGTCGATGCTCAGCACGTCACGCACCATCTCGTCCTCCCTCTTCGGTCCTGTCTCCGGTCGCCTCGACCTGCGCCGGGTCGGCCAGGCGGGCCAACTCGCCCAGGGGCACCGGTACGGCGATGCTGCGGGTGGCCAGGCTGCGCAGGTCCGCCGGCGTTGTCTCGCGCCTGCTCAGACAGGCCGCGATCCCAGCGGTGGCGAAGCCGCACACCCGCCCCTGGCACCAGCCCATCCCCGGCCGTGCGAGCATCTTCAGCGTGCGGGCGTCGTCTGCGCCGAGGTCGTCGTGCGCCCGGCGCAGGTCACCGTACGAGACCTCCTCGCAGCGGCAGACCAGGGTGGTATCCGACAGCCACTGTGGCCACGCCGGCGGGATCGGGTAGGTGCGGTGCATCGCGGCGGCGAATCGTCGCCCCCGCCGGACGGCGCGGCGCAGCCGGCTCACCGCGGCCGGATCGGCGGGATGGCCCAGTGCGGCGGCGAGGGCGAGCCCGCTGAGCCGTCCCTCGTCGACGGCCAGGGCCGCGCCGCCTACGCCGGTCGCCTCGCCGGCCACGTACAGCCCCTCGACGCTGCTGCGCTGGCAGTCGTCGACGGCCACCACGAGAGAGCCGTCGACGTCCTTGGCCATCTCCGCGCCGAGCATGAGCGGCAGTTCCAGCGACGGGGTGAAGCCCCAGCCGAGTGCCACGACGTCGGCGGGTATCTCCTCGCCCGGCCCGGCCGGGCGTCCGTCGCGCTCCACCCTGGCGATCCGGACCGCCTCGACCCGGTCCGTACCGAGGATCTCCCGGATCACCGTCCTCGTCCGGTAGGGGATGCGGTGCCGGGCCAGGAGCGCCGCGTACTGCAATGCCTCGACTGCCTTGCCCGGCTCGGAGAGCGCGCCGACCGGGTCGCGCAGCCAACCGCGCGCCGCGTTGGCCTCGACCACGGCCGCGACGGCCACCCCGGCCCGCGCGAGGCCGGTGGCCACGGGAAGCAGGAACGGGCCGGTACCGGCGACGACGGCCCGCCGTCCCGCCGCGGTACGGTGCCCCTTGAGCAGGGCCTGCACTCCCCCTGCGGTCATCACGCCGGGCAGGTCCCAGCCGGGCAGCGGCAGTTGCCGGTCGTATCCGCCGGGGCACAGGATCAGTGCCCGCACGACGAGGCTGCGGTCCGCTGCACCGGTCGCGGCGGTGGTGGCCGTCATCTGGATGGTGAACGCGCCGCCGTCGCCGGTGATGAGCCAGACCTGATGTCCAGGGAGGTAGCGGATCCGGCCGGCGGCTCGGAGCGCGTGCATGCGGTCCCGCAGCCGGGTGAAGACCGGCCAGTCATGATGCCCGACGGGTTTGTCGGGGCGAGGGTGGTTCTCGTCGTAGTGCCGCCAATACTGTCCACCGGGCTGCCCGGCGGTGTCGATGAGAGCGACCCCGAGTCCGGCCTCGGCGGCCGCGACCGCGGCGGCCAGGCCGGCCGGGCCCGCGCCGACCACGGCGACGTCAGGCACCTGGGGCATCGGTGTTCCTCCGGTCGCCGGCGTCCTCGGGGTTCACACCGGTCCGAGCGTCGTCGCCGAGGCTCATGCCGTCGGCGGCGGTGACCAGGCAGGCGCGCTGGTCGGGCACGCCGTCGACGGTGATCAGGCAGTCGAAGCAGACGCCGATGCCGCAGAACAGGCCCCGGGGCCGACCGCCTTTACGGGTGGTGCGCCAGTCGGTGATTCCAGCGGCGACCAGCGCGGCGGCGATGCTCTGGCCGGGCTCCGCCGCAACGGTGGCGCCGCGGAAGGTCATCCGGTGAGTCATCGGGGTGCCTCCTCGGCGTCGGCGAACCGGTCCGGTGCGAACGGCGTGAGGTCCAGATCCGGCCGCGCCCCCACGAGCGCCTGGGCGATCAGCCGTCCGGTGCCGGCGGACAGGCCGACCCCGGCCCCCTCGTGGCCGCAGGCGTGCCAGAGGCCGGGTGCGCGTGGGTCGGGACCGATGACGGGCAGGTGATCCGGGCAGTAAGGGCGGAAGCCGAGGTAGGTGCGTATCGCGCGGACGTGCCGAAGCATCGGGAACAGGGCGATCGCCTTGGCCGCGAGCGTGCCGATCGCGGTGGCGGACATGGTCCGGTCGAAGCCGACGCGCTCGCGCGACGCGCCAATGAGGATGGTGCCGCTGGAGGTCCCCTCGACGACGGGCGAGGTCTGCAGGGCGGCGTCGGAGCTGGCCACGTCGCCGACGTACTCGGCGGCGTACACCTTGTGTCGGATCGTCCGGGGCGGCATCGGCTGGGTGACCAGGACGAAGCCGCGCCGGGGCAGCACGGGGAGGCGCACCCCGGCGAGGGCAGCGACACCGCCGGCCCACGTGCCGGAGGCGTTGAGCACCGCCCCGGCGGGGATCTCACCCCCGGTGGTCCGCACACCGGTCACCTCGGCGCCCTGACGCAGAAACCCCGTCACCTCGGTTCCGGTACGCACCTGCGCCCCGCGCTCGCGGGCCAGCCGCAACAGGTGCGCTGCGACCAGCATCGGCTGAACCTGGGCGTCCTGCGGGTAGAAGGCGCCCCCAGCGAGTTCCGGGGAAAGGTGCGGCTCGTAGTCGCGCAGCTCGGCCCGCGTGACGTCACGGACCTCGATACCGCACCGGCGCTGCCGGACGGCGAACTCGCGCAGCGATCCGGCGCTCTGCTCCGACGCCGCGACCACCAGGCCGCCCTTGGCCTCGAACTCCCACAGCTCGCCGTGTTCGGCGAGGTCCTCGCGCCAGACCCGTTGCGAGTACAGCGCCAGGTCGAGTTCGGGGCCGGGCTCCTTGTCGGACACGAGCAGGTTGCCCTCGCCGGCGCTGGAGGTGCCCCCGGCGATCGCGCCGCGATCGACGACGACCACCCGCATCCCGACCAGTGATGCGAAGTACGCGCTGGCTGCGCCCACAACGCCTGCCCCGATGACCACAAGGTCCGCACTCATGGCGCGTCCTTGGCGCCACTTGCCCACAGACCTCGCACGTGCCCAATGTGCCGGTGCATGAGCAGCTCGGCCCCGACCGGGTCGCGGGCTTCGACGAAGTCCAGGAGTTCGTGATGCTCGGCGGCCGAGCGGCCCAGCCTGCCGCTCTGCAGCAGCGGGGTCAGGCCGAGCAGCCGGGTCTGCGAGCGCAGGTCGGCGACGGCGTCCACCAGGAACCGGTTGCGGCTGTAGCCGAGCAGGGTCAGGTGGAAGACATGGTCGGCCTCGATGTAGCCGACCAGGTCGCCCCGCTCCGCCGCGTCGACGATGGCCTGCGCGAGCGTCCGCAGCTCGGGAAGGTCCTCCTTCGGGATCACCGCCACGGCGTCCCGCACGGTCGGCGGCTCGATGAGCAGCCGCACGGCGGCCAGGTTGTCGAGATCCTCCTCGGATATCTCGGTGATCCGGAAGCCCTTGTTCGGATGAGGCACGACCAGGCCGGCCTTCACCAGGTCGAGCATGGCCTCCCGTACCGGGGTGGGCGAGACGCCGAGCTGCGCGCCCAGCGTGGGAGCCGAGTAGACGACGCCGGGCTTCAGCTTGCCGGAGATGATCGCGGCGCGCAGGGCGTCCCTGGTCCGGTCGCGGAGGTTCTCCCTGCGGCCGACGCCGGGCAGGTCCGGGACATGGGCCGGGCTCACAGCAGGAACCCTGCGGGGAACGGGTCGGTGGGGTCGAGGTGGAACTGCGAGGTTGCGGTGATCCACGCCCGGCCGGTGATCGACGGCAGCACGGCGGGCAGCGAGCCGACCGTGGTCTGGTCGAGCAGCCGGCCGGTGAAGCGGGTGCCGATGAACGACTCGTTGACGAACTCGTCACCGATGCCCAGCTCGCCGCGCGCGTGCAGCTGCGCCATCCGGGCGCTCGTGCCCGTGCCGCAGGGGGAACGGTCGAACCAGCCGGGATGGATGGCCATGGCGTGCCGGGACAGCTTGGCGGACGAGCCGGGGGCCGTCAGATGGACATGGTGGCAGCCGTTGATGTCGTCGCGCTCGGGGTGGATCGGCCGGTCCTGCTCGTTCACCGCTTGCATGATCGCCAAGCCGGCGGCCAGCAATTCGCCGGCGCGGGACCGGTCGAAAGGCAGCCCCAGCTCCGCCAGATCGACGATCGCGTAGAAGTTCCCCCCGAAGGCCATGTCATACCCGACCTCGCCGAAGCCCGCCACCTCGACCTTCCGGTCCAGCGCGTACGCGAATGACGGAACGTTCTGGATGGTGACCGACTCCGCGGCCCCGTCGCGCACCGCCACGGACGCGACGACCAGCCCGGCGGGCGTGTCGAGCCGGATCGTGGTCACCGGCTCGACGACGGGCACCATGCCCGTCTCGACGAGCACCGTCGCGACCCCGATCGTGCCGTGGCCGCACATCGGCAGCAGCCCGGACACCTCGATGAAGAGCACGCCGTAGTCGGCGTCGGGACGGGTCGGCGGCTGCAGGATCGCGCCGCTCATCGCGGCGTGGCCGCGTGGCTCGTACATCAGCAGCGTACGGATGTCGTCGCTGTTCTGCATGAACCACAGCCTGCGCTCGGCCATGGTCGCCCCGGGGACCGTGCCGATGCCGCCGACGACGACCCGCGTGGGCATGCCCTCGGTGTGCGAATCCACGACGTGGAAGGCGCGGCGGGATCTCATTTGTAGCCCTTGGTCAGGACGGTTTCGGTGTCGGCGGTGATCCGGGCCGCCACCTCGGCCGGGAGCGGCAGCCGCGGCGGACGGCAGGCCCCGCCCTTGCGGCCGGACAGATCCATCGACAGCTTGATCGACTGGACGAACTCGGTCTTGGAGTCCCAGCGCAGCAGCGGGTGTAGGTCGCGGTAGATCGGCAGCGCCTTGGCGATGTCGGCGGGGTCGCCCGAGGTGGCCAGCCGGTAGAGCTCGACGGTGCTCTCCGGGATGGCGTTCGGATAGCCGGCGATCCAGCCGACCGCGCCGGCGATGCCCAGCTCGAGCAGCACGTCGTCGGCGCCGACCAGGAGGTCCAGGCCGGGTGCCAGCTCAGCGATCTCGTATGCCCTGCGGACGTCGCCGGTGAACTCCTTCACGCCGACGATCAGCCCCTCGTGGAACAGTTCGGCGAGCAGCGAGGGGGTGAGGTCGACTTTGGTGTCGATCGGGTTGTTGTAGGCGACGACGGGAAGCCCGGCCCGGGCGACCTCGCGGTAGTGCTGGACGACGGCCCCGCGGTCGGCGCGGTAGGCGTTCGGCGGCAGCAGCAGGACGGAGGTGGCCCCGGCCTCGGCGGCCTGCTCGGCCCAGTGGCGGGCCTCGATCGCCCCGTAGGCGGCGACGCCGGGCATGACGCCGAAGCCCGCGGGGGCGGCCTGGACGGCGGCCTTCACGACGCTCGCCCGCTCCTGCGGGGTCAGCGTCTGGTACTCGCCGAGCGAGCCGTTGGGCGTCACCCCGTCGCAGCCGCCGGCAGCCAGGAACCGGACGTGCTCGGCGAACGCGTCGTAGTCGATGGAGAGGTCGTCATGGAAAGGCAGTGCCGTCGCGACGTGAACGCCACGCCATGGCCGGGCGGGGGTGGTCATGCTCTGATCTCCTGCGTGGTGAGTCCCGGGGGAGTGTCTGGCAGTGCAATTTCACATGTTAGCCGTCATCCACTTCTCCAGACCGTCGGCGTCCAGCGGCAGCTCGCGGGAAAGGACCTCCGCGCCGTCCGGCGTGACCAGGAGGTCGTCCTCGATGCGCACCCCGATTCCGCGCAACTCGGGCGGCAGGGTCAGGTCGTGTGCGTGGAAGTACAGTCCGGGCTCGACGGTGAGCACCATGCCGGGTGCCATGACCGCGCCCTGGTAGGCGTCCTCCGCGGCCCGGCCGCAGTCGTGCACGTCCAGGCCCAGGTGGTGGCCGATACCGCACACCAGGTAGCGCCGGTGCTGCTGGCCGGTGTCGGCGAGCGCCTCGTCCACCGAGACCGGCAACAGTCCCCAGTCCGCCAGCCCCCGCGCGATCACCTCCATCGCCGCATGGTGGAAATCGGTGAACCGGCGCCCCGGGCCCACCGCCGCCAGCCCGGCCCGGTGGGCCTGCTCCACCAGGTCGTGCACCTGCCGCTGGGCGGGAGAGAACCGCCCGGAGACGGGGAACGTGCGGGTGACATCGGCGGTGTAACAGCTTCTGACCTCGACGCCCATGTCGAGCAGTAGCATCTCGTCCGGCAGCACCGGGCCGTCGCAGCGCACCCAGTGCAGTGTGGGCGCGTGCCGGCCGCTGCCGACGATCGTGGCGTAGCCGGGACCGTTGCCGTACGCCCGGGCGTACCGGTCGAAGGTGCCCTGCAGCCACCGCTCCCCGGGCCCGGCGATCGCGGTGGGGATCTCCCGGACGACCGCGGCGAAGCCCTCGACCGTGCGGTCCACGGCCTCGCGGAGCTGCCCGATCTCCCACTCGTCCTTGTACATGCGCAGTTCGGCGAGGGTCCGGTCCACCTGCTCGTCCCGGGTCACGTCCTCGGTGAGCTCCGCGAGCGGCCGGACCTGGACGCCCAGCGCCCGCGCCCAGTCGGTCAGTCCGGGAGCGGCGCCGACCCACAGCTCGCCGTAACGGGCGTCGGTCCAGAAGCCGGGGTCGCCGGGACCGGCGGGTGGCGGCAGGTAGAGCGTGGCGTCGCCGCCGCGTAGCACCACCACGGCGTTCTCGACATCGCAGCCGGTCGCCCAGACGAAGTCGCTGTCCGGGCGGAAGTCGTACGTGGTGTCGTTGCTGCGTACGGGCGCCTGCCCTGCGGCCAGCACGATGGTCCGGCCGGGGAGCGCCTCGGCCAGCCGGGCCCGGTGGGCCACGGCCGCCTCGGCGGCGCCGGGGACGATGGACGGAGTACGTTCCGGCACGCCCCATCCCGTGTTCATGTACTCCGTGAACGCCGCGATCTCGGACAGTTTCGGCGGCTTGCCTTCACGCAACGGTGACTCCTTCTGTCTCGCGGACCGGTGGGCGTCCCGCCGTCGGCTTCGGCCCTTGTCCTCACGCATCGGTGACTCCTCCGCCCACCTCGCGGACCAGCTCGGTCAGCCGGGCGAAAACCTTGTCGTCACCGATGCCGTCGTGCTCGTACTCGTTGGTGACCCAGGCCCGGACGTTGCCGACCCGCGAGGCGGTGTCCAGTTGCAGGCCGGCGTCCACGTACATGTCGTCGTAGTAGACGGCGGCGGCCACCGGGATCTCGTTGCCGGCCAGCCGGTCGAGGTCGTAGAGCTGCGGCCACTCCCCCCGGCCGGCCAGCAGCTCGACGGCGCCGCGGAACGGGCGAAGTTGGGCGATCTCCTCGAACATCCAGGGATAGATCATCTCCCCGGTGAACAGCAGCGGCCTGGCCTCCTGCGCGAACTGGGGGTGCCGTAACCGTTCGGCCTGCGCCGCCCAGGCGGTGGCGCCGGCGCCGTGTCCGTAGATGCTCTCCTGCAGGGCCGCGAACAGTGGGTTGTCGCTGTAGGCGGTCCTCGCCAGCACCTGGTGCAGGAACGTCGCCGACAGCTCGTCCCCCGAAAATGCCTCGTCGAGCAGCCAGTGCAGGCGCTCGTATCCGGGCTTCATGCCGAAGTCGATGCCGAGCGACTGGAATCGCCGGACCGTGAGCACGTCGCCGTCGGGCAACAGCACATCGCCCTCGGCCAACCGATCGGCGATCCGGCCCACCTGCGCGACCTGGTGCGGATAACGCCGGTAGAACTGCCTGTTCTTCGCCTCCACCCGAAGATAGGTGCGCCGGTAGACCTCGGCCGCCGACGGGTCGAGACCGGGCAGGCCACCGGTGACGTAGCAGGCACTCAAGCCTTCCGGGGCCTTCGACAGGTAGGTCAGCGTGATGAAGCCGCCGTACGACTGCCCGAGGGTGGACCAGCGCCGGCCGCCGAAGACGGTCTTCCGTAGGTGCTCGTGGTCGGCGACGACCGAGTCGGCCCGGAAGCAGGCGAGGAAGCTGGCGGCCCCCTCGGCCGTCGCGAACCCGCGCATCCGGCGGCCGTCGACGCGGGTGCTGCGGCCGGTACCGCGCTGATCCAGCAGGACGACGCGGTGCTCCCCCAGTGCCTGCCCGAGCCAGCCGGACCGGTCGAGCGGGCGCGGGCCCTTCCCGCCGGGTCCGCCCTGCAGGTAGACCAGGCACGGCAGGTCCTCACCGGCCCGTACCGGATCGACGATCTCCCGCGCGAAGATCTGGATGGTGCCGCGCGCCGGGTCGGACCAGTCCAACGGCACGTCGGTCACGTGCTCGCGGACGCGCATGCCGGGAATCGTGTAGCTCGCGGTAACGGTCATCGGGTCGACTTGTCCTGCCTGATCCACTCGACGCCGAGCTGCCCGGACGCCATCAACATCCCCCAGTACGGTGTGCCATTGCACTGATCCTAGGCTCCGGCAAGGGAGCGGCAAAAGAGGGGCAAGGGTAGCGGGACGCGGCAGGTCTCGGGACAACAGAAAGTCCGCGCCCAGGCACAGCCTGTCGCGGTCGGCGCGCCAGTGCTGTACCGCCACCACGCATGTGGCGAGGTCAGCAGTGTCGACCTGCGCTCCGCACACTGCGGCGAGCCGATGCACGCCGGCGACGTCGACCTGCTTCCCGGACCCGGCGCGGCGACCTGACGCACTCGGACCCGCGAACCGCGCCGGTCGTTCGGCGAATCTTCGCCATGCACCTCGCCGGCGGTGGAACACAGCCCGGCCTTCTACGGCGTCTGTCGGCGGACCATGCACGGGCGTGACGCCGATTACTGTGGTGGGCCACCGCCCCTCGAGACCGTGAGAGTCAGATGAGCATCCGCGTGTACCGCAATGCCGCCATCCACACGGGAGACAGCGGCAACCCGTCGGCCAAGGCCATGGCTGTGGACGGCGATCGCCTGCTGGCCGTCGGCGGGGAGGCGGAGGTGCGCGAGGCCGCTGGCCGGGCAGCGGAGCTGATCGACCTGGAGGGCGCCGCAGTGCTCCCCGGGCTCTACGACGCCCACATCCACACGGCGCAGTACGCGCAGAGCCTGGGCGCCGTGGACCTGCGCGGGGCGCGCTGCTTGGACGAGGCCCTCTCCATGGTGGCCGCGCACGCGGCACGGCTGCGGCCGGGCGCCTGGCTGTTCGGCGGCCGGTGGAACAGCAACACCTGGGATCCGCCAGCGCAGCCGGACAGGTACGCCCTGGACTCGGCCTGTCCCGAGCTGCCGATCGCGTTGCCCAGCGTGGACGGCCACACGGTGTGGGCCAACTCGGCGGCCCTGCGGCTGGCCGGTATCGACGCGAGCACTCCCGACCCCGTGGGCGGCGAGATCGTCAGGGACGCGAGCGGCGAGCCGACCGGCATCTTGCGCGAGGTGGCCTCGGACCCGCTGCGCGACCTCATGGTCTCCCCCGACCTGCGCGACCTGCTGCACGCCGCGCAGGAGGAGCTGCTCGCGCTCGGCCTGACCAGCGTGCACGACATCGACGGCGAGGACTGCCGCGCCGCTTACCTCGCTCTGCGCGAGGCGGGCGAGCTGAAACTGCGCGTCCACAAGGCGATCCCGATGGTTCACCTGGAGGCGGCCATCGCCGAGGGCCGCCGCACCGGGGACGGCGACGACTGGATCCGCACCGGGCCCGTGAAGATCTTCAGCGACGGGGCACTCGGCTCACACACCTGCCACATGAGCAAGTCCTTTGCTGGCGAGCACGGCAACGTGGGGATCGCGGTCACCCCGTACGAGGATCTGGTCAGGCTGTTTGCCCGTGCCGCTGGTGCCGGCATCGCGGTGGCCACGCACGCCATCGGCGACCGGGCCAACCACCTGGTCATCGGCGCCTACGAGACGGTCGGCCGCACGGCGGGGTTGCGGCACCGCATTGAGCACGCGCAGCACCTGCGACCCGCCGACCTGGCCAGGATGGCCACGCTGGGCATCGTCGCCTCGATGCAGCCGGTGCACTGCACCAGCGACATCGATCTGGTCGACTCCCTGCTGGCTGGCCACGATCTGGCCTCCTACGCCTGGTGCGGGATGCTGAACGCCGGCGTCGCGCTGGCGTTCGGGTCCGACGCCCCCGTCGAAAGTCCCAACCCCTTCGCCGCGCTGTACGCCGCGGTAACCCGTGCCCGCCCCGACGGCACACCCGTCGGTGGCTGGCAGCCCGAGCAGCGGCTGAGTATGGCCGAGGCTGTCAGCGCCCACACGCTGGGCGCTGCCTGCGCTGCCGGCGAGGAGGACCGCAAGGGCATCCTCGCGCCCGGCAAACTTGCCGACTTCATCGCGGTGGACACGGATCCCTACCGGGAGTCGCCGGAGGCGATGCTGCACACCAAGGTCATGACGACCGTCGTCGGCGGCGACGTCCGCTGGCAGCAGTCCTGACGTTTCTGGGACCCGCCGATCACCACGGCGGCGATGACGTCGAACTCCATGCCGGCACCGAGGATGGTGACACCGGAGGACAGGCGGGCGGCGTTGAGGCCAAAGCCGGTGCGTTGCCGCAGCACCCCGCCGAGCAGGGCCAGACCCAGCGTGATCCCGGTTGCCGCTCGTCGGCGAAGGCGCAGCGACGATAGCGGGCTACCTGACGGCCGAGCGCGACCAGGGCCGAATCGCGTCCGACACCGACATGGACACGCTCGCGCTCACCTTGATCGGCGCCGCCCACCTGCTGTTCACCGAGCGGAAGGCCAGCCCACCAGAGCCTGAGGCCGTCCGCAAGGTCGTGACCACGATCCTGGCCAGTTGCCATGCGGTGACTGTGATCCCAGGTCCGGATGGGTCTGAGCGCCGGACCCGGCGGTCGGCTCACCCGGTCGTGTGAGCGCTGCCGTCACCTAGCGGCGGCGCGCACTTACGGCCGGCCGGGCGGACGGGCTACACCGGGGTGACCGCTCGTCGGAGCGGTCCCTGCGTGCCCGGAAAGGGGTTTGAGTGCCGTGCGGACCGACCGCTCCACCCTGCGCCTCGACGGCGTCGAGGCGATCGCGGACGCGATCCTGTACGAGGGATACCTGCTGTACCCCTACCGGCGATCATCTGGCAAGAACCGGGTCCGGTGGCAGTTCGGTGTCCTTGTGCCGCCGGACTGGGGCGAGGCGCACGGACTGGACGACACCGGCGTGGCGGGCTCCGCGGAGTCGCCGTGGCAGCAGACCGAGTGCCTGCTGGAGGCGTCGGACACGGCGGTGGTCCGCGTCCGGTTGCGGTTCCTGCAGCTGCAACGCAAGGTGACCGAGCGCCGGACGGCCGACGGCGGATACCGGCCGGTCGACCGGATCGAGGTCGGCGACCGCACGGAGCTCAGCTTCGACGAGGCGGTGCCGCGGCAGTATGACATCGAGGCTTCGGTCGGCGACCTGCGGCGGGGCCGCCGCCTCGACCTGCGGGCGCCGGGCGGGGAGGACGTCGCGCCGCTGGTCGACGACCGGGGTGAACCGGCCGGCCGGGTGGTACGCCGCCGCTGGCCGTTGTCCGCGTCGATCACCGTCTCCGCCGTCCCGGCCGAGGCGCCCTTCCGGTTGCTGCGGCTGAGGATCCACGTGGCGAACACGGATCGCACCACCGGACCGGAGCGCTGCCGGGACGAGGCCTTGCGCCGCTGCCTGTTGGCGGCCCACACGCTGGTCGCGGTCGATGGGGGGCGGTTCCTGTCGCTGCTCGACCCGCCCGAGTGGGCGGCGCCTGCGGCGCGAGAGTGCCGCAACGTGCATACATTCCCGGTGCTCGCTGGCGCGCCCGGCACCGACGGCGTGCTGGTCTCCTCGCCGATCATCCTCTACGACCACCCGCAGATCGCGCCGGAGAGCCCCGGCGACCTGCACGACGCGACGGAGATCGACGAGATCCTCTCGCTGCGTACGCTTACGCTCTCCGACGCCGAGAAGCGGGAGGCGCGGGCCACCGATCCCCGGGCGGCCGCCATCGTCGACCGGGTCGACGCCATGCCGCCCGAGGTGCTCGAACGGTTGCACGGCGCGATCCGGACACTGACGCCGGTACGCCGGGACGGCGACGCCGGCCCGGAGCCGGAGCGACCGTGGTGGGAGTCCGCTGCGGGCATGTCCCCGGAGGCGGAGGCGGAGACGGTGCTGGTCGCGGGCACCCGGCTGGCGCGCGGCAGCCGGGTGCGGCTGCGGCCCCGCCGGCGTGGCACGGACGCGCACGACATGTTCCTCGACGGGCGCACCGCCCGGGTGGAGCAGGTGCTGCTGGACGTGGACGGGTCGCGGTTCCTGGCCGTGACGGTGGACGACGACCCGGGCGCGGAGTTGCACCAGTGGTACGGGCGCTTGCGCCACTTCCGGCCCGAGGAGGTCGAACCGCTGACGGGGGAGGTGGCGGCGCCGTGAGCAGCCCGGACCGCGGGCGGATCCTGGTCGCCGGAATCGGCAATATCTTCCTCGGCGACGACGCGTTCGGTGTGGAGGTGGTCCGGCGTCTGCGGGAGGCGGTCCTTCCGCCGGGGGTAGATGTGTCCGATTACGGCATCCGGGGGATGCATCTGGCCTACGATCTGCTGGACGGCCGCCACGACGTGCTGGTCCTGGTGGACGCGTTGCCGCTGGATGAGCCGCCCGGGACGTTGGCCGTGCTTCGGGTGGACCTGGACGACCCGGGTTGGACAGTGCGTCCGGCCGACGTGCTCGACGCGCCGGCCGCCGACGCCCACGGCATGGATCCCGAGTCGGTGCTGCGCCTCCTGCGCGGTCTGGGCGGAAGCATCGACCGCGTCCTGGTGGTGGGTTGCCGACCCGCCGTCCTCGAGGAGCGGATGGGGTTGTCGGCCCCGGTGGCCGCCGCAGTCGACGAGGCGGTCCGGACGGTGGTCGGGATCGTCCGGGAGGAAACTGCGCGGCTGGCCCGCGGCGAATGCGCCGCACCGGGCACGCCCGTGGACGGCAGCGAACGGGAGGTGGGCACGCGTGCATGAGACTGGTCTGTCCGAGGCGATCGTGGCGGCGGCGGTACGCCGCGCGGCCGGCCGCCGGGTCACTGGGCTGCGGGTGCGCATCGGTGGTCATGCGGTCGACCCCGGCGTCGTCACGCAGGGCATCCAGCTGGCCGCGGCGGGCACGGTAGCCGCGGACACCGCCGTCGACCTGGTGCTGGAGCCCATGACGGTGGCCTGCCATGAGTGCGGTCGCAGCGGGCCGGTCGACGACCACCTCGCGATGGTGGCCTGTCCGCAGTGCGGGGGTGTGGACGTCGACGTGGCCGGCAGCGACGACGTGGTGCTGGAATCGATCACGGTGGAGACCCGCGAGCTGGGGGCGGTCTGATGGACGCCATCGAGGTGCTGCGGCACGACCACCGCGTGGTCGAGCAACTGTTCCGCGACTATCAGGCGGCGGAGTCGGACGCGCAGCGCCGCGGCGTCGTGGAGATCCTCGTCCGCGAGCTGTCGAAGCACGCCGCGCTGGAGGAGGTGCTCGTCTACCCGTTCGCCGCGCAGGTGCTGGCCGACGGGCAGGTCGACCGGGCCCTGGCCGGACACCGGCCCATCAAGGAGCTGCTCCTCGAACTCGACCGCTGCCGGGCCGGCGATTCGGCCCAGGACGGGTTGATGGAACGGCTGGCGTCCGCCGTCGCCCGGCACGTGCAGGACGACGAGAACGAGCTCATGCCGCAGCTGTCGGCCCGCGCGGACGAGCAGTCCCTGCTCGAGCTGGGCCAGGAGATCGACCAGGGCAAGCAGCGGGCGCCGACGCGCCCGCACCCGCATGCGCCGGACAAGCCGCCGGCATTGACGCTCGCAGCGCCCGTCGCGGCCATCTGGGACCGGCTGCGGGACCGGAGGCAAGGGAGGCCACGCACATGACGCAGAGCAGCCGCGGCGCCGCGGTGATCCCGCAGGAGCACGGGTTCGACGAGGTCACCATTCTCTGGATCTCCGAGGGCATGAGTTGTGACGGGGACACCGTGTCGATGACGGCCTCCGGCCAGCCGGCGATCGAGGACATCGTTCTCGGGCTCGTTCCCGGTCTGCCGAAGGTGAACCTGCACAACAAGGTGTTGTCGCCGGCGGTCGGCGGCGAGGAGTTCCTGGCGCCGTACCGGAGAGCGGCTCGTGGGGAGATGACCGAGCCGTTCATTCTGGTCATCGAGGGGTCGATCCCGAACGAGAACATCAACGGGGACGGGTACTGGACGTCGTTCGGCAATGACGAGAAGACCGGTGAGCCGCTGACCTTGAACTGGTGGATCGACCAGCTGGCGCCGAAGGCGTGGGCGGTGGTCGCGGCCGGCACCTGCGCGACGTACGGCGGGATCCACGCCATGGCCGGTAACCCGACGGGGTGCATGGGCCTGGCGGACTATCTCGGGTGGGACTTCCGATCCCAGGGGGGACTGCCGATCGTCAACGTGCCCGGCTGCCCGATCCAGCCGGAGAACTTCATGGAGACCCTGACCTGGGTGCTCTATCACGCCGCCGGCTCGGCGCCGCCGCCGCCGCTGGACCACATGCTGCGGCCGCAGTGGCTGTTCGGCAAGACCGTGCACGAAGGCTGCGACCGGGCCGCCTACTACGAACAGGCCGACTTCGCGAAGGACTACAACTCGCCCAAGTGCCAGGTGAAGATCGGCTGCTGGGGACCGGTCATCAACTGCAACGTCCCGAAGCGCGGCTGGATGGGCGGCGTCGGGGGCTGCCCCAACGTCGGCGGCATCTGCATCGGCTGCACCATGCCGGGCTTCCCCGACAAGTTCATGCCGTTCATGGACATGCCGCCCGGTGGCAGCCTGTCCACCCTGCTCATCAAGCCCTACGGCGCCGTGATCCGCCGCCTTCGCGGCATCACGAACGCCACCGCCAACCGCGAACCGAAGTGGCACCACAACGGGCCTGAGCTCACCAGTGGCTACAACCCCCGCTGGCGCCCGTACGGTCCGGCAGATCCCCGCCGACAGGCGGCAATGGAGAGGAACAAGCCGTGACCGCGACGAAGCCGAAGCCGGCCGCCGGCCAGAAGCCCGGCGAGCTGGTGGAGATGGCGTGGGATCCGATCACCCGGATCATCGGCAACCTCGGCGTCTACACGAAGATCGACTTTGCGAACCGGGTGGTCGCCGAATGCCACACCACGTCGTCGCTGTTCCGGGGCTACTCGGTGTTCATGAAGGGCAAGGACCCGCGCGACGCGGGCTTCATCACCAGCCGGATCTGCGGCATCTGCGGCGACAACCACACGACCTGCTCCGTCTATGCGCAGAACATGGCGTACGGCATCAAGACCCCGCCGCTCGCGGAGTGGATCATCAACCTCGGTGAGGCTGCCGAGTACATGTTCGACCACACCCTCTTCCAGGACAATCTCGTCTTCGTCGATTTCTGTGAGGCGATGGTCAAGCAGACCAACCCCAGCGTGCTCGCCCGTGCGGAGGCCACCGCGGCGCCGGGCCGGGACATCCACGGCTACCGGACGATCGCCGACATAATGCGGGCGTACAACCCGTTCGAGGGCGAGGTCTACAAGGAGGCGCTGAAGGTCAGCCGGACGACCCGGGAGATGTTCTGCCTCATGGAGGGCCGGCACGTCCACCCGTCGACGGTCTATCCCGGCGGTGTTGGCACCATGCCACAGCCGACCCTGTTCACCGACTACCTGAGCCGGCTGATCAGCATCCTCGACTTCGTCAAGAAGGCCGTCGCCATGAACGACGACATCTTCGACTTCTGGTACGAGGCGCTGCCCGGCTACGAGGAGGTCGGCCGCCGCCGGGTCTTGCTCGGCTGCTGGGGCGCGTTCCAGAATCCCGACGTCGTGGACTACCGCTACGAGACCATGACGAACTGGGGGCGGGCCATGCACGTCTCCCCCGGGATCGTGGTCGACGGCAAGCTGCTCACCACGGACCTGGTGGACATCAACCTCGGCATCCGGATCCTGCTCGGCAGCTCTTACTACAAGGACTGGGCCGGCCAGGAGGAGCCGTTCGTCAAGTACGACCCGCTGGGCAATCCGGTCGACGTCCGCCACCCCTGGAACCAGACCACCCTCCCCGATCCCGGCAAGCGCGACTTCGACGACCGGTACAGCTGGGTGATGAGCCCCCGCTGGTTCGACAAGAGCAGCGGAGAGCACCTCGCGCTGGACACCGGTGGCGGCTGCTTTGCCCGGCTGTACACCACCGCGCTGGCAAAGCTGGTCGACACCCCGTACGTGAAGTCCACCGGGCACAGCGTGCTGATCTCGCTGCCGAAGAGCCGGGAGCTGCCGGAGACGACGCTGGAGTGGAAGATCCCGAAGTGGTCGAACGCGTTGGAGCGGGACCGCTCGCGGGCCTACTTCATCGCGTACGCCGCGGCCATGTCGCTGTACTTCCTGGAGCGGGCGATGGAGCGGATGCGCGCCGGCGACATGCGGGTCTTCGCCGAGTTCGACGTGCCGGACGAGGCCATCGGCTGCGGCTTCCACGAGGCAGTCCGGGGCATCCTGTCGCACCACATGGTGATCCGGGACCGCAAGATCGCCAACTACCATCCGTACCCGCCGACGCCGTGGAACGGCAGCCCCCGCGACAGCTACGGCACCCCCGGGCCCTACGAGGACGCGATCCAGAACACGCCCATCTTCGAGGAGAACGGCCCGGACAACTTCAAGGGCGTGGACATCATGCGGGCCGTGCGCAGCTTCGACCCCTGCCTGCCGTGCGGAGTGCACATGTACGTCGGCGGTGGGCAGACCCTCAAGAAAATCCACTCGCCGATGTTCGGCGCGTCTCATGGGTGAGCAGCCCGACGTTGCGCGGCTCGACGACGCGGCGGTCGAGCCGCGGCTGGCCCGCCTGGACGCCGTGCTCGGCCAGTTGGAGCAGACCCCCGGCCGCACCGCCGAGCTGGCACTGGAGGCCGTCGAGCTGCTGACCGAGGTGTACGGCGAGGCGCTGGCCCGGGTGGCCGACCTGACCACCGGCAGCCCCCTGGCGATCGACCGGCTCACCGGTGACGAGCTGCTGCGGCACCTGCTGCTGTTGCACCGCATCCACCCGGATCCGCTGGACCGGCGGGTGGCCCGGGCGGTCGACGACCTCCGGCCGCAGCTGCGCAAGCAGGGCGCCGAGATCGCGCTGATCGGCGTCCAGGACAAGGTGGCCCGGATCAGCCTGTCCGCCAGTTCGTGCGGCGTGGCGGCCCTGCGTGACCTGATCCGGGAGCAGGTGTTGACGTTCGCGCCGGAACTGTCCGCCGTCGACGTGGTGTTGCCCGCACCGGCGCCGGCGCTGATCCCGGTCGCCACCCTGTGGCAGCGGCCGGACCGGACCGATGCGGCAGCGATGAGCGAGGCGGGGCGGGCCGCGGGACCGCTGGCATTGGATGGCCCGGCATGACGGCCGGCGGGCTCCAGCGGGCGATCCACCGCGCACGGCAGCGCGCGGCCTCGGCCGAGCGTTGCGGTATGTGCGCCGGGCCGGTCGGCCCGGAGCACCGGCACCTGTGGGACGAGCAGGACGGGGAGCTGATGTGCGCCTGCACGGCGTGCTCCTTGCTGTTCGAGCGCGAGGCGGCCGGCAGCGGCCGGTACCAGCTGGTCCCCACCGGCGGCAGACGGCTGACCGGCGTGTCCGCCGACGACCTGGGCGTGCCGGTCGGCCTGGTGTTCTTCGTGAAGCAGCGCGACGGCCGGGTACTCGGGCACTACCCGAGCCCGCTCGGCGCGACCGTCTCGGAGATCGACGCCGCCGCGTGGCGGGCGATCGAGGCGCGCGCACCCGTGCTGGCCGAGCTGAAGCCACGGGTCGAGGCGGTCCTGGTGTGGACGGGCACCTCGCACGGCGGCGGCCAGCAGTGGGTGGTGCCGGTCGACGACTGCTACCGGCTCGTGGCGCTCGTCCGGCGGCACTGGACGGGCATGTCCGGGGGAACCGCGGTGTGGCGGGAGATCGCCCGGTTCTTCGACGACCTCGGCCGGCGACATGACCGGCCGTCCGGAAACTACTGACGGAGGAGGCGGGAATGGGCGAGATCCGGGTGGGCGATCCCGATGTCGAACTCGACGCGCCGGCGCACACCAAGGGCGTCGAGGAGGGCAATTCCCGGCGGCGGAAGCAGGCGGGCCATCACGACGACGGAACGGTGGACGCTCGCCGATCGACCGGCATCCGGCCCGAGAAGCACGGTCCGATCCTGCCGATCATGCCGGACCTGCCGCCGGGCTGACCCGATCCGGCACGGGCCCGAAGGAGGTGAGCTGTGCGGAAGCTGTTGGCGTTGCTGGTCGGCGTCGCCGTGGTCGGGTTGTTCTGGAAGGAACTGCCCGCGCTGAGGCGCTACATCAAGATCGCGAAGATGTGAACGGAAAGGCCGAACGAGCCGATGTGTCTTGGTATCCCGGGTGAGATCGTCGAGATCAAAGCCGGTCACGACGATCTCGCTGTGGTCGACGTCGTCGGAGTGCGGCGGGCGGTCAACATCGGCCTGCTCGAGGCGGACCAGGTCGGCGTCGGGGACTGGGTGCTCGTCCACGTCGGGTTCGCCATGTCGAAGATCGACGAAGCCGAGGCGGCCGCCACATTGGCGCTGTTGACCGGCCTCGGGCAGGCGTACACCGACGAGTTGCAGGCGCTCGCCGAATCCGACATCACCTAGAGGAGGTGACCAGATGCGTTTCGTCGACGAGTACCGCGACGCGGAGAAGGCCCAGGCGTTGGCCACCCAGATCGCCGCGTTGTGCGAGCCGGGACGGCGGTACAAGTTCATGGAGGTCTGCGGCGGGCACACGCACACCATCTACAAGCACGGGATCGAGGACTACCTGCCGGAGAACGTCTCACTCGTACACGGGCCGGGCTGCCCGGTCTGCGTCATCCCGATGGGCCGGGTGGACGACGCCATCGCCATCGCCAACGAGCCGGGTGTCATCATGACCGCGTTCGGTGACATGATGCGGGTCCCGGGCGGGAACGGCTCGTTCCTGGACGCCAAGGCGGCCGGCGCGGACATCCGGATGGTGTACTCGCCGCTGGACGCCCTGAAGATCGCCCGGACCAACCCGGACCGCCGGGTGGTCTTCATGGCGATCGGGTTCGAGACCACGTCGCCGTCGACCGCGATGACCGTGCTGCGGGCGGCCGCCGAGGGCATCGACAACTTCTCGGTGTTCTGCAACCACGTCACCATCCTGCCGGCGATCAAGGCGATCCTGGACTCGCCCGATCTGCGTCTCGACGGTTTCCTCGGCCCCGGCCACGTCTCCACCGTCATCGGCTGCCGCCCGTACGAGTTCATCGCCCGTGACTACGGCAAACCGCTGGTGTGTGCCGGGTTCGAGCCGCTGGATCTCCTCCAGTCAGTCTTCATGCTGCTCAAGCAGCTCGCCGAGGGCCGCTGCGAGGTAGAGAACCAGTACACCCGGGTGGTCCCGTGGGACGGCAACCTGCGGGCGCTGGAGGCGATCGGCCAGGTCATGCAGCTGCGCCCGTACTTCGAGTGGCGCGGCCTCGGCTTCATCTCGCACTCGGCGCTGCGGGTGCGGGACGAGTACGCGGCGTACGACGCCGAGCGGATCTTCGAGGTTCCCGGGGTCCGCGTGGCGGACCCGAAGGCCTGCCAGTGCGGCGAGGTGCTCAAGGGGGTGCTCAAGCCCTGGGAGTGCAAGGTGTTCGGCACCGCCTGCACGCCGGAGACGCCCATTGGCACGTGCATGGTCTCCTCCGAGGGCGCGTGCGCGGCCTACTACAACTTCGGCCGCTTCACGCGGCAGCGGCTGACGGAGGCGGCCCGGGTATGACGACCGAACGCACCGCCGGGTGGGCTGAGCGCGCGGTGGCCGAGGCGGAGGCGGCGACCGAGCGCGAGCCGGGGCGGCTCTCGCCGGAGCAGCAGGTGCTGAAGCGCATCGAACGGGCTCGCCGGCACGCGCCGAAGATCCGGGAGAGCCGGATCACGCTCGCGCACGGCGCGGGCGGGAAAGCGACGCACAGCCTGGTCGAAGGGCTGTTCCTCGAGGCGTTCCGCAACCCGACGCTGGAGGCGCTTGACGACGCCGCCGTGCTGTCGGTGGGCACCGGCCGGTTCGCCTTCACCACCGACTCGTACGTGGTGTCGCCGTTGTTCTTTCCCGGCGGGGACCTCGGCGATCTCGCGGTCAACGGCACGGTGAACGACCTCGCGGTCAGCGGCGCCCGGCCGCTGTACCTGTCGGCCGGGTTCATCCTGGAGGAGGGCTTTCCCGTCGCCGACCTGCGGCGGATCACCGCCTCCATGGCCGCCGCGGCGCAGCGCGCCGGGGTCCAGGTGGTCACCGGCGACACGAAGGTGGTGCAGCGGGGCAAGGCCGACGGCTGCTACGTCAACACGGCTGGGGTGGGCGTGCTGGAACGGCCGATCGCCCTCGGCACCGCGCACGTCCGCCCCGGCGACGCGGTCCTCGTCTCCGGGCCGATCGGCGACCACGGGGTCACCATCATGCTCGCCCGCGGCGAGCTGGACATCGCCGCCGACCTGGCCTCGGATACCGCGGCGCTGTCCGGAATGGTGGCCGCGCTGCTGGACGCGGCACCCGGGGTGCGGCTGTTGCGTGACGCCACCCGGGGCGGCGTGGCGACCGTCCTCAACGAGGTGGCGCAGGCGGCCCAGGTCGCGGTCGTCGTCGACGAGGCCGCGGTGCCGGTGCGTCCCGCTGTGACCGGCGCCTGCGAGCTGCTCGGCATCGACCCGCTCTACGTGGCGTGCGAGGGCCGCCTGGTGGCGGTGGTGGACGGCGGGCAGGCGGAGGCCGCCGTGGCGGCGCTGCGCGGCCACCCGCTGGGCGACGGCGCCGCCGTGATCGGCCGCGTGGCCGCCGACCCGCCCGGGATGGTGCTGCTCCACACGGCGTTCGGCGGTACCCGGGTGGTTGACATGCTGGTCGGCGATCCACTCCCCCGCATCTGCTGACGCCGGTCGCCGGCCAGCGGGCGTGCCCGGCCCGTGCCGCGACGGCCGGTGGTCGCGCGTTCAGTCGGCGGGCACGGCCCGCGCCGCGGTCACCACGGCCTGGCCGAGGGAGATCCCTCCGTCGTTGGGCGGCACCCGCGAGTGCACGAGCGCCCGGAAGCCGTCCCGCTCCAGCCCGCTGACCACCCGGTCGAGCAGCAGCACGTTCTGGAAGACCCCGCCGGAGAGCGCGACGGTGGCCAGCCCGGTGCCCTCTCGCACGGCTCCGGCCGCCGCCACCACGGCCTCGGCCAAACCGTGGTGGAAGCGGGCGGCGATCCGGCCGGGTTCCACCCCGGCCAGCAGGTCCTCGACCACGCACCGGACCAGCCCGCGCCCGGCGTTCAGGAGCGGCACCGGTCCAGCCGCCTCGACCGCGTAGCCGCCCCGCTCGTCACGATCGGCCCGCTGCTCCAGCGCGATCGCCGCCTGTCCTTCGTACGTGACGTGGTCGTGCAGGCCGAGGAGCGCCGAGACTGCGTCGAACAGGCGCCCCACGCTGGAGGTACGTGGCGAGTTCGTGCCGGTCCGTGCCAGCGCCACGACCGCCGGCCAGTCCCGCTCGTGTCGGCGCCGCACCGCCAGGTCGGGCACCGCCTCGCCGTAGATGTCGTCGAGGTGGGCCGCCGCCATGCGCCACGGCTCGTGCACCGCCGCGGCTCCGCCGGGCATGGCGACGGTGGCCAGGTGACCGACCCGCTCGAAGCCGGCCAGGTTCGCGACGAGCAACTCCCCTCCCCAGAGGGTGCCGTCCGGGCCGTACCCGAGACCGTCGAAGGCGACGCCGATCACCGGTCCGGGTTCGCCGTTGTCGGCCAGGCAGGACGCGATGTGGGCGTGGTGGTGCTGGACGCCGAGCAGCTCCACGTCGTCGCACTGCAGGGCGTACTTGGTGGACAGGTACTCGGGATGCAGGTCGTGAGCGACGATCTCCGGCCGGACGTCGAAGAGCCGGGTGAAGTGTGCGATCCCGTCGGTGAACGCTTGCAGCGTCTCGTAGTTGGCCAGGTCGCCGATGTGGTGGGAGACGAACGCCCGCCGCCCCTTCGCCACGCAGAACGTGTTCTTCAGCTCCGCGCCGCAAGCCAGCACCGGCCGGTCGAACCGCCACGGCAGGGTGACCGGCGCGGGCACGTAACCGCGGGACCGCCGCACCGGCAGCTCCCGGCCCCGGAAGACGCGTACCACCGAGTCGTCGGTGCGGACGTGGATCCGCCGGTCGTGGGTGAGGAACCCGTCGGCGATGGGCGCGAGCCGCCGGCGGGCGTCGTCGTCGCGGTGCGCGATCGGTTCGTCGGAGACGTTGCCGCTGGTCAGCACGATGGGTATGCCGAGTTGACCGAGTAGCAGCTGGTGCAGCGGCGTGTACGGCAGCATGACGCCCAGGTCGCGGTTGCCCGGTGCCACCGACGCGGCGACTGGGGCGTCGGCCCGGCGGGGCAGCAGCACCACGGGACGGCGGGCGCCGGTGAGCACCGGCACGGCCGCCGGCGCCACGTCCACCAGGGTGCGCGCCGCCCGCAGGTCGGCGGCCATCACCGCGAACGGTTTCTCCTCCCGGTGCTTGCGGGCGCGCAGCGTCGAGACGACCTGCTCGTCGTCGGCCCGGGCGGCGAGGTGGTAGCCACCGAGGCCCTTCACCGCGATGATCCGCCCCTCCCGCAGCCACCCGACGGCGGTGTCCATCGGCTCGCCGGAAGCCGGGACGCGGGCGGCGTCGACGAGCCGGAGTGTCGGACCGCACGCGGGGCAGCACACCGGCTCGGCGTGGAAGCGGCGGTCGCTTGGGTCGCCGTACTCGGCGGCGCAGTTGGCGCAGAGCGGGAACTCGGCCATCGTGGTGGCGCGGCGGTCGTACGGGACGTCCTCGACGATGGTGAACCGCGGGCCGCAGTTGGTGCAGTTGGTGAACGGGTAACCGTGACGGCGGTCCGCCGGATCGGACAGCTCGGCGAGGCAGTCCGGGCAGGTCGCGGTGTCCGGTGAGATCAGGGCGTCCCGGCCGGCGCCGGTGACGCTGGTGACGATGGCGAAGCCGGGCTGGCCGGTGGGCGGCAGCGCCTCGGTGGTGAGCCGCTCGACCTGGGCGAGGGTCGGCGCGCGCCGGCTGAGGTCGGCCACGAAGGCGGCCAGCCGGTCTCTCTCCCCTTCGACCTCGACGAAGACGCCCTTCGTGTCGTTGCCGACGAAGCCGGCCAGGTCGTACTCGGCGGCCAGCGCGTGCACGAACGGCCGGAAGCCGACCCCCTGCACGATGCCCTCGACGCGGACGTGCACCCGCCGCACGCTGGCCAGGTCCATGGCAACCCGGTCACAGTTCGTCGGCCAGCGCCTGCTGGGTGAGTTCCCAGAGCACGTGGTAGACCGTCGTCTGCGCCTCCTGGACCCGGTGCACGGATGCCGACGGCACCACGAACAGGTGGTCGATGGCCTCGGATTCCGCCATCCGGCCGCCGTCGTATCCAGCGATCCCGACGGTGAGCATGCCACGGCGGGCCGCCTCCTCGAACGCCCGCACAACGTTGTTCGATCCGCCGCTCGTGGACAGTCCCACCGCGATGTCCCCGGCCCGGCCGAACGCCGCCAACTGTCGGGCGAAGACCACTTCGAACCCCACGTCGTTGGACAGTGCCGTGATCAGCGCGACGTCGTGGGTCAACGAGATGGCCGGCAACGGGCGGGCGGCCTTCGGCGGATGCAGGAACAGCTGTGCGACGTCCTGGGCGTCCGTGCTGCTTCCGCCGTTGCCGAAGGCGAACAGCGTGGCGCCGGCCCGGACGGCCGCGGCGCACCGGCGGGCGCAGTCGAGCAACCGCTGCCCGTGCTCGGCGACCAGGGATTCGCGGAGGGCGACGATCTCCGCCGCCTTCTCGGCGGTAGACCGGGCCACCGCGGCGAGCACCGCGTTCACGTCGGTCGGCTGGGTGTCGAGGAACGGGTAGAGGGCTCCGATGGCGCCGTCGACCTGGGCGCTCATGAATTCTTCTCCACGACCGCGATGGCCTCCTTGGCGTGCACCAGCACGACGTCGCCCGGTCTTGCCTCGACCAGGGCCACGCTGATTTCCTCCGGTCCGGCGTCCGTGTCGACGACGGCCAGTCCGTCGGCCGTCAGTTCGCGTACCCGGACGGCGACCGCCACGTCGGAGCAGGTGATACAAACGTCGTCGTGGCACTCGGGCACGACCCGGGCCGGCGGCATCGGCTGCGAGGTCACTGGATCGTCTCCGTCTCCAGCAGTCCAGGCTGTTCGAAGAACACGTGCACCAGCTCCCACAGGATGTGATAGATCGTCATGTGCACCTCCTTGACGATGCACGGGTCGTCGGAGCGGGCGACGACGACGTGGTCGGCGACCGCGTCCCGAGCGATGTCACCGCCGTCGCCGCCGAGCAGCCCGACGGTGAGCAGACCGAGCTCGCGGGCTGTCACCAGACCGCGCCGGACGTTGGCACAGCGGCCGTCGGCGGACAGTCCGAGCGCGATGTCCTCCGGGGCGGCGAGCAGCCGCAGCTGAGCGGCGAACACTTCGTCGAAGCCCTCCGCCTGGGCGATCCCGGTGAGGGTCGCGGCGTCGTTCGTCAGCGAGATCGCCGGCAGCGCCCGCTTGCCCACGATGACCGGGTGGACGAACTCCACCACGACGTGCTGGGCATCTGTTGCCGGTCCGCCGTTACCGAAGACGATCAACTTCCCGCCGCGATGGAAGCGTACGGCCATTTCGTAGCAGGTCCGGGCGATCAGCGCGGAATCGCCGGCGAGCGCCTCCCCGGGTGCCACCCGGCGGGTGAAGGCGCGGTGAACTGCTGGAAAGACGGGTGTTTGCAAGGGTTCTCCGTTCAGCGTCGGGAAGCGGCGTACGGATCATGATGTCCGCCACGCGGCGTCGCGAAGGCGTCTGCCGAGCGCTGCAGGCAGGCCCGGATCACCTGATCGAGTTGGGTCAGGCGAGCGATGCAGGATCGAAGATCACCGCGGCCCTTGGCCGTCAGCTCGTAGCACCGGCGCGCCGGCCCCGCCCCGGAGGTCTCCCAGACGGAGATCAGCGACCGCTCGCGTTCCAGGCCGCGTAGCACCCGGTAGACGTGGCCCGGCTCCACATCAGGCAATCCCATGGCTCTGAGCCGGTCGATCAGGTCATATCCATGACCGGGCCGCTCGAAGATCAGGAGCAGGAGAAACGAATGCAGCAGACCCTGCATCGCGCGTCCGTGCACACCAGCCCCCTTCCTCGGCGGAAAGCACCCCCTACCGCTGGAGCTAAACACACCCTTTCGTAGTAAATGTGCCATCCAGCGGATTTGCGATACGACCGTGGGCCGACACCCCGGCTCTGGTTGCCAACTACCTGTGGCAGATCGATGCAACGGACGGTCGGCCTGCCGACCACAGCACGGCCCGGGTTGATCAACCTGGTGGACGACGCCCGCGTCGCTATCCGCAGGTACGCCTGCCGTTCGGCGAGCGCAATCGTCGCCCCGGTCGCACGTGGACCTCGCCACCGTTGGCCGGGTGCCTGGGTGGTCGCCCGGCCGACGGGGGCAAAATAGGCGAGTGCTCGAGCCGATCGGTGTCCGCCCCGAGGACGAGACGGTCTACCGCGAACTCCTGTCCCGCCCCGGGGCGTCCCAGCGCGACCTCGCCGCGGCCCTCGACCGTGGCGCGGCCGAGGTGGGCAGCTCGCTGAGCAGACTCGAGGAGCTGGGCCTGGTGCACCGGCTGCCCGGCCAGCCCGCCAGGATGCGGGCGGCGCGGCCCGACGTCGCCGTTGACGCGCTGGTCGATCGACGCCGTGAGGAGCTGGCGCGCACGCAGCTCGCCGCGCGCAACCTGCTCGCCGAGATGCCCGCCGAGGAGCGGTTCCGCCCGGAGGAGATCGTCGAGGTGCTGGTCGGTGGCGCAGCGATCGCTGCCCGGTTCGAGCACCTGCTCAGCACCACCCGGCACGAGCTCATGGTGCTCGATCGCCCGCCGTACGTCGCCGATCCACGGCGCTCGGACAACTCGGTCCGCCGGCTCCTGCGCGCGAAGGTGCGGGTGCGCGGCATCTACGCCCCAGAGGCGCTGGAGCTGCCGGGTGCGCTCGAGGAGGTCCAGGACGCAGCCGGCGCGGGAGAGCGGTCCCGGGTGCACACCGACCTTCCGATGAAGCTGGCGATAGGCGACCGCCGGCTGGCGATCCTGCCGCTCGGCGCGCAGAGCGCTGACGTGGCGGTCTGCATCCGACCTTCCACCCTCCTCGACGCGCTGGCCCAGCTCTTCGAGCTGCTCTGGGCGCAGGCGACGCCGATCGTCGCCCCAGCGCAGGAGGGCAGCTTCAGCGATCGCCAGCTCGCCGCGCTGCTCGCCTCGGGTGCGAAGGACGACGCGGTCGCCCGACGGCTGGGCGCCAGCACCCGCACGCTCAGCCGCCGGATCGCGGAGCTGATGGACCACCTGCACGTCCGCACGCGGTTCCAGGCGGGCGCGCAGGCGGTCCGGCTCGGTTGGCTTGAGAGCTCAGTGCACGACGTCGAAGGCCCGGACGATGGTCTGGTCGACCGTTGAGCCGCCGGTGTCCTGCGCGTGCAGCCGTAGCGACACCAGGCCGCTGCCCGCCGGCAGCTGGACGCGCCAGCCGTCGGTACCGCGGGTGACGGCCGCCGGTCGCCAGGTCGCACCGTCGTCGTACGACGCGTCGATGGTCGGCTCGCCGGCCGGCGTGGACGATACGCCGTCGGGGTGCCCCAGGCGCAGGTCGAACGCCACTCGGCCCTGGAGGTCGACCCGGACCCGGTTGTGCAGGTCGACGTCGACGTCGTAGTCCGGAAGCAGCAGCGGCTGGCTCTCTGCAGCATCGCTGGCGGTCGTCGTCGACGGGAAGCTCCAGGCGGTTTCGGTGTGCGTCGACAGCTCGTTCCACGCCTGGGGGTTATCGGCGGTGAACGAGATCGAGACACGAGACTCGCCGCCCGGAAGCCGGACCGTGCCGGAGGGGAGGTTGTCCGTCTCCCCGACCAGGGCGCCGTCGGCCCGGATCTCGAGATGGGTGTGCACCCCACTCGGGTGGGTGTACTCCGTTCCGTGGTTTCCGTCCGCGTCGGTGAAGCCCTCAACGGCCACGCGCAGCTGATCACCGGAGCGCTGGACGGGCCGAGCGGGATGTGGGGCCGCCGTTACCGGCGCCCGGCCGAAGGGCAGCTGGTCCTGTTCGCGGTCCGAGTACGCCTGGCGCCCCGGCATGGTCAGGTTCATCGGCAGCACTGGCGCCTTGGGGAACATCGCGTTGTAGGGAGACTCCGGAGCGAGCACCGCGTAATTCCATGCCGTGTCAGGGTCGGGGATGCGGTACTCGGTGCGCGTACGCGGCCCGCCCTTGAAGGGGAACACCGTCGAGACGACGAACGAGTTGCCGGGCTGCCACGGGTACGCCGCCTCGGAGAACGTCGAGGGAAGCGTCGGCTGCCCGTACACCTGACGCACCTGAGTGGCGAGCTGCCCGGTGAGGGCGACGTAGGTGGGTTCCTCGGGGATCCGGTCCTTCACCTTCAGGTAGAGGTCGTAGACATAGGGGCTGGCCGGCTCTCCCTCGACGGTCACCATGGCCCCCTCAGGGAGGTGGGCGAGCGCGAGACCCTCCGCCCGGTTCAGCCGGATCGTCGGCACCTGCAGCTTGACCCCGGTGCCGCCCGGGTCGCTGATGTCACCGGGGCCGTCGTTGCGGATCACGACCACGCCCGCGCCGTGTGCGGCGGCATTGTTGGACTGTTCCGCGATCGACATGTCGGCGGAGTACGTGACCAGCGCCAACGCGCCGTGCAGCTGCTGGCCGGCGAGATCGGCCGCCGTGGCGTGGCCGACGTCCACCACGGGGAGACGGGAGCGGCCGTTGACGACCGGGAAGTCCGAAGCGACGTCGGAGAACCAGGTCGGGTCGACGTACTCGGGGTGCAGGGTCGGCGCGGTCGGCGCGGACAGGGCGATGTCGGGTGCCTCCAGCCGGACCCGGGTGCGCGCCTGGAAAGTCCCGATGGACACCTGCGGCGTCGGCTGCAGGTAGAAGTGCTGGTCGAGGAGGTATGCCGGGCGCATGTCCAGGTGGACTGCGGACCCGTCCGCGGCGGTGCGGTCGTAGCCGATGAGCATGGCACCCTGCGGCGGCACCTTGGTGCTGCGTCCCGGGGTCGTGATGGTGAGCTGCCGGGCCTCGCGGGCGTCGAACGTGAAGGCCCGTTCGCCGCTCACCGTCGTCTCCGGCTCGCCCACGAGCGAGATGTTCTGGAACGTGCGGCTGCTTCCGATGGTCGGCTTCTCGGCGGGCAGCGTGGTGACGAACGCCATCACCGAGTACTCGCCGGGCGGTACGAGCACGCAGGTGGTCCGGGCGAAGGTGGCCTCGGAGCACTCGTTGCCCGGAGCCGGGTCGGTGGCCATCTGCCGGGTCCACGCCGCGCCGTGCTCAAGGTCGAACACCGTGATGTAGGCCTGGGCGGCGCGGCCATCCCGGCCCACTGCGGAGAAGCGCAGCGGCACGGCCTCGGCAGCGCCGGCGTCCACAAGGGCCGCGTGGCCCTCGATCATGGTCGGCGTGCTCGCGGCATCGGTCGTCTGGACGGTCGTGCCCGTCTTGCTCGTCGCGACGACAAGGCCCGGGGCCACACCGTCGGGGCCGGGCAGTGGGGCGAGCGAGGTGGCGCCGGTGTCTCCGAGCGGCGTCAGGGCGACCTCGGCTCCACCGCCCAGGGAGACAACCCGCGCGGCCGGTGCCGGGGCGAGGCCGTCGGTGGAGGTCGCCGCGTTCGCCGCGGACCACGGCACCGCGCTCAGCAGGCCAACCACGACGGCGAGCGAGGTGACGGCGGCACTCGTCCGGTGCAGGGCCGAGAGTGGCATGGTCATGGACTCCCAGTGGTCAGAGATGCGTCCCCTTTTTCATAGTCGAGCCGGGTTGGCGGTGGACAGCATGACCGCTGGCGACTACCGGACATGGCGATCGTCCGCCATCGGCTGGCCCGGCTCGACCTAACGGTCCGGAGTCATCACGGTCCGGTCCGTAGGTCATCCAACAAGGCGGTCAGGTCGGAGCTCGTGTGGGGCCGCGCCAGGCTGGAGCCCTGTCGTCGTCACGGCACCGCCGCAGGCGAAGAGCCCGACGTTAGTGGCGGTGAGGTTGGCGTCCACCTCGTAGAGCGCCGTGTGGGTACGCGCGCCGGTGGGATGCGACCCGTGTTCGCCTTGCGGGCTTCATCGGTCGCGCCGCGCAGGGCGATCGTTCCGACCGGTACGAACGGCAGATCGGGCGGGAACTGGCGATCGCCGAGCAGACCGTCAAGACCCACGTCAGCAGTATCCTCACCAAGCTCGATCTGCAGGACCGTGTCCAAGCGGCCATCTTCGCCCTGCGCCACCAAGCCGACAGCGGAGGGTACCGGCCACCGACGCCGGGATCGTGATTCAGCCGGGCACCTAAGCCAGGTCCGGCTCGGCGGTCGCGGGTACGGGTGCGCGATTCGGCGTACCGAGGAGGAAAGTCACCGCGACAGCGGCGAGGCTGACCCTGGACCGTACCGCGCCGCTCGCGCCGGCGACGCCCAAGCTGGAAACTGTCCTCGTATCCTCCCGCGGTCTGCTCGTCGGGCTCGCATCTCAAGAGCTGGGCCTCAGGATGTACGCATCCGCTCGCAGCTGGATCGAATGTTTGCCGCGGTAGGTAGGTCACGTGGCCAGTGGCCACCGGTCCGACGTCGGACGGGAGGTGTTGGTGGTGGCGGAAACCGACGCTCGGCGGGGCGCCTGCGGTATTGGCCGGTTCGGGATTGGGTGGCGTGCCACAGCGCCATACCGGCCATTGATGATGCTGATGCTGGTCAGCTCGACGGCGTCGTTCGCGGCGCTCGGCGTTCTGTCGTTGTTCGCCAGGGACGAACTGGGCGCATCGGACACCCTGGTGACGATCAATTTCGTCGTCGTCGCGCTAGCCAGCATGGCCGTGATGCTCGCAACGGGCCACGTCTCCGACCGTGGCGGCGTCCGGCGTGTGATCATTCCGGCGAGCCTTGCGTGGCTGGGCATCGGCTACGCGATCTTGGCGAGCGTGCGATCGTACCCGGCGATGCTCGCCGTCGGGGTCGTCTTCTTCTGCGCGGTTGGCGTCCCCAACGCGCAGTTGATGGCCTACGCGCGTGACCTCGTCGAACGCCGAGACGGCACCGCCACCTCCACCGCCGTGATCGCCATGATGCGCATCGTGCTGTCCATCGGTTCGTTCACCGGATTCGGTATCGGCGGGCTCGGCCTGGCCTACCTCGGGGCACGTCCGCTCTTCCGGCTCGTTGCTCTCGTCTGCCTCGGCTGTCTGGCGCTGTCGTGGTACCTGCTCCGCGGGCGCGGCGCCGTTGCCACCGCCACACCACGGCCGCTCATGGACGAGGGCACCGATGGCAGGCACGGTGTCCGGGAGAGGACAGCCGGTGGTCAACGGCTACTGCTGATCCTCGTGGTCGTCATGGTGCTGTTCTCCAGCGGACGCGTCATGCTGTTGTCCCAGCTACCGATCCTGATGACCGTATCCCTGCACGGCCCGCTGCAACTGACTGGATTCGCGCTCGCGCTGCCACCACTGTGCGAACTGGTCCTCATGCCGGCGATGGCGTTTGCGGCCGTGCGCTGGGGACGCGGCAAAGTGTTCCTGGTGGGCGCTGCCGCCAGCGTGGTCTACTACGGCGGCCTCGTCATTGTCACCACACCTGGGCTGCTGATGCTGCTGCAGGTCGTCTACGCGGTTTTCGGCGCCGCCACGGTCATAGCCGGCATCGACCTCGCCCAGCGGTTGATGGCAGGTCGTGCCGGCATGGCCACGTCGATATACCTCAGCCATGAGAACGTAGCGACCATCAACGGAAGTCTCGTGGCCATGGTGTCCGTTGCCACGCTGGGACACCAGATCGGCTTCCTCGTCCCGGCAGCGCTGTGCCTGGTCGCTTTCGCCGGTAGCACCTGGGCGTTCGCCCGGCACCCAGACACGTTCGACCTACGCCGCAGGCCACCGAGCGGACAGCGGCCTCCGATACCCGCCGGGACGGCCTGATCTCACCGACCCCACCGCCGTCTCGGCGCCCATGACGGCGACCTGGGCACCCCTCCTGGGCTAACGCGACGTTCCATCCATCAATCAGCGGAAGCAGCAGCGGCGATCGCCAACAGTTCCGCTGCCAGGGCGGTCGGGGTGCGGCCCAGCCAGAGGGCGTGCAGCGGGCGGGTCAGCGGGAGGCCCTCGACCCGAAGCTCGACCAGTTCTCCCGCGGCGACAGCGGGCGCGGCTGCGCGCGCGCTGATCACACCGATGCCACCACCGGCGCGGACCGTGGAAAGGATCGTGGTGGTCGAGCCGAGGCTGATGGCGTGTGGCAGCGACGGTGCGAAGCCGAGGGCGTGCGCGATCGCGTTCAGGAATGTGTCGCGGGTGCCCGAGCCCGGTTCGCGCAGCAGCAGTGGCTGGTCGGCGAGGTCGGTGGGCCGCAGTGCGCGCCAGGCGTGCGCGGCGAGGGGATAGCCGGCGGCGACGACCAGGGCGAGCCGGTCGTCGCCCACGGCGCGGGCGGTCAGGTCGGCGGGGATGTCGGGTGACTCGACGAACCCAAGGTCTGCCGCGCCCGAGCGGATGGCCTCGACAACGCCGTGGCTGTTCGCAACGTCGGCCGAAATGTGCAGCTCGGGATGGGTGCGGCGCAGGCTCAGCAGCCAGGCCGGCAGCAGGTACTCGGCCACGGTGAGGCTCGCCGAGATACGCAGCCGCGCCTGCTGGTCGGCGCGCAGCGCCAGAACTCCGTCGGCGAGGGCCTGCGCGGCGTCGACGACGTTGCGCGACCAGGCGACGACCGCCTCGCCGGCGGGCGTGAGAAGGCTCCCGCGCCGCGAACGCACCAGCAGCGGTACGCCGAGCCGCCGCTCCAGCTTCGCAAGCCGCGCGCTGGCGCTGGGCTGGGTGATCCCGTGCGCCTGCGCCGCGCGCCCGACGCTTCCCGTCTCGGCGACGGACAGCAGCAGGTCGAGCGCCGGCAGATCGCTTATCCAGGGCGGCAGTGGCATCCCGCGCAGTCTGTCACAGGTGCTTGGCCGTCCGGCCCGTCCCGTGCCTCGTCATCGAGTCAGCAGGTATTGCAGGCCCAGGCTGGTCGAACTGACCGCGGCCCAGAGGATCAGGCCGAGCAGCAGCGGCCTGGCACCAGCGCGGCGGAGGGCGGCCACGTCGGTGGAGAGACCGACGCCGGCGAGGGCGATCGCGATGAACAGCAGCGCCACCTGGTGCAGAGCGGCCTGGGCGGCGGCGGGGATCAGTCCACCGGTGTTCAGCGCGGCCACGGCGAGGAATGCGACCAGGAACCAGGGCACGAGGGAGGCTGCGAGCCGGGCCTTCGACGTCTCCGGCAGGTCCGCGCGGCGGCGGCTCAGGGTGGTGAGGACGAGGACGACCGGGATGATCATCAGGGTGCGGACGAGCTTGACGACGACGGCGTATCCGACGGCGTCCTGGCCGTACACGCCCGCGGCGGCCACCACCGAACTGGTGTCGTTGACGGCGGTGCCCGCGAAGAGCCCGAACGCGTGCGCGCTCAACCCCAGCGCGTGCCCGAGCGGCGGAAAGACCAGCACGGCGGCCACATTGAAGAGGAAGATCGTCGAGATCGCGTACGCCACGTCGTTACTCTTCGCCCGGATCGCCGGTGTCGCGGCCGCGATGGCGGAGGCGCCGCAGATACCGGTGCCCACACCGATCAGGGTGCGCAGATCGCGGGGAACGCCGAGCCGCCGGCCGACCAACCAGGCCAACAGCAGGCACACCCCGAGCGTGCCCAGCATCACCGGCAACGACCCCGCGCCCACCGACAGCACCTCGTCGAGCGACAGCTGAGCGCCGAGAAACACGACTGACAACTGCAGCACCAGGCCCTTGGCCAGGCTCAGCCCCGGCGCCATCGCCGCGGACCGGCGCCGTGCCAGCGGGCTCAGCACGACCCCGGCGACAACGGCGAAGACGGGCGCACCGACCACGGGGACCAGCGTTCCGGCAACCGTCGCGGCGAGTCCCAGCAACACCGCCGCGCCGAGCCCGGTGGCCCTGACGGGTGCGCGGCGGCGGCTGGGCACGTCAGCAAGAACGATCACCGTTCCAGGCTTCGCGAACGCCGCATCTCCCGGTAGTGAACATTCCCGGACCGCCGTCATAGCCAACGCCTATGAACGAACTGGTCGTTGGCGGCGGTGGCAGGCCAGGAAGCGGGGCGGGGATGACCGCGCCGATGAGGTGCTTCGAGAGCCACCGCGGCGGGACTCCCGTGACCACGCACAGATGCCGCGGCGCGAGGGGCGACGTCGACCACACCGAGGTGGCCCAGTCCGAGTCAGCTCGCCTTTGTCCCCACGTGCCGTGAGGTGTACCCGAGTACGAACATCCCGCTTGGCCAGCCCGGGCGTAATTCTTGGCAGGTACAGCGCTAGTCGGTGCAGGGAAGCGTGATTGTGAATGTCGTCCCGACGCCGACCTCACTCGCGACCGTGATGGTGCCCTGGTGATCGGTGACGATCTGCCGGGCGATGGCGAGGCCGAGGCCACTGCCCCCGGTACGGCGGCCCCGCGCGGCGTCGGCCCGCCAGAACCGGTCGAACACATGCGGCAGCGCGTTCGCTGCGATTCCCGAGCCGGTGTCGACGACCTGGACGATCGCCTGCGTGTCGGTGCGGCTCGCGACCAGCCGGACGCTGCCGCCGGCAGCGGTTGCCCTCAGGGCGTTGGTGACGAGATTGCCCACCACCTGGCGGAGCCGGTCGGGATCGGCGTGTACCGCAACCGGCTCGGCCGCCACGCGCAACGACACCCCGGTTGACTCCGCCCGGGCGTGGTGGGCGGTGCGGCAGGTCTCCAGGAGTTCGGCCAGATCCACCGTGACCCGGTGGTACGCGAGGTTGCCGGCCTCAGCCAGGGCCAGGTCCTGCAGGTCGTCGACGATGCGCTGTTGCAGCACCGCCTCTTCGTGGAGTGACGCGAAGAGATCCTGATCCGGCGTGATCACGCCGTCGGCGAGCGCCTCGAGATAGCCGCGCAGGTTGGCCAGCGGGGTGCGCAGTTCATGTGCGACGTCGGCGACCAGCCGGCGTTGCCGCTCCTCCCCGCGCTGCAGGGAGTCGGCCATCCGGTTGAACGACCGGGCCAACTCCGCCAGCTCGTCGTTGCCCCGCACCGGCACCCGTCCGGTGAGGTCGCCCCGGCCGAGCCGCTGAGCGGCCGTGGTGAGCGTGCCGATGGGGCGCAGCACCTGCCGGCTCACCAGCACGGTGCCGATGATCGCGACCGCCGCCACGCCCGCCGCGGCGGCGAGCAGCGGACCGGCCGCCAGCGCGGACGCCGGATCGCCACGAGCGCCAAGGTAGACCCGGGCGGGTACCGGCGCGACGTCACTGATCTGATTGGTGAAGACCTGGGCCAGGCAGGAATCCAGTGGTTCCACCGCCGTCAGGGCGCTGCAGCCCTGCACCCGGTCGGCGCCGGCCGCCCGGTCCCGGTCCGGCTGGGCCGCGACGGCGCGACAGCCGTCGACGATCTCGTCGACGCCCGGGCGATCGCGCACGGCGGCCGCGCTCAGGTCGACGTCGAACTGCGGAACTCCCGTGCTGGTGGGTGAAGCGACAACAGGGACGGATGCCCGGGTCAGGCAGGCCGCGAACAGCACGCCGGTGCGGTAGGCGGCGATCGCGCCGACCACTCCTTTCTCCCGGACCGCCGGCTCCGCTGGCAATGCGGTCAGATTCAATACCGGCCGCGGGTCGACCAACCCGACCATCGTGCCGAGCGGCCGGGCGGTGCGGTTCTCCTGGGTGTCCGTGTCCACGATCACGTCGCCCGTGTCGGCGGCCAGGTGGATCCGCTGACCGGTCTGGGTGCGCAGGTCCTGCACCAGGTCGGGCACGCCCTCCCAGGTGCCGTGCTGGCTGCCGTACGTCCTGAGTCGGGCGACGACCTGGTCGAGTTGCGCCCGGTCGGTGGTGGCCGAGTCGTTGATCTGTTGTGAGGCCTGCCGCAGGGTCAGCCACGCGGTCGCCGCGGTCGCGCTCACCGCGACGAGGATGACCAGCCAGAGCACCCGTAGCCGAAAACTCACCGGCTGGCTCCGGGCGTGCCCTCGGGCGTCGGCGTCGCCGCCGGTTCCGGCTCCGGTTCGGCGAGCCGGTAGCCGCGGCCGTAGACGGTCTGCACGTACCGCGGCTCGGCAACGTCGTCCTCGATCTTGCGGCGGAGGTTCATCACGTGCGCGTCGACGGTGCGTTCGAGCACGAAATGATCGAATCCGAAGGCCCGGTCGATGATTTGCGCCCGGGTGAACGCCCGCCCGGGCTCGCCGGCGAGCACCTCGAGGATGCCGAACTCCTTGGCCGTCAGGGCGACCGGCCGGCCGCCGACGCGTACCTCGAACCGGGCGGCGTCCACCTCGAGCTCGCCGACGCGCAGCACCGCCCGGTTGTCGGCGCTCACCACCCGGGCCCGGCGCAGGAGCGCCCGCACCCGAGCGGCCAGCTCCCGCGGGCTGTACGGCTTGGTGAGGTAGTCGTCGGCACCGAGATCGAGGCCCAGCAGGACGTCGTCCTCGGTGGTACGGGCGGTCAGCAGCAGGATCGGAATCTCCGATTCGGCGCGCAGGATCCGGCACGCGTCGAGGCCGTCGACGACCGGCATCATCACGTCGAGGACCACCAGGTCCGGCCGGCGGGACCGGCACTGGTCGAGCGCGGCCCGCCCGTCGCCGACCAGCAGCACGCTGTGCCCCTCGCGTTCGAGATAGACCCGTACCAGGTTGGCCTGCTTGGGGTCGTCCTCGGCGACCAGGATCCGCGCGCTCATGTTTCCCCATTCTGCCTGGTGGTGGCGGGGGTCAAGTAAACCCGAAACCCGTGAAGAACTGATGTGGGCGGGCTCCGGAGAGCGGCGGGCGGGAGATCCGCACAGCTGGCCCACCGCTTCTTCAAGGGTTCTTCACAACAGGCTGCCTACCGTGCCGTCATGTCAGTCAGGAGCCGGACATGATCTTCGGACCAGCACGTCCAGTCCGCCGTGACGAGCAACAGCGGCGGGCGGTCCGGCGGCGGATCCGGGAAACGCTCGCGGTGCGCCGGGCCGCCGCGGTCGGCGGGCACGGGGCCGCCGAACCGCCGGCTGAACCGCCCGTCGAACCCAGGGCTGCCGGGTGACGCCGGGTACGCGCGGCCGGCGCGCGGGGACCGGTGTGATCAACGAAAGTGCCCAGCTGGCCGAAGCCGTGATCGATCTTGCGGCGATCGCGGAGAACATCCGGACGATCGCGGCGATCGCACGTACCGGGTTGATGGCCGTGGTGAAGGCCGACGCGTTCGGGCACGGCGCGGTGCCGGTGGCGCGGGCCGCATTGGGGGCCGGCGCCGACTGGCTGGGCGTGACCTCGGCGACGGAGGCGGTGGCACTGCGATCGGCGGGCATCGACGCGCCCGTCCTGAGCTGGCTGCACCGGCCGGACGAGGACTTCACCCGCCTGATCGCCGCGGACGTCGACATCGCGGTGTCGACCCTGACCCATCTGCGCGCGATCGCCAACGCGGCCACGGATCTCGGTGTGCCCGCCGCGGTCCAGCTCAAGGTGGACGTCGGTCTGTCACGCAACGGTGCCAGCGGCGACGAATGGCCCGAACTGGTCGCCTGGGCTCGCAAGCACGAGGCGGCGGGCAGCGTCCGGGTCCGCGGGGTGTGGTCCCACCTGGCGAACGCCGACGTGCCGGGCTGCCCGAGCATCGCCCGGCAGCTGTCAACGTTCCGGGAGGCGCTGAGGATCGCTCGGGATGCCGGGCTTGACCCCGAAGTGGTGCATCTGGCCAATTCGGCGGCGGCACTGGCCGCCCCGCAGACCCGGTTCGATCTCTGCCGGATCGGCCTGGCCATGTATGGCGTCGACCCTTTTGGCGCGACCGGTCCCCGCCGTTTCGGCCTGCGACCCGCCATGACCCTGCGGTCAAGGGTGATCAACCTGAAGCGCGTGCCCGGCGGGACCGGCGTCTCGTACGGGCCCGACCACGTGACCAATCGGCCGACCACGCTCGCTCTGCTGCCGCTCGGGTACGCCGACGGCCTGTCGCGCACCGCCGAGGGCCGCGCATGGGTCTGGCTCGCTGGTCGACGATGCCCGATCGTCGGCCGCATCGCCATGGATCAGTGCGTCGTCGATGTCGGCGATCTACCGGTAGCGCTCGGCGATCCGGTGGTCGTCTTCGGTCCCGGCGCCGAGCCCGGCTCGCCCGACCCGGCCGAGCCGACGGCCGCCCAGTGGGCGCAGTGGGCCGGCACCAACCCGCACGAAGTCTTGACCGGAATCGGCGCGCGAGTGGCGCGCGTACACCTACACGGGGAAGCGGCGACATCATGACTGTTCGCTTGGCGGTGCTGTTCGGTGGGCGCAGCGGGGAGCACGACGTCTCCCGACGCTCGGCGGAGAGCATCCTGGCCCATCTCGACCGCGACACCTACGACGTGACCGAGGTGCTGATCGAGCGGGACGGCCGGTGGCGGGTGGATGGCGACCGAGCCACGTTCGCGCAGGCGCTGCAGACGCTGGGCGGTCAGGACGTGGTGTTTCCGGCGCTGCACGGCCCATACGGTGAGGACGGCACCGTCCAGTCGATGCTGGAGTGGCTCGGCGTCGCGTTTGTCGGAAACGGTGTCTTCGCCAGCGCCGCGGGGATGGACAAGCCGGTCACGAAGAAACTCCTCGCCGCCGACGGCCTGCGCGTAGCCGCCGGGGTGACGCTGCGCCCCGACGAGGAGCTGTCGTCGCGGGATCAGGAGCGGCTGGGGCTGCCCGTCTTCGTCAAACCGGCCCGGGCCGGCTCCAGCCTGGGGGTCTCCAAGGTCGAACAATGGGCGCAGCTGCCCGCCGCCCTGCGGCTCGCGCGCGAGAGCGACGCGAAGGTTCTCGTCGAGCACGGGGTACACGGGCGCGAGATCGACGTCGCCGTCCTCGAGCACCCCGACGGCCGCGTCGAGGCCGGGCCGCCGCTGGAGATACGGGTGGCGACCGCTGCCTTCTTCGACTACGAAGCCAAGTACGACGGCGGCGCCGTCTTCGACATCCCGGCCCAACTCGACGCCGGCACCACCCGGCTGCTGCAGGACCGCGCGGTGCAGGCATTCCACGCGCTCGGCTGTCGTGGGCTGCTCCGCGTCGACTTCTTCCTTCCGGATCCGGACGCCGAGCACGGCGACGGGTGGACCGGAGACTGCCGGGAGCCGGTGATCAACGAGGTCAACACCTTCCCCGGATTCACCGCCGCCTCCCAGTACCCGCAGATCTGGCAGCTGGCCGGAATCGACTTCTCGGCGCTGCTCGACATCCTGATCGAGGGCGCACTGCACCGACGCGACACCGCCTCCCCCTGCCCGAGTCCCTGCTGATGGCCGTCTACACCGCCGAACATCTCGATGGTCTCCGCATGATCGTCACGGGCGGGGGAACGGGCGGGCACACCTACCCGGCGCTGACCGCGATCCGTACGCTCCGCGACCGGCTGGCGGCAGCCGGCACCGCACCGGACATCCTTTGGGTGGGCGTCGCCCATGGACTGGAGGCCAGGATCGCCCGGCAGGAGGGCATACGCTTCACGGCGATCACCACCGGCAAACTGCGCCGCTCGCCGGACCTGCACGAGTGGGGCCGCAACGTCGCCGACGCCTTCCGCGTGCCGCTCGGCATCTTCCAGGCCATCATGATCGTGGTGCGCACCTGGCCCGACGTGGTCTTCTCCACCGGCGGATACGTCTCCGTCCCGATCGGGATCGCCGCCTGGTTGACCCGCCGCCCGCTGGTCATGCACGAGCAGATCCTCACGCTCGGGCTGGCGAACCGGATCCTCGCCCTCCTCGCTGATCGCGTCCTGCTGAGTCACGAGTCTTCCATCGACCATCTGCCCGTCCGAGCGAGAACCCGCGCGGTGATCACCGGCAACCCGATCCGGCCCGAGATCCTCACGGGCAACCGCGACCGGGCGCTCGCCGCGTACCACCTGGATCCGCGCCTGCCGCTGGTTTACGTGACCGGCGGTGCCCAGGGCGCCGTCCAGGTCAACAACCTAATCGCCGAGATCCTCTCCGGGCTCCTGCCGAAATGTCAGGTGCTGCACCAGTGCGGCGACTACTCCCTCGACCGGATGCGGCGGGTCGCGGCCGCCCTTCCGGAACACTTGCGCAGCAGGTACCGGGCCGTCGACTACGTCCACGGCGAGCTGCCCGATGTCCTGCGGGCAGCCGACATCGTCGTCGCGCGCAGCGGCGCCGGCACCGTCGCCGAACTCACCGCCCTGGGCAAGGCATGCGTCTTCATCCCGCTCATCCCCACCGGAGGCGACGAACAGCGGCGGACCGCACGGCACCTCGCCGACACCGGCGCCTCCCGTATGCTCGCCGGCCGCGACGCCTCCGCCAACCGCCTTTACGAGGAGATCATGGTGCTGCTCGACCACCCGGAACAACGCCAGGAGCTGGCCAACGCCGCCTGTCAACACGGCCGGCCCCATGCGGCCACGGCCGTGGCCAGCGCGATCATCGACGCCGCTGGGCGGTATCGGTCATGATCCTGCTGTCGGATCGGCGAATCTCGGCCATCCCGCTGGGCGACAACGGAGAGGCCTTGGTCGACGTACGCCAGGTCGCGGATCTTCGGGTGGACGACCGGCTGGCCGACGAGGCCGGGGCCTACGCGCACCTGCGCGAGGCGACGGTGCAGCGTCTGCTCACCGCCCAGCGGGCGCTGCCCGGAGGGCTGCGGCTGCTGGTCATCGAGGGGTACCGGCCGCTCAGCCTGCAGACGACCTACTTCGAGAGCTACAGGGACGAATTGCGCCGCAGGTACCCGGACTGGGACTCGGCGCGCCGGCACGTGGAGGCCAGCAAGTACATCTCGCCGCCCGAGGTGGCCCCGCACAGTACCGGCGGGACGGCCGACCTCACGCTCTGTACGGCCGATGGGCTCGAACTGGACCTGGGCACGAGCATCAACGCCAGCCCGGTGGACAGCGCCAACGCCTGCTTCACCGGATCACCCGACATCTCCCCGCAGGCCCGCACCAATCGCGGCATCCTGGCCCAGGCGCTGTCGGCTGCCGGCATGGTCAACTACCCGACCGAATGGTGGCACTGGTCGTTCGGCGACCGCTACTGGGCGCTGAGCACCGGGGCCGCCCGGACCCGGTACGGGCCAGTGCATCTGCCGTGAAGCGACGGTACGAGATCGATCTGTTGCGGTTCGTCGCAGCCCTTGGCGGTAGTGATCTTCCACTACACCGTCTCCGACTGGATGCAGCGGCTTTCACCGGTTTCGTTCCCGGGCTCGGCGAGGGCGTTGGAGCCCTTCACCTGATGGCATTTCCTCCTGCTCGGCTGAGGGGCACCCGCCGTCACCACCGAAAGTGAATGGCTCGGTTCCGGTCCCACAGCACGTCATCCTCGCCTAGCCTGGGGCTCAGCTTGAGGCGTTAGCGCCCTCGATCCGGGGACGTGTGGGGCCATCCGCAGAGGCGCTCGCCGGCCAGGCCGGTCATCATCCGGGGCAGTGCTCGTCAGCGGTCCGGGTCCGTGGTTCCTGGTCACTTCCGGTGCGCCTTGCATCGGGTCTGGGAAGGAGCCAGGCATGCGTGTGGCCGTCGCTGGCGCATCCGGCAACATCGGGTCGCTGACTGTGGCCGCCCTGCGCCGTCACGGCCACGATCCCGTTCCGATCAGCCGGTCGCACGGTGTCGACCTGGTGGCTGGTCGAGGGCTGGACGAGGCGCTGACCGGGGTCGACGTCGTCGTCGACGCAATCAGCGCGCCACCGGCTGACCGCGAGGCCACCGTGGCCTACTTCGCCGCCGCCACCCGGAATCTGCTGCGAGCCGAGCAGGGTGCGGGGGTCCGGCACCACGTTCTGCTCTCCATCGTCGAGGTGCACCGCATCGCCGGAACCGCGCACTACTCCGGCAAGCGGGAGCAGGAGCGTTTGGTATCGGCCGGAAATGTGCCGTGGACCATCGTGCCCTTCACCCAGTTCTTCGACTTCGCCGCCACGGTGGCCACGTGGACGGAACACGACGGCATCGCCTACCTCGCGCCGCTGCTGGTCCAACCGATCGCACCGGCTGACGTCGCCGAGGTTCTCGCCGAGGTCGCCGGCGGCCCGCCCCAGGGACGCCACCGCGACGTGGCAGGCCCTGATCGCCAGGATCTCGTCGACATGGCGCGCCGGACCCACCGGGCGCTCGGGCACGAGATGACACTCGTTCCCACGTGGGAGGCGATCCTCGGCCCGGACATGGCGGGCAACGTGTTGCTGCCGGGACCGGATGCCCGGATAGCGCCCACGACCTTCGACAACTGGCTCGCGGGCCGGGAAGCGGAGCGGGCGCGGCCGCAGTAGCGCGCCCGTCCTGTCCGGTGTTGCGGACCGGCAGCCGTCTTGGTCAACTGGGTTTGTTGTTGGCGAGAAAGTTCTCGATTCGCAGGGCGAGCGCGTCGGGCGCTTCGAGCATAGGTAGGTGTCCGCTGTCGAGGGATTCAATCCAGCTCGGGTCGAGGTTGCGCGCGAATCGCTGTTGCAGTGCGATTGGAATCTCGTGTCTTGGCTGGTGGAGAGGTAGCCTCGACGCTCGGGAAAACCGGCGCCTTGGAGCCTGTCCCGGTAAAGACGCACAGACTCGGGATTGAAGTCCGCCACGATGCGGTCGGCGGTCTCCGTATCCACCCGGCTGGCCAGGCCTCGCCGGATAACGGCATCGGGCGGTCGGGTGCCAGCGAGCCGCATTGCCAGGCTCAGCACTAGCCGGTTCGGCAACGGCATCGACGCGACGAAGCTGCGTCCCGGCTTCGGCACGACTGCCGTGACCGCCAGGAACGCGCTTACCCGGTCAGGTGCGAGGGTCACGGCTTGCGCCGCGAGGGCCCCGCCACTGGAGTGCGCGACGACCGCGAACCGCTCCCACGGTGCCGAATCCAGCGCCGCGGCGGCGTACTCCGTGAGCGAAGCGCGATCATGGCGCGGTCGCTCGGCGACCACCGTCTGATGCGATGCGGCCAGTTCTTCGCGTACCCGGTCCCAGATCCAGGCGGGAAGACCGGCACCGCTCAACAACAGAATGGGTTCTCTCAACTGCCTCATGCGTTCACTCTGGATGCGCTGGATGTCACCGTTATGGCACCCTTTCATGCATGAACCGCACCGACCGGCTCTACGCGATCCGCGAAGATCTCCGCCGCTCCGGACCCCGAGGCCGCACTGCCGAGCAGCTCGCCACCGCCTTCGAGATCAGCGTCCGCACTGTCAAACGCGACATCTCCGCCTTGCAACAGGGCGGGTTTCCAGTCTGGGCGCGCACGGGCCGGTTTGGCGGATACGTCGTCGATCCTGCCGCCACCCTGCCACCGGTGAACTTCACGGCCGCCGAAGCCTCCGCGCTTGCTGCGGCCATCGTGGCGCACCGCGGACAACCATTCGACATGCAGGCCCGAGCTGCCATGGTGAAAGTGTTGGCGGTGATGGACCCGCAGGCGCGTCGGCACGCGGACGCCTTGTCCGAGCGCATCTGGATCGACCACACCGCTGTCGACGCAGCTGACCCACGTCCACGCAACGCGATCGAGCATGCCCTTCAGGAGCGCAGGGTCCTCTCGCTGCACTACCGCGATCGTCACGGTGCGCCGACCACCCGCCGGGTCGACCCCCAGCTGCTCGCGTTCACGGCGGGACACTGGTTCCTCGTGGCGCGCTGCCACCAGCGCGAGGCCATTCGGTGGTTCCGCCTCGATCGGATCGAACGCGCATCTCTCACCGCCCAGCCTGCCGTCGACATACCCGTCGAGGAGCTCGGGACACCACCTCCGACTGCCGCCTCCGTCCGGGAACGACTTGCGACGTGATCTCGGCCGAGGGTCAGTCCTCACGCGTCGCCGACACACGTTCGTGGTGTCGTGCGCCCACGCTGGGGTGAGGCGCTCGTGCAAGTCTGGCCGCCGCCGGCTCGCGCCGGTCATGAAGTCGTGGCCCGGCTCTGGCGGCCCGCTGCACCTGCTGTGGCCGCTGCCACGGCGAGGCCGACGCAGGCCGAGACAATCGCGAGCAGGGGGAGCCATGGAATGGTCATCGAGACATGTGCTCCTGTGCTGGCGAGGTCGGCGGTAACTGTTCGTCGGACGAGCCAGCCGAGGTATGTGGTGGTGAGTCCGCCGAGGACCAGACCGGCGCCGGTGATGAGGGTGGCTTGCCAGAGCGCGGTGCGGCGCAACTGGTCGCGGGTCGCGCCGAGCAGGCCGAGTGCTCGGTGCTGTCGGCGTCGTTGGGTGGCGCCGATGAGGGTGGCGTTGACGACGGCGATGGCGGCGTAGAACCCGGCGGGGCCGAGCAGGATGGTGAGGCCGAAGTTGTTGCTGTGCCGGACCTGGTCGGTGACGTCGGTGATCCAGTCCTCAGCCGTCAGTACCTGGCTGTCGGTGCCGGTCAGGGCTTGACCGAGAGCTGCCTTGGCCGCGCGGCGTTCGGTACCTGGTTCGAGGACGACGAACAGTTCGCCGGCTGGTGCCTTGTCGAGGTCCTCGGCGACGAGGTCGGCGGGGAAGAGGATCTCGCCGTAGAGGTCGGGAGCGGCAGGCACGACGGCGACGATCGTCAGGTCGACCAGCCGGCCGTTGACCTTGGCCTTGAGGTGGCCGCCGAGTCCGATGCCGCTGTCGATCACCTGGGTCTCGGAGACCGCGGCGGTGGACCCGTGAAGGCCCTCGAGACTCCCCTTCATGGCGCGCAGGCCACGAGCCGCAGCCGCGGTGGTGACGTCGACGGCGTCGACCTCCAGACGCTCGTTGCCGTCATCGCCGAACGGCACGGTGAGGCGGCGGCGGGCGTCGACCAGCTTCACGGAAGGATCTCCTGTCAACTTGGTCGCGGTCTCAGCCTCGTGCCCGGCGCCGGGGCGGACGACCAGGGGTGCGGTGAGTTGGGCGCGGTCCTGGGCTGATGTCCAGTCGGCGGTGAAGCTCAGCGCGAGCAACATCGAGCCGGCTATGGCCGAGATCGCGATGACGGGCGCGGCGATCGAGGTGGTGGTGCGTACGGCGGCGCGCAGTTCGTCACGGGCCAGCCGGGCGGCGACGTCGCGGCTGGCGAAGGGGCGCGCCAGGAGCGCTGCGAGTCGTGGGACGAGCAGGGTGCCGAAGGACATGAGTCCGATGACGATGACCTCGGGCAGCAGGATGGAGGTCACCAGCGCGAAGAGCGGCTCCGCATGCTGGGTCAGGACGGTTACGGTGACCACGGTGGCGAGGCAGAGGGTGCCGACGACCAGTTGCAGAATGCTGGGGCGGCTGCGTTCGACGGCTGCCTCGCGCAGCGCCGCAGACGGTGGGACCTGGGCGGCCCGGCGGGAGGAGCGCCAGGCTCCCAGCAGCGCTACGACTGTGCCGCTGGGGGCGGCGACCGCCCAGGACAGCCACGCCGGAGGGGCGACCAGATGGAGGTCGGTGAGGCCGATGCGGCGGATCAGGTCGAGAACGGGCGCCGCCAGCGGTGTTGCGATGAGGCATCCGACGATGACCGCAGCGGCAGCAACAACGACCGACTCGCCGAGGACGAGGCGGCGCACCTGACGCCCGGTGGCGCCGATGAGTCTCAGGAGTCCGAGTTCGCGGCGGCGGGTGGCGACGACGAATCCGAAGGTGCTGCCGACGACGAAGATCGCCATGAACAGCGAGATCGCCGACATGATGCCGAACATCGAGGTCAGATCGTCGAGTTGGTGTCGGTGCTCCTGGGTCGCCGCGCTGCCGAGGCCGGTGAGGGTGGCGTCGACCGAGCCGATCAGGTTGACCGTGGTTGCGATCAGGACGACGCCGCTTGCGAGGGCGACGAAGGCGCCGAGATAGGCGGGCCACGAGGTGCGGACGGTCTGGCGGGAGAGCCGGTTCATCGCTGCTCCATCTCGTTCATGCGCTGGGCGATGGCGGCGGCGTCGGCGCGCTGGAGTCTGCCGACGATCTGTCCGTCGGCGAGGAAGAGGGTCTCGTCGGCGTAGGAGGCGGCGAGGGGGTCGTGGGTTACCATCACGACGGTCTGTCCGCCGTCGGCCAGGGTGCGGAGCAGTGCAAGGACCTCGCGACCGGTGTTGCGATCGAGTGCACCGGTGGGTTCGTCGGCGAAGATCACGTTGGGCTTGCCGTAGAGAGCGCGAGCAATCGCGACCCGTTGCTGCTGGCCGCCGGAGAGCTCGGGTGGCCGGCGCGTCGTCAGATCTCGCAGCCCGACCCGATCCAGCGCGTCGGTCACCGCCGCCCCGTCGACCGGCAGTCCCGCGAGCCTGGCCGGCAGGGCGACGTTGTCGAAGGCCGTCAGGGCATCGAGCAGGTTGTAGGACTGGAAGATGAATGCCATCGAGGTCCGCCGGAACTTTGTCAAGGCGGTCTCGCTGAGGGTGTCCAGAGCCGTGCCGCCGATGGTCACCCGTCCGTGGTTGGGCCTGTCGAGTCCGGCTGCAAGTTGGAGCAGGGTGGACTTCCCGGAACCCGAGGGGCCCATGATCGCGGTGAAGCTACCGGCAGCGAAGGCGTGGGTGATGCCACGCACGGCGTGAACGCCGCCCGCACGGGAGCGGTACGTGCGGGTCACGCTCTCAAGCGCGACAGCGGGTGCCGTCAGTGTCTGCGTCGTCATGCGTCCAGTCCAGCCAGTCCGCGAGTCCCGCGCACTGGCTCACGCGCGATATCCGGGGTAGCGCTGGCGCTACCGTCAACGCCACTCGCGCCTCCTACGCTTGGCCACGTGAGCTTCCACGCCGACGCCTGGTCCGCCGTACGCGGTAAGCCGTGGCGTTTCCTGATCTCGGCCTGGCCGTGGAGGTCATTTGCCTACCTTGTCTCGACGGTGCCGCTCGGGATCGGCGTACTTCTGGTGCTCGCGGCAGTGATCGGTCTCGGGTTGCTGACCGCCGTGATCGTGGCTGGACTCCTGTTGCTGGCCAGCGTCCCGCTGGTGACAACCGTCATCGCCGAGATCGAGCGGGCTCGGCTCCGGCTCGTGCTTCCGCAGCCGTCCGGTGGCGATCACCCGAGGCTGCGGGAACGGCTGCGCACCTGGCGCACCCTGCCGGTCTCGTGGTCCGAGATCGGCTACGCCGTCCTCCTCGCGACGGTCGGGTGGCTCGTTGACGCCGTCGTGCTGACGCTGGCGATCATGACCCCGATCGTGCTGATCCTCGCGCCTGTCCTGGTCCGTTACGGCGCGGTGGAGGTGTTCGGTTGGCGGATCGATGCCGCCGCCGAGGCCTGGCCCGCCCTAGCGGTCGGGGTCCTGGCCCTCGCCGTCGCCGCTTATCTGGTGACCGTCCTTGCCAGCGCCCAGGCCGCGCTCACCCGACTCCTGCTTGATCCACCTGAGGCGCGGCTGGTCGCTGCGGTCACCGAACTACGCCGCTCCCGCGCCGGACTCGTCGACGCCTTCGAGGCGGAGCGTCGCCGCGTCGAACGCGACCTGCACGACGGCGCGCAGCAACGCCTCGTTGCTCTCACCATGACGCTCGGGCAGGCCGAACTCGAACTGGACAACGGCCCCGGACTCGACCTGGTCACCAGAGCCCACACCCTCGCCGAGGAGGCCTTGGAGGACCTGCGGGCCACGGTACGTGGCATCCATCCCAGGGTGCTCACCGACCACGGACTCGCCGCCGCGATTCACGAGCTGGCCGACCGCTCCCCGGTCCCGGTCGACACCGACCTCCACGTGGCGGGGCGACTCCCCGCACGAGTCGAGACCGCGGCGTACTTCCTCGTCAGCGAGGCCTTGACCAACGTCGCCCGCCACTCCGGCGCCCGTGGCGCCCAGGTGCACGCCTGGGTGGCCGGCAACACCCTGACCATGACCGTTGTCGACGACGGCCACGGTGGCGCCGACCCCGCCCGAGGGTCCGGGCTTGCCGGACTCGCCGCCCGCATCGACGCCATCGACGGCACCCTCGACATCACCAGCCCGCCCGGAGGCCCAACCCACGTGAGAATGACATGCCCTATCAGCGTGAACTGAAAAGGCCACTGAGAATCGTGATCGCCGAGGATGCGGCACTCCTGCGAGAGGGAATCGCCGGAATTCTGGAGAAGGCCGGCCACCGGGTCATCGCCGCGGTCGCGGACGCCGACGCACTGCTCGTCTACACCGCCAACCAACAGCCCGACCTCGTCCTCACCGACATCCGTATGCCACCGACCCACACCGACGAAGGACTCCGCGCCGCCGTCGCCATCCGCGCCCAGTACCCCGACATCGCGATCGTCCTGCTGTCTGCGTACATCGCAGACGCGTACGTCGCCGATCTGCTCGAGTCCACCACGGGCGGCGGGATCGGCTACCTCCTCAAGGACCGGGTCGGCCATGTCCACGACTTTCTCGACAATCTCGATCGCGTGACCGCAGGGGGCACAGTCGTCGACCCCGACGTCGTTCGCCACCTCCTCGCCCGACGCCGCAACCACGGTCCGCTGGCCGCGCTCACCCAACGCGAGCGCGAGGTCCTCGCACTGATGGCTGAGGGTTACACCAACCCGACCATCGCCGAACACCTCGTCGTCAGCGAGGCGGCGGTCCGCAAACACGTCGGCAACATCTTCGCCAAGCTCGATCTCGACCCCGACTCGGACCGCCGAGTCTCGGCCGTGCTCGCCTACCTGCGAGGCGCGTCGTGAGCGTCGACTCGGACTGGGTGCCCGGTACGGGGCAAGTCCACCCTCACGAGTAGCTCGGGCCAGCCACCACATCCGTACCGACACCGAACCGGCCGCCGCGCAGCACCGCCCCGGCCACGAGATCCGTGCCTTCCGGCTCGCCGAGGTACGCCGCACCCGCTCCCTGGCCCAACGCGATCTCACCACCGAGGGCCGGAGCCTGCTGGCAGTCACCTACCGCCCCTCGCCATCACCAGTCGCGCTCCGGGGTGCCGGCTAGGGCCGCGGTACCCGGGTCGGACCGGCCAGCCGCGCCGACGTTGCCCGGCCACCGGCTCGACCCCCTACTCGTACGGGGCTCAGGGAAACCGCGGTCACCTTGTATTCAGGACAGCCTGTCTCGACGTCGGTGGCGTTGGAGGTAAGGGCGTTGGTGGGGGTATCGGGGAAGTTGAAGGCGGTGAAGATCTGGCCTGGGGTGACCGTTTCGGTGAGGTGCACGGGGTAGGTCACGGTCGCCCTCCGGCTGGTCACCTCGACGAGGTCGCCGTCGGTGAGCCGGAGCCGGGCGGCGTCGTCCGGGTGCAGGTCGAGCACCTCGTGCGGGCGAAGCTCACCGTTGGGCGTACGGCGGCTCATCGATCCGCTGTTGTAGTGCACCAGCCGGCGCCCGGTGATCAGGACGTACGGGAAAGCGGTGTCGGATTGTTCGCCCGGCGGCAGGTACGGTCGCGCGGCCAGCGCCGCGCGGCCGTCGGGGGTGGCGAAGGAGTCGAGGTAGAGGTGTCCTTCGCCGGGTTGGTCGGCGGCGCGGCACGGCCAGTGCAGCGGCCCGTCCCGGTCGAGTCGGGCGTGCGAGATGCCGGCGAAGGTGGGGGTCAGCGTGGCGCATTCGGCCATCGCGTCGGCCGGGGTGGGGCAGCCCAGTTCGGCCCCCATCGCGCGGGCGAGCAGCTGCAGGATGTCGAAGTCGGGTTTGGCCTGGCCGGACGGGTTCATTGCCGGGCGGACCCGCTGCACCCGCCGGTCGAAGTTGACGAAGGTGCCGTCCTTCTCGAGGAACGACACGGCCGGGAACACCACGTCGGCGAGTTGAGCGGTGCCGGAGAGGAAGAGGTCGTGGCTGACCACGAGGTCGCAGGCGGCGAGTGCCTGGCGTACGTTGCCGCTGTCGGGGTCGGTCTGGGCGATGTCCTCGCCGATGACGTACATGGCCCGTACCCGGCCGGCGATCGCCGCGGCGAACATGTCCAGGATCCGTAACCCGGGCCGGGCGGGCACGTCCGCTCCCCAGGAGCGGGCGAACCGGGCCCGGATCTCGGAGTCGGTGACGTGTTGGTAGCCGGGCAGCAGATCCGGCAGGGCACCCATGTCCGAGGCCCCTTGGACGTTGTTCTGCCCGCGCATTGACAGCACGCCGCAGCAGCCGGGGGTGCCGACGGCGCCTTTCAGGATGGCCAGGTTCGCCAGCGTCCGGACCCCGTCGGTGCCGTGGGCGTGCTCGGTGATGCCGAGCCCGTAGACGATCGCCGGCCGTCGCGCGGACCCGTAGAGGCGTGCCGCAGAGGCCAGCGTCTCGGGCTGCAACCCGGCCAGCCGCGCCGCGTGGTCCACCGGGTAGTCGCGCAGCAGCTCGGTCAGTTCCGCTAGCCCGCTGGCCCGCGTGCGCAGGAACTCCTCGTCGGCGTACCCCTCGTCGAGCAGCATTCGGGCGATGCCGTTGAAGACGGCGACGTTGGAGCCGGGTCTGGCCTGCACGTGCACATCGGCCATCTCGGCGAGGTCGATCCGCCGCGGGTCGATGACGACGAGCCGGGCGCCGCGCAGCACCAACTGCTTGATCCGGGCCCCGATCACCGGGTGGGCCTCAGTCGGGTTCGCCCCGGCGATCAGGATGCAGTCGGTGTGATCGAGGTCCTCGACGGCGTTGGTGCCGCCGGCATGGCCGAACGAGGCGGTCAGCCCGACCGCGGACGGGGCGTGACAGAGCCGGGAGCAGTTGTCGACGTTGTTCGTGCCGAGGACGACACGGGCGAACTTCTGGGCGAGATAGTTCTCCTCGTTGGTCGCTCGCGCCGAGGAGATCAACCCGATCGCGTCCGGCCCGTGCCGGTCCCGGATCGCGGCCAGCCGGGTCGCCACCGCGGTGAGCGCCTCTTCCCAGGATGCGGGTTCCAGCGGGGAATCCCGGCCGGCGCGGCGCATGAGTGGCGTCGTCAGCCGGTCCCGGGATCGGGTGAAGGCGTGCGCGAACCGTCCTTTGACACAGGCGTGGCCGCGGTTGACCGGCGCGTCGCGCACCGGGGTGATTGCGGCGACGGACCCGTCGCGTACGTGCACCCGCAGGGTACAGCCCACGCCGCAGTACCCGCAGGTCGTGGTGGTCGTCCGGCTGATCGGGCGCGGGTCGAGCAGCCCCGGTTCGGACAGCGCGCCGCTCGGACAGGTGTCGACGCAGCCGCCGCAGGCCACACAGGGAGACGACACCCATGGTCCGCCGGCGCCGGCGGCGACGACGGTGTCGAACCCGCGCCCGGTCAGGGAGAGCGCGAACGTGCCCTGCACCTCCGCGCAAATCCGTACGCACCGGTTGCAGGCGATGCACAGGTCCCGGTCGAGTTTCACGTACGGGTGGGAGTCGTCGACGCCCGCGGTTCGAGTTGCCCCGTCGAACCGGCTTTCCGTGACGCCGAACTGCTGGCAGGCGCGGACCAGCTCGCTGCGCTCGGCGGGGATGTCGAGTGCCCGCGCGGGCAGTTGGGAGACGAGGAGCTCCAGGGCGAGCTGCGCCGATGTACGGGCGGCAGGGTCGTCGGTGCGCACGACCATGCCCTCGGCGGCCGGTGTCGTGCAGGCCGGCATAGCCCGTCCGGCCACACCAACCAGACAGACGCGACACGACCCCTGCGGGGTGAGCCGCTCGTCGTAGCAGAGGGTCGGCACTACCGCCCCGGCCGCCAGGACGGCGTCCAACACGGTGGCTCCATCGGCCACCTCGAGGGCGATGTCGTTGACGGACAGCCGCATCTACTCGCCCTCCACGCTCGTGCTGGCCGGCGGCGCCGCTTGGCGCAGCTCGTCCGCGTACACCCGAAGCAGGCTGCGTACCGCGCAGGACACCCCGCGCCCGAACGCGCACAGGCTCGCCACCGTCAGGACCTCCAGCAGCGGTTCGTGGGCGGCGAGCGCCGCCGCGGTCTGGGCAGGATCCCGGAGTCGCTCGGCAAGCTCGACGCCGCGGCGGGTGCCGACCCGGCAGGGCGTACAGGCGCCGCAGCTCTCCGCGGCCCCGAACGCCCACGCGTGCCGCAGGATCGCCGCGGCCGGCACCATCGTGTCGACCGCGACGAGGCTGGCGTGCCCCAGCGCGACGCCGGCCGCAGTGAGCGGCCGGGACAGCAGCGGTAGATCGAGCTGGTCTGGGGTGAGGAAGCCGCCGAGCGGTCCGCCGATCTGCACCGCGCGCAGTTGGTACGGCTCGCGCAGCCCGCCGCCGAGCTCCTCCACCAGGTGGCGCAGCGGCACACCGAACTCCACCTCGTACACGCCCGGCCGGCGGAAGCGCTGGCTCAGGCAGACCAGCTTGGTGCCCGGTTCGTCCGGGTGGCCCAGTCGGGCGTAGGCCGCCCCGCCATGCCGGACGATCCAGGGTACGGCCGCCAGGGTCTCCACGTTGTTGACCGCGGTCGGCCGTCCAAGGTAGCCGTGGCTGGAGGGGTACGGGGGGCGCGCCCGGACGGCCGCCCGCAACCCGGCCAGGGCGTGCAGCAACGCTGTCTCCTCCCCGGCGACATACGAGCCGGCGCCCACCACGATTTCCACGTCGAAGTCGACCGGCGAGCCGTGCACCCTTTTGCCCAGGTGACCGGCCTCGCGCGCCTGCGCCACCGCGGCATGCAGCCGGTCGGCGGCCGTCGGGTACTCCGACCGCACGAGGATCAACCCGAGCCGCGCCCCCACCGCGAAACCGGCCAGCGCCAAGCCCTCCAGGATCCGGTGCGGATCGCTCTCCATGAGCAGTCGATCACAGAACGATCCCGGATCCCCCTCGTCACCGTTGGCCACCACATACCGTGGTCCGGATTCATTCGCGGCCGCGGACCACTTCTTCCCCACCGGAAAAGCGGCCCCGCCCCGCCCACGCAGGCCGGAGGTATTGATCTCGGATATCACCCGCTCGGGTGAGCCAGTCGCCACGACGCGGGGCCACACCCCCCACGGTTCCTCATCGCCGACCAGCCCGGCCAGCACCACCGGGCGATCCACCGAACTCGCGTACGGTATATCCGCGGGCCCCATCTTCAGCGGCTCAACCCAGCCGGGCCTGGTCCGCCGCTGCGCGGCGTGCGGATCGCCGAACACCCCGCCCAGGGTCTCACCGCTGCCCGGCTGCTTCCCGTCGAGAATCGCGGGCGAGTCGTAGCAGTACCCGAGGCACCGCACGCCCTGCAGCGACACCGACCCGTCCGCGGCACGCTCCCCCAGACGCACGCCCAGCACCCGCTCCAGACGCTTGATGTGCTGACCCTGGGTGCTCACGAAGCACGAGGTCCCCTCGCACACCCGGACGTGGCGCCGACCCCGGCGGCCCTCGGCAAAGTCCGCGTAGTAGGACGCCGAACCGGTCACCGCCGCCACGGGCCAGCCGAACTCGCCCGCGACCCGCTCCAGGTCCTCGGGGTCGACGCGACCATCCTCGGCCTGCGCCTGCCGAAGCCGGTCCAACATTCGCGTACCCGGCCTACGCAGACGCTCCTGCAACTCGACGAACGCCTCCCGTGGCTCGCCCACCCGCGCACCTACCCCCACGCAACGCTGACCTACCCCGGAAGCAACGTACGTCCGCTTCACTCCAGTTCGCGGCCGAACGTTCACACTGCCCCGAGTCAACGGTTCGCGAGCCGCGGTGGCGCCAAGACGGGGTGCCCGCCGAGCGACGAGTCGCCGGGGCCCCGCACCGGCGAGCCGGTGGGCTCTGCCGGTCATGGCGGCCAGCGCCGCAGCCTGGGTGGCGCTGCTGTTCATCACGGCAAGCGGCGACTGGTGATCGCCTGCCCGTTGCGGTAGCGCAACAGATGGTCGGTGGGCAAGACCGCGCCCCGGGTGCGGGCGTGTTCGTCGATGGCGGCCGCTGCGGCTGTTACGCCCGCAACCGGGCGGTCGCGGCGATCTGTCGTTGCATGGCCTCGATGTCGCTGGCGGCGACCGCGTCCAAAGGGCGGTCACCCCAGGCGGCGGCCATCCGGTTCCAGTCGGCGCCATACGTGCGGCGGGCGCCCGGCCCGGCCGCGGCGATGACGTGGGGCAGGTACTCAGCGAGGGTCGGCAGGTTCGGACCTGACTCGGCCTGCAGATCGGCGAGGGTGACGCCGAGGTGGGCCAGCGGTTGGCGGGTGGCGGCGATGCGGGGGGGGGATCAGCCGTGGATCACCAGCAGGTCATGGGCGACCGGAGCGGCGAGCAGCAGCGGCTGCCCGGGCACGATCGCGCACATCGGGCGCGCGCCGGCCGGTAGCGGCAGCTCCCCCCGGCTGCCCACCACGTGCTGCCCCGCGCCAGCGCTGACGCGATCACCAGCATCTCGTCGTGCGGGTGACCGGGGCGGAGCCGGCGTAGGCATTGACGGCGCGGGCGTCGGCGAGGCGGGTCCGGTCGTCGCCGAGTTCGGCCAGCGCGCGGGCGCCGGTGAGGTCGGCCTCGGCGCAGGCTTCGCCGAGCCGGTCGACGTTGACGCATGCCGCGTCGAGTGCGGCGAGCAGGGCCAGTGCCGCGATTCCCATGGAGTGCTTGATGACTGCCCGCATTGTCGCGGACCCGTTCAGGTCGATGACCAGGATCTTTCCTCGCTGACGATCAGCCTGGGCAATACGGTCGGCGACCGTGACGATGTAAAAGGTTCGCTTCCCATGTTGCTTGAACTCCCCGGTCATCGCCGCCATTCTCGGGCTTGACGTGCGCGCCGATCATGGCCGAGTGCTCGTGGATCAGGGGTCGAAACGTGTGCGTCAAGCGATGATCGGCGGCATTTGCCCACGGGGCACGCCGGCCGGACCGCTCAGCTCGGCCAGGAGGGCGTCCACCGCGGGCCGTTGCGGCGCGCCGCCGAGGGCGCGGGTGACCGCGAAGATGCGTCGCTCGGTGACCGGCTCGGCCAGTGGTTGCACGTGCACCCCGGGTGGTACGTGGCGCAGCGCCAGCTCTGGCACCAGCGCGGCGCCCAGGCCGGCCGCGACGAGGTCCAGGGTGAGTGCGAAGTCGACGGAACGGTGCCGGATGTCCGGCTCAAAGCCGGCGAGGCGGCAGGCGTGCAATGTGGAACGCAGGCACGGCGTGTGCTCGGCGCTGGCGATCCATGGCACGTCGCGCAGCTCGCTCAGCCGGCCGGTGCGACGGCGCCACCCGACCGGGGTGACCAGGTGCATCGGGTCGGTGGTGACCGGGTGCCGGTCCAGGTCGTCGACCAGCGGCGCGGGCACGTGGTCGTACTCCTGCAGCACCGCCATGTCGAGGGTGCCGGAGCGCAGGTCGAGGCGGCTCTGCTGGTCTTCGGCCTCGATCACCCGCACGTCGAGCTCCGGGTGCTTCGCCCGCGCACGGGCGGCGGCGGGGGCCACCAGCGCGCCGGCCGCGGACGCGAACGCGCCGACCCGCACCGTGCCGCTGACCCTGTGCTGGAGCGCGGCGAGTCCGGCCACCGCCTGCTCCACCGCGCCCAGCACGTCCTTCGCGTGGCTGGCCAGCACCTGGCCGGCCGGGGTGAGCACGATTCCGCGTCCGGCGCGCTCGACCAGCTCGTGCCCGGCCTCTCGGGACAGCTGGACGAGCTGCTGGGATACCGCCGACGGGGTCACGTGCAGCGCCGCGGCGGCGGCTGTGACGCTGCCGCGCAGTGCGACCTCGTGCAGCACGCGGAGCCGGCGTACGTCAAGATCCATGTAGCTACGCTACAACAGCGATGAAGAACATTGAACTGGTCCTTAAGCGTTTGCTCGGGCAGCGTAGCCGGCATGAAAGCATCGCACCGGCTTCTCGCCGTGCTCGTCGCCGCGATTTGGGGCGTCAACTTCGTCGCCATCGAGCTGGGCCTGCGCGACCTGCCGCCGCTCGTGCTGACCGCGCTGCGCTTCGTCGCTGCGGCGGTGCCGCTGGTCTTCCTGGTACCGCGCCCCAGCGCCCGGCTCCGCTACGTGATCGCCTACGGGCTGGTGCTCGGCGTCCTGAAGTTCGGCGCCCTCTTCACCGCGCTCGCGGCTGGCATGTCGGCCGGTCTGGCCTCGCTGGTGCTGCAGGCGCAGGCGCTGATGTCGGTGATGCTGGCGGCGGCGGTGCTGGGCGAGCGGCCGGCGCGGGCGCAGGTGGCCGGCGTACTGGTCGGATCGGTCGGGATCGGCGTGCTGGCGATCGGGAGCGGCGGCCACGCCACGGTGATCGGCTTCATGCTGACGCTGTTCGCGGCGGCCAGCTGGGCCGTGGCAAACCTGGTCATGCGGGCCAGCGGCGAGAAGCGACCGCTCTCGCTACTGGTCTGGTCGAGCCTGGTGCCGCCGTTGCCGCTGCTCGGCGTGGCCGGCGTGGTCGACGGCGGACAGGCGGTGCTGGATGCGATCACCGGCCTGTCGTGGCGCGGGCTGCTCGCCGTGGCCTACGTCGCGTACGTGTCGACCCTCGTCGGTTTCGGGATCTGGAACCGGCTGATCGCCCGGTACTCGATCGCGCGGGTGGCGCCGTTCAGCCTTCTGGTGCCGGTCTTCGGGCTCAGCGCGGCGTGGCTGCTGCTCGACGAGCCCGTCGGCCCGACGGAGCTGGCCGCAGCCGCCTTCGTCCTCGGCGGGCTGGCGCTGGTGGTCCGGGGTTCCACAGCGGACCGCAACAACGCCGCGACTGCGGGTGAGGGTGGCGAGCCCGAGTACGCCCGGGCCGTGGCTGGCTAGTCCCAACGCCGTTCAGTTAGGCGTGGGAGAGGCCGGTCAAGGGTGTGTTGATCAGAGAGTGAGAAGCGGAGTTCCGGTATCAAGGTTT
>NZ_JBVJJA010000043.1:0-62465 GCF_055586005.1 Micromonospora sp. NPDC051924
CCGCCCCACCAACCGGTGGGGAGTCGCTCGCCACACGGCGAGGACCCACAACGCTGCACCGGAAACCCGGTGAACGTCAGTGGACACCGCACTAGATGCGGGCGCCGACGACCAGGCTGAATGCCCATGCGCGCTCAGTCGGCGGCGACGGCGACGGTGAGCTCCACCTCGACCGGCGCGCCGGACGGCAGGCTGGACACCCCGACGGCCGAGCGCGCGACGGCGCCGCGTTCACCCAGCCAGTCCCGCAGCACCTCGGACGCCCCGTCGGCGACCATCGAGTGCTGGGTGAAGTCGGGACGGCAGGCGACGTACACGGTCATCCGCAGGCACCGCCGTACCCGGTCCAGTCCCCCGACCGCCTCGGCCACCGCGGCGACGGCGTTGCCGGCCGCGAGGCCGGCTGCGGCTCGCGCCTCGGCCACGGTCAGATCCGCGCCCACCAGGCCGCACACGGCGAGCCGGCCGTCCACCCGCGGGGTCATGCCTGCGGTGTACGCGGTGCCCGCGTGCACCACCGCCGGCACGTAGTGACCCTGCGGGGCCGGGGGCGCCGGCAGGCTCCCCCGGCCGGTTGGTTCAGCCACCGAGCGCCACCCCGTCCTGGCGGGGGTCGGCGCCCCCGGTGAGGCAGCCGAGCCGCTCGTCCACCGAGACCACGAGGGCGCTCCCGCCCGCGTCCCACGGCCCGATCGTGCGGACCGGGTGCCCGGCGGCGCGCAGCCCCGCGAGGGTCCGCTCGCCCAGCCGCGACTCGCAGATCAGCTGGTCGGGCGCTCCCACGACGTCCGCGTCGCTGCCGGGAAACACGGTGAACCGCGGCGCCGACACCGCCCCCTGCGGGTCCAGGCCGTGGTCGATCAGGTGCGACAGCACCTGCATGTTCCACTGCACCTGCCCGTCGCCGCCGGGGGTGTTGCCGACGTGCCGCAGGGCTCCCCCGGCGTCGGTCACCAACCAGGCGAGGCAGGTGTGCAGCGGACGGCGTCGCGGTCGTACCTGGTTCGGGTGGTCCTCGAGCAGGTACGCGCCGCGTCCGAGCCGGTTGTTGAGCATGATGCCGGTGCCCGGGACGGTGATCCGGGCGCCGAAGGTGAAGGCGAGTGAGTGGATGAAGCTGACCGCACGCCCGTCGCCGTCGACCGCGACGGTCGTCGTGGTGTCCCCGTCCGGCGTCAGGCCGGCCGTGGCAAGCGGCTGCCGTCCGGCAGCCAGCTTCGCCCGCACGTCCGCTACCGCTTCGGGCCGCAGCAACGACCGCCAGGCGTCCGTGTCGGCGGCGCACCGGTCCCAGCGGTCCCGGAAGGCCTGTCGGGCAGCTCCGGCCAGCCAGCCGACGGCGCCGGCGCTCAGCCACGGCAGCTCGGAGAGCATCCCGTCGCAGACGGCCGCCTGTTGCAGCACCATCCAGCCCGGTGTGGGCGGTGGCGTCGTGTGCACGACCAGGTCGCCGTACCGCTCGCTGATCGCCTCGCCCTCCAGCGGTACGCCGGAGGCCGCCCACTCGTCGCCGTTGAACGGAGCACCTGCCGCTGCCAGTGCGGCCACCGCGCGCTCGGCCAGTTCGCCGGTGTAGAGGGCGTGGGGGTCGGCCGCCAGCAGCCGCAGTGAGTCGGCGAGTTCCGGCTGGGCCAGCCGTTCGCCGACCTGCGGCGCCCGGCCGTTGCGCAGGAACGTCCGTCGCGCACCCTCGTCGGCGCGCAGCTGCGCCTCGTGTTCGAGGATGTCGGTACGGGTCTTGCGGGTGCAGGGCAGACCACGTTCGGCGGCGGCGATCGCCGGCGCCCACAATTCGGCCAGGGCGCGGGTCGCCCTGCGGGCGTGCAGCGCGGCGATCGCGGCCACCGCACCCGGAGCGGCCACGGCGAGCGCCCCCGTGAGGGGAATGGCGGACAGCTTGCGCGCTCGATAGAAGTCCAGGTCGCCGCCGTCCGGCCCGTACCCGCTGCCGTTGATGGTCCACACCGATCCGTCCGGCTCCCGGACCACGGCGAAGGCGTCGCCGCCGACGCCGCACTGGCCGGGCAGCGCCAGCCAGGACATCGCGGCCATCGCCACCGTGGCGTCGATCGCGGTGCCACCCTCAGCGAGCACGCGGTGACCGACGGCGCTGACCGACGGGTGGCTCGAGATCGCCATGTGTTCGCCGGCGAGCACCGCGTTACGGGTCGGTGCCGGCCAGTCCATGTCCACGCCGGTCATGTCACCTGCTTGCGTCGCCGCGGGCCACCGGTCGCGATGTCCTCCGGTGTCACGCCCACGTAGATCTGCCCGTCCTCTTCCCGCACGGGGAACGTCTTGATCGGTTCGGTGGCGGGCGGGCAGACCGGCTCGCCCGTCTCGAGGTCGAAGACGCTGCCGTGGCAGGAGCAGCCGATGCCGTCGTCGACCAGCTTGCCCGACGACAGCAGGCAGTCCAGGTGCGTGCAGTAGTTCGACGTCGCGTACGCCCTGCCCTCGCAGCGGGCGACGCACAGCTCCAGGGTGTCGGCGTAGAAGCGGCGGACGTAACCGTCAGGCACCTGACCGGAGCGGGCCACCCGGACGAATCGGACGGCGCCCGGCTCTGCTCCCGCGTCTGCGGTGCCGGTGACCTCGGACGTGCTCATGAGGCCACGTACACGGTCTTGTCGACGGTGTAGAAGTGCATCATCGTCTCCCCTGCCTGTTCCTTGAACGTCTGCGTGCTGGAGTTCTTCAGCCCACCGAAGGGGGCGTTCATCGCCATGCCCGTGGTGGGCTGGTTGACCTTCACCAGGCCGCTGTCGACCTGACGGGCGAAGTCGAGCGCACGGCCCAGGTCGCGGGTGACGATCCCGGCCGACAGACCGTACGCGGTGTCGTTGGCGACGCTGATCGCGTCGTCGAAGGAGCCGACGCGCAGCACGCTCAGGACCGGCCCGAAGATCTCCTCCTGCGCCAGCGGCGACGACTGGTCGACGTCGGTGATCACCGCCGGTCGGACGAAGTTGCCGTGTTCCAGACCCGGGCCGAGTGGCTCGTCGCCGGCGCGCAGACAGGCGTTGGCGGCCGCCGTGAGGTCGAGGTAGTGCCGGGTCTTCTCCAGTTGGGCGCGGGTCGCGAGGGGGCCCATCTGCACGCCGTCGGAGAGCCCGTCACCCACTCGGCGGGCGCGGGCGAGGGCGGCCACCCGCTCGACCAGCGCATCGTGCACCGCGTCGTGGACGATCAGTCGGCTGGTGCCGGTGCATGCCTGGCCGCTGAGGCCGAACGCCCCGCGGACCACGATGTCCGCCGCCCGGTCCAGGTCGGCGTCCTCCAGCACGATCACCGGATTCTTGCCGCCCATCTCGAGTTGGCAGCGCTGGCTGGGGCTGACCGCGCGGTGGATGGCCGCCCCGACCTCGTACGAGCCGGTGAAGGTCACGGCGCCCACCCGCGGATCCGCGACCAGTGCCGCGCCGGCTTCCCCGCCGCCCTGCACGAGGGCGAGCGCACCGGCCGGGACGCCCGCCTCGATCAGCGCCTCCACCAGCCGCTGTCCCATCAGCGGGGTCACCTCGCTCGGCTTGAACACCACCCCGTTGCCCGCCGCCAGCGCCGGGCCGAGCTTTCGGGACGGGATGTTCAGTGGGAAGTTCCACGGGGTGATGGCGACGACGACGCCGACGGGTTCCCGGGAGGTGTATACGAGGCTGCCGTCGCCCGTGGCGTACGTGCGGCCGGCGACGCGCAGTGCCTCTCCTGCGTAGAACCGGAGGTTCGACGGGGTCCGGCGGGTCTCGGTGAGCGCCTCGGCGAGCGTCTTGCCTTCCTCACGAACCAGGTCGCGGGCGAGGTCGTCGGCGCGGGCGGCGAGGATGTCCGCCGCCCGGTGCAGGACAGCCGCCCGGGCCTCCGGGCCGCGCTCCGCCCATTCCCGGTGGCCCGCCGTCACCGCGGAGACCGCGTCGTGTGCGTCCTTTGCGTCGGAATCCGGGAAGACCGCCACGACCTCGCGCTCGTCGGCCGGGTTCCGCCGCTCGCGGGTACGCCCGCTGGCCGACCCCACCCACTCGCCACCGATGAAGTTGCCCTTCACAGTTGCTCCTCCAACGTCGTCAGCTCGGCCAGGTCGACGTCCTCGTCGGCGAGGATCCGTGGATCCACGCTGATCTGGCCGGCGATCAACTCCTTGGCGACGAGGACGTCCCCGCCGCGGTCGACGGCGAACGCCGCGCGCACCAGGCCGTCGCGCAGGTAGAACGCCGAGAAGTCGCACTCTTCGACCGAGCCGCGCACGACCAGTTCGTCCCAGACCGGCGCGTGGCCGGTGTACTGCAGGTTGTGGTCGTACTGATCCGACCAGAACCAGTGCGGGTCGGTGTACGACGTGGTCCGGCCGATCATGTTGTTGGCGGCGGCGGTCGCCTGCCGGCTCGCGTTGTCGAAGTGTTCGACCCGGATCCGCTCCCCGAACAGCGGATGCCAGTGGTTGGCGACGTCGCCGGCGGCGTACACGTTCGGCGCACTGGTGCGGCAGTACTCGTCCACCAGGATGCCGTTGTCGACGGCAAGGCCGGACCGTTCGGCCACGGTCGTGTTCGGCGTGATGCCGATGCCGATCACCACCAGGTCACCCTCGATGCGGCCGCCGCTGGTGGTGACGACGACGCCGGCCGGTGTCTCGAGGACGGATTCGACGGACTCGCCCAGCCGCAACGTGACGCCCTGCCGGCGGTGGATCGCCGCGCAGGTGGCGCCGATCTCGCGGCCGAGTACGCGCTGCAGCGGCACCTGGAGCGCCTCCACCACGGTGACGTCGGCGCCCTTGCCGCGGCTGGTGGCGGCGACCTCGGCGCCGATGAAACCGGCGCCGATGACGATCACGTGTACGCCGGGACGGAGCTGGGCGCGGAGCTGGTCGGCGTCCCGCCGGGTGCGCAGGTAGTGGATACGCTCACCGGTGACGCCCGGGAGGCGGCGTGGGCTGCCGCCGGTGGCGAGGAGGATCAGGTCCGCGGCGACCTCCGCGCCGTCGGCCAACTCGACCCGTCCGCGCTCCGGCCGGATCCGGGCGGCCGGTTGGCCGAGTCGCAGGTGTACGTCGTTGGCCGCGCACCACTGCTCCGACAGCAGGTTCAGGCCGCAGTCGTCGTCGCCGGCGAGGTATTCCTTCGACAGCGGTGGCCGCTGGTACGGCGCCTCCGGTTCCGCGCCGAGCAGCTCGATTCGGCCGTCGAATCCGCGCCGGCGCAGGGCACGGGCGGCGACGGCGGCGGCCTGACCGGCTCCGACGGTGACAATTGTTCTGGTCATCGGCGTCTCACCCGGCTGCAGTGGTCGTGTACGGGGCGGCGCCGGCGCTGTCGGGGCGGGGGCGCGCGTTGACGTAGATCTTGTCGTCCGCCACCCGGACGTCGTACGTCGGCTGGCACTCGACCTGGTCCGCCGCCTGTCCGGTGGCGGGGTCGAAGGACCACTGGTGGCCGGGGCAGATGATCCGCCCGTGCAGCACGGTCCCCTTGCTCAGCGAGCGCTGCTTGTGGACGCAGACGTCGTGCAGGGCGAAGACCCGGCCGCCGACGAGGAACAGCGCGATCGGTGTGCCGTCGACGAGCACCTGCTTCTTCTTGCGGCGCGCGAGCTCCGGCAGCTCGGCGACGAGCACCCACTCGACGGGGTTAGGCTCGCTCACTCCCGACTCCCTCCGTGTCTGAAGCGGTTGCGGTTCTACGCCCACAGATGCCGGAAGGGTGGGCCAACCAGTGGACCCACCCGTCCGACTGCTTCGATCAGGCGCTGACCAGGTCCTGCGCCACGTAGGTGTCGTAGAGCGCTCTGGTGTAGGAGAAGCGCATCTCCGCGCCCCAGCGGACGAACTGCAGCGATCGCTGCTGAAGCTCGGGCGTGTTGGCGTGGTCCAGGACGATCTGGTAGCCACGCTCGCCGTGCACCTCGTCGGAGGTGATGTGCAGGTCGAAGAACTCGATCTCGTCCTCGCTGAAGCCGTACACCTCGCGCAGCGGGACGATCTGCTTCTTGTAGATGCTCGGCACCTGGGACTCGAGGCCCACGACCAGCGCCGCGGTCGCCACCGCGAAGTGCTCGCGGATGGCAGTGGCGTAGCACCACGCCTGAAGGCCGCGGGTCACCGCGTTCATGTTGTTCGGGTCCTCGATCCGCTCCCGGGTCGTCCCGCACGCCTCGGCGAAGCGGATCAGCAGGTCGGTGTGGCGGATGTCGGCCAGTTCCTCCTCGTACATGTTCTGCAGGAGGAAGTCCTTGGCGTCCGTGCACGAGTCGGGGGTGTTGGCGTAGACGTAGCTCAGGTAGTCGGCGAACGGGCCCACGTAGTGGTAGTGGTTCTCCGCCCAGCGCGCGAAGTGGTGCCGCTGCAGCTTGCCATCGGCCCATGCCTGGCTGAACGACGCGTTCTTGGCCTCTCTGCCCTTGATCGCGTCCTCGAGGGCAGCACGGAACTTGTCGCGGGAGAGCAGCTCGGTCATCTGGTCGCCTCTCTCTGTGGTGCGTCGGTGCGGTCCCGGCGGCTCGGCGCAGCGCCTTGGGAGTCTCTGGGATGCCACCAACGCTAAGGAGCCCGACGACCAGCACCCCACGGTCAAGATGCACATCATTCGCCGCAGCCTTCTGTGCAGACAGCCCACAGCGCCAACGGTGGCAGGTTTGCCATCGTGAGCCGGTGCCCACGATCAACAGCACGCATCCGCGCCGATTCAGGTGGACGCCGACAAAAGCGTCGCAGAGCAGCGGCCAGCAGCGCCGATGGCGGGAGGCGATGGCCGTCGTCCTGGCGGTCAACAGCGGAGCCACCGACGCCATCGGGTTCCTGGCCCTGGGCGGAGCCTTCACCAGCGTCATGACCGGGAACATGGTCCTGCTCGGGGTGGCCCTGGCCGGGACCGACGGTGCGCTGGCCCTGCACACCGGGGCGGCAATCCTCTGCTTCATCCTCGGCTGCTCCCTCGGCACACGCATCGCCGGCACCCCGAAGCCCGACGACCCGGTCTGGCCGCCGGCGGTGACCCGGGCCCTGGCCGTCGAGGGCGTGGTGCTCGTCGCGTACGCGGTGGGCTGGTGGTGGAGCGATGCCCATCCGTCGGGGCAACTGCAACTGTCGTTGCTCGTTCTCAACGCGCTCGCGCTCGGCATCCAGAGCAGCACGGTCCAGCGCTTCGGCGTGGCGGGACTGTCCACCACCTACCTCACCGGGACGCTCACCACCTTGATCGCGCGACTCACCTCCGGGCACCGACTACGCGACGTCGCGCAGAGCGCCCTCACCCTCCTCGGGCTGGTCACCGGCGCCGCGCTCGGCGCGTTGCTCGCGACCCGGGCACCCGGGTGGGCACCCCTGCTGCAACTGGGCAGCCTCGGCATCGTCCTGGCCGCCGCCGTCACAACGATCCAGCCGGCACCCGACCGCGACTCCATTCGTCGCTGACGTCCCGTTCGACAAATACACCCGCGACGGCGGTAGATCACGCCGCGCGCAGCCAGCCGAGGGTCTGCATGGTGGAGAGGTTGGTCGCCTTGAGGCCGGCGTCGGAGACGGTCCACAACACTCCGTCGATCACCAGTGACCGGCGGATCGGCGCCAGTTCCCCGGGGCGTCCGGCGACCAGCGGATGGTCGACCCTGCCGACCTCGGTGATCCCGGCGTCGTCGACCCGCAGGGCCAACGCCACGTTGCCGAGGCTGTACCCGCCCGTGACCGGGACGGTCAGGGGGACCACGACCAGGCGTTCGGCCGGCCAGTAGAGGAACGCGTGCGGGTCGAACTCCGCCTCGGACTGCCCCTGCTTGACGTGGTACCGGGCGATCCGGGTCGGCTCGGCCGGATCGGAGACGTCGAAGAGCGAGAGCTGGGTGCCCTGGACGCGGCCCCGGTCGGTCGCCTCCTGCCCGACGCCGAGCAACCGGCCTTCGCCGGCCGGATGCAGGTACGCCGAGTACCCGTTGATCTTCAGTTCGCCGCTCACCCTCGGTGCCTTCGGATCACGCAGGTCGACGGTGTAGAGCGGGTCGGTCTGGCGGAAGGTGACCACGTATCCGGAGCCGCCGACGAACCGTACGGCGTGGATCCGTTCCCCCTTGCCCAGTCCGGTGACCTTGCCGACCTCGGTCAGCGTCGCGCCGTCGGCGCGCAGGACGTACACGCTGGACGTCGAGTCGGGCTTGGGGCCCCAGGTACGGCCGCTGGTGGTGGCCACGCGTAGGTGCCCGTCCCACTCGGACAGTGCGTACTGGTTGATCAACCAGCCGGGCACGGACGCGGCGGCGACGTAGCGTGGAGCGCCCGCGCCGGAGGTGTCGAACTGGTAGATCTCGGTGGCCTCGTCCCGCGGGTCGGGTGGGAGGTTCCGCGCGGTCAGCATCGGCAGCACCTTCCAGCGCTGGTCGTTGGCGACGTACAGCCGGGGTCCGGTGCTGTAGACGGTGTCGCCGTCGGCGACCACGGTGACCGGGTCACCGGCGCCGAGGGTGGCCGCACCGAGGTCGAAGCTGAGCACGGTCACCAGCGAGGTGCCCGAATAGTTCGCCGGCCGGCTCACCCGGTCACAGCCGACCCGTCCGGTGCTGGTTTGCCCGCCGGAGGTGATCTCGTAGCGGGGCAGCCAGTCGTCGACGGTCGCGGCGTCGATGATCTCGCGGTTGGCGGCGGTGCGCCGCGCGTCGGTGACCCGCTCCCGATACGGGAAGGCCAGCCGGGGCTGAGAGCGGACCACGACGCGGACCGTCGTGCCCACCTGGCGGGCGTCCACCAGATTGCCGTCGATCCGGTACTCGCCGATGACCTTCGGCGCGCCGGCGAGGTCGACCATGATCAGCCGGGGGCCGGCGATGTCGTCGGACGCCGGGCCGGCTGCCGGCGCGGGTCGGCCGCCCCGCTTGGGGACAGCCGGCTTCGCGATTGCCGGCCAGTCCTGCCGGAGCAGCACCAGCGCCCGGTCACCCTGCAGCAGCAGGCTGTCGTCGGCACCGCCGAACCCACCAGGTGACAATTGCAGTTCCCCGGTCAGCCGGCGGGTGGCCGGGTCGATCACGTACAGCTTGCCGTGGTTGACGGTGACGATCCGCTTGCCGTCGGTCTTCACCAGGTCCGGCTCGTCGACCCCGGCCTCGTGGGTGTTGGTGCCCGAGTAGCCGGAGCCGGCGTCGGCCCCAGGCGCCGCATCCGCCCGCTTCGCTGCGGCGGGCGCCCCAGCCTGTACCCCGCTGGCGAGGGCACGCATGTCCCCGTTCGGCCCGAACCCCCAGGGCCCGACGTACGCCTTCGCCGCGGTCTTCAGCTGCTGCAGCACCTGCGCGCAGGAGTCGAACGCGACGAGTCGGATCCCGCCGGCTGGCACCGCCCGGTCGCGTGGTGGTGCGGGAACCGGCTTCGCCGTACAACCGGCGACCAGGGCCAGGCTGGCGACCAGGGCCAGTCCCACGGCCAGGGGGACGCCTGCGGCGGCCGGTCGATCGGGTACGTGGGCGCTGCTGCCTGTCATGGCTCCTACGACGCGCCAGACCCCGGCCGGGTTCCCGGCCCGGGTGGCACCGCTGGCCGGGCCGACACGACACCCTGCCGCCAATAAGGACGCTCCCCCGACCGCCTTACGGACCGGCGTCGGCTGCGCCAGCCCAACGCGTGCTGTCCACCTCCAGCAGTGGTTGCCGAGAGGGACTCGATGCCGAGGGCTACGGTCTATAGCTACACTAGTACTAGACCTGATACAGTACTAGTCATGTTTGAGCGAAGTGGGAGTGACGCGGCCCTGCTCGGTGACGCCTTCGCCGCCGACCTGCTCCGCGGGCACACCGACACGATCGTGCTGGGGATCCTGCGCCGCGGCGACAGCTACGGATTCGAGATCTTCAAGACGATCCGCGACGCGACCGGCGGGGCGTACGAGATCAAGGAAGCGACGCTCTACGCGAGCTACCGGCGCCTGGTCAAGGACGGGCTCGTCGAGGCCTACTGGGGCGACGAGACCAAGGGCGGGCGGCGGAAGTACTACCGCATCACCGACGCCGGCCACGCCGTCTACCGCCGCAACGTCGCGGCATGGGTGGTCACGCGCGACCTCATCGACTCTCTGCTCGACCTCGGCGATTAACCCACTCCCGGCGGAAACCGGCCACTGGAAAGGCATCGTCATGACCGCCTCGAACGGCACCACGCGCAGCTCCGCGACAGACATCCACCGCCTCCTCGACGAGGCCTTCGCCGGCGTCGAGATGACCACCGAAGTCCAGGACCTGAAGGAGGAGATCCGAGCGAACCTGGTGGCCCGGGTGGCCGACCTCGAACGTGCCGGGCTCTCCCCGACCGCCGCCGTCGGACGCGCGACGGCCGAGTTGGGCGACGTCCGATCGCTGATCGACGAGATGGAGACCGCGTCCGACTCGCCCGCCGCCGCGTGGGCACGTCACCGCGTCCGACCCAAGCCCGGATTCCTGGTACGCACCGTCGTCCTGGCGGCGATCGCGGTCGCCGCGCTCGCCGTCCTCGTCCTGGCCGCGCTCGACGTCGCGGTGCCCGAGCCGGCGCAGCTCGCCGCGATCGTCGCCGTCGCGCTGCCCGTCGGCATCATCGTGGCCGACGCACTGCGGCAGGAGACCACCACCAACTACCCCATGCGGGGCATTCGCGCCGCCGGATACGGGGCCGCCACGACTGTCGCTCTGGCCGGCGCCGGCTCGAGCTGGCGCTACCTGACCGAGACCGAGCTGCCCTGGCTGATCGGCGGCGCCCTCGCCATCGTGGCCTCAGCCGTGGGGTTCACCTACCTCGGCGCCACGCAGACCAACCGCCACAAGCAGTGGGTGCTCCAACAACACGCATCCCACCATGAAGCTGCCGACCGTTTCACAAACGACCCGGCCGCTGCCGCTCGGTTCGGCCTGTACACCCTCACACTCTGGCTGATCGCCATCGCGGCGTTCGCGGTGCTGGGCTTCACCATCGGCTGGGCATGGTCGTGGCTTGCCCTGGTCGGCGGCTTCGCGGCGATGATGCTCCTGCTGGCGCGCATGCTGTTCGCGCCCCGGGACTGACGCGCGGGAAGCGTCCGGATCAACTCGTAGAGAGCGCCGGACCGCCGATCGGGCGAACGAATTGCCGGACGCCGACGAGGGCGGTAGTGATTCCACATACGCTGGGCGGGTGGCGATCAGAGCCGGACGGATGCGGTTCAACGGGGACAACGGGCGCATGCTGCTGCGCACCGGCCGCACGGGGGTCGGGTCGGCCGTCGGACACGACCTGACCATCGAGGTGACCGACTGGTCGGTGGAGCTGGACGTTCCCGACACCGGTCCCGCCGACGCCACGGCGACGGCCCGCATCGAGTTGGGATCGTTGGCCGTGCGGGAGGGCACCGGTGGCGCGCGCCCGCTGTCCGACAAGGACCGGGGCGAGATCGAGAACAATGCCCGGCGGACGCTGGACGTCGGTCGTCACCCGACGGCAACCTTCGAGTCCACCCGCGTCGTCACCCGCGACGACCAGGCCACGATCAGCGGAATGCTCACTCTGCACGGGGTCACCGCCCCGATCGACGTCGAGGTGCGTGAGGTGACGCCCGCCCGCTACCGCGCCACCACGGTGGTGACCCAGTCGTCGTACGGCATCAAGCCGTACTCCGCTCTTCTCGGCGCGCTCAAGGTCCGGGACGACGTGGCGGTGGAGATCGAGGTCGACCTGGAAGGCTGACCGCCACGCCGCCCGGCGTTCAGGCGGGAGCGGTGTGCCCGCGCGCGGCGCGGGTACACCTGCTCCTGCCTCGACTGTGCGTGCTATGGGCCGGGGCGCTGCCCAACGCCAGCGCCCACCGGTTCGATCACCTGCCAGAACTCGTTCGGGAGCTGGGCCAGCGCGTTCTCGAACTCGTCCCGGGTAACGGCCTCTCGCAATGTGGTGAGCACCGCGCGGACCCCGGCGCCGGCGAGCGCACGGTCGAGGTCTGGGCGGTCCGCCACTCGCTGCACGAACTCTTCGAGTCCGAACGACGCCGTGGCGTGCTCCCGTCTGATCGCCGTGCGAAGGCAGTCGTCAAGCCCTTCCGGAAGCTGATAGGCGAGGTTCTCAGCCTGGCCGGCGCTGATCCGATCCGCCAATGTCCCCAACGTCGCGCGGGTGAGTGTCGCCGCCTGGTCAGTCGACACCTTTGCCCGCAAGGCCACTGCGTTGATGAAGTCCTCGTATTCCACCTGACTCTCCCCCCAAGCCGGATCGCGTCGAACCGTTCGGTGCGCCTTGCCCACAGCTTCCGGCGACGGTGGGTGACCCTGCCTCACCCAGATCGGGCGACCGTCGGGACGTGCTACGAACTCCCAATTCCCTGATACCGGTGGCCGGCTAGGCGGCCGGGATGGCAACCTCCAAACTTGCTGGTCGACTTCCTCCGGGCTGGCCCCCTCCGGTGTTCGTCGGGTTCGGCAGCATGACCCCGACCGACGAGCGACTCCATGACGTCGTCACGGTCGCCGTGAAACGTGCCGGCGTGCGTGCCGTCGTCCAGTCCGGCTGGGCCGAACTCGGACCCGCCGGTGGCGGCATCCTGCTTGTCGGTGACGTGTCACACGACTGGTTGTTCCCCGGACGGCTGCCGTGGTCCACCACGCCGGAGCGGGCACCGCCGGGGCGGGCTGCGCCGGGGCGGGCTGCGCGCGGGAGTACCAGCGGTCGCCGTGCCCATCCTGGTCGACCAGCCGTTCTGGGCGGCCAGGCTGCACCGCCTCGGCGTTGCGCCGCGCCCACTGCCGATCCACGAACTGACCGCCGACACCCTCACCGCGCGCTGCGGTCCTGTCTTGGCCGACCTATCGCAACCGCGCCACGGAACTCGCTCGCCGGGTCCATGCTGACGACGGGCCAGCTGTTGTGCTCTCGCTGATAGCACAGCTCGATGGCGAGCGGCCGGCTTCGTAGTGCTTGTTGTCGATCGGCAAGCCGCGCGCCTCCTCGGCGAGAGCGAACAGGCTAATCGAAGGCTTAGTGGCGGCTTAAGTCAGCCATAGGCGGCACCCGAGTGTCAGTAGGTACCGCTACTCTCCACGACGCGGAAGGTCGGGGTCCGAAGGACTTCTACACCCGGCCGCCCCCACGCGAAGACCGCCGAGGGGCAATGACCCCGGCCCTTCCGTCCAAACGTGGGGCACGGCGAGGTTCCCGCTGTGCCGAGGACCCGTCGGCCGCATCCGAAAGTGATCAGCCTGTGGACGTGAAGGCCAGCAGCTACCCACCAGCTGCCCCGTGACAATCACACCGTCAACCCCGACGGTCCCCCAGGAGACCCAGGATGCTACAGCCTGAGGTCGGGCCGGTATGTCCGGAACCAATCGCCGATGCGGCCGGTACGCCAATCGCGATCGATGAGCGCGAGGCGCAGAAACGCCTCGTCGGTCTTGGCGACCTGCCACACCGGGTCGGCCTGGCGCTGGTGCGCCACCTGCTTCGGGGTGAGCATCTCGCCGATTCCGACGATCCCATCGCCGGTGTTGGCGGCGGCGAACGCTGCGGCGCCGGCAGCGGCGACCGACCGGGCGGCACCAGTGGGTGCGATGACCGCGGTCCGGCGCTGCGCCAACACGGTGATCTCTCGAATGTCGGCCCACCGCATGCGCACTACGACACCATCACGACGCAGGAACTCGACGCCGTTGGCGGACAGCCGCAGGCCGGGCCCGCGGCTCGAGACCCGGTGCATCAGCGTGATCAGCCCGACGAGGATCACCGGCAACAGCACGGAGAAGACCGGGCCGCCGAATACGTAACCGAGCACCCACGCGACGAGCGCGATCATGATATTGGAGATCAGGAACGGCTTCATGTGCGTGCGCCACGTCTGCCCCCACGAGGCCCGGAACTCCTCAGGCTCACTGCCGGGCAAAGTCACGTGCTGTCTCCTCAGCTCACACTGGCGACGGTAGGGATGGCAGCCTATCTATCGATGGCGTGCCCCACCGCCCGCCCTTAGCCGCAGTCGCAACGAACGGTGCCGGCCGGATCTACGACCGCACCTGGTTCACCCGTAGGGCCAACGACCTCAAGCACCGCGGCCGGCGTCGCCCGCGCTGAGCCGGCCGAAGGGACATCACCCTGCAGATCGGGACCTGTCGAGCCGGGGAAGCGTGATCGCCTGTCGCCACGCAGCCCGCGCCCGGTCCAGGTTGCCGACGGCTCGGTGAGCCAGGCCGAGCACCACTTGGTAGGTACAGGCCGCGTTCCGGTCGCCGAGCCGCTCGAAGGCCCGCACCGCGACTTCCAAGTGCCCCTGGGCCGCTTCCGGCCGGCCGGCCGCGACCAGGGTGAGTCCCAACTCGGCTAGGACGTAGGCCTCGCCCTCCCGCATCCCCCGTTCCCGCACCGCGGCCAGGCAGCGGCGGTGAGTGGTGATCGCCTCTTCGTACCGCCCGGACACCGACTGGCAACGGGCCATCTGGTGCCAGAGCATCACCCGGGCCGTGTCATCCGCCGCCGTCAGGGTCGCGGTGGCCTCATCGATCACCGCCAGCCCAGCCTCCCCGCGTCCTTGGGTGGCGAGCGCCTTCGCGATGTTGATCCGGGCGCTGAGCGCGCCTGCGGCATCACCCAGATCGGTGAACAGCTTGCAAGCCGCCTCATGCGCCTGCAACGCCAGCAGCGGTCTGGCCTGTACGAACCGCAGCAATCCGATGAGGTTGAGGACCCGCGCCTCCGCCCCGGTGTCCGCGAGGTCGCGGGCCAGCGCCGCCGCAGCCGCCAGGTGCTCCTCCGCCGCCTCGACATCGTCGCGGAGCGTGGCCAGCTGCCCTAGGTGCATTCGGGCGATCAGTTCACCCGGCGGATGGCCCTGTCGGCGGGTGGCGCGGCCGAGTGCCTCGGCCAGCCGGAACCACTCGTCCCACTCGCCCGCCGTCCGCAAGTAGGGCGAGACCGCGACGGCGAGCGCGGTGAGAGCCTGCGGGTCGACCGGGGCGTCGAGGTCCGCGGCCCGCTCGACCACGGCCACGATCAGGTCGTGCTCGGCGGCCAGCCAGGCCCGCGCCTCGTCGGGCGTGCGGAACCGGTCTGTGGTCTGGTTCGTCGAGGCAAGCTGGGCGGCCTCGGCGGATTCCCGGTGCGCCTCGACCAGCCGCCGGAGCAGCCGTTCGCGCTCGTCTGCCGGCTCGGCCGCCGCGGCCTTCTCCTGGGCGAACAGCATCACCAGATCGTGGTAGCGGTACCGGTCCGCTCGGGCGGCGGTCATCATCCGGGCGTCCACCAGCCCTTCGGCGTTGCCGGCGGCGCCGGCCAGGTCGACCTCCAGCACCGCGGCCATCGCGTCCACCGAGAGTTCGTCCAGTCCGGTCAACGCGAACCGGCGGAACGCCGTGGCCGAAGCCGGGGACAGCGCCTGGTAGCTCAGCTCCAGGCTGGCCCGTACCTCCATGCCTGGGACGGCGAGCTCGTCCAGCCGGCGGTGACCGTCGACCAGCCGGTCGGCAAGGTCACGGAGCGACCACATCGGACGGCTCGCGAGTCGGGTAGCGGCCAGGCGGACCGCCAGCGGGAGCCGGCCACAGGCGAGACCGACGGCGACGGCCGCGACCGGGTCGGCGGCCACCCGGGCGGCGCCGGAAACGGACTGGATCAGCGCCAGACACTCGTCCGCCTCGAACACCTCGAGGTCGACGCGGACCGTGGCGGGCAGCCCGACGAGCGGTTCCCGGCTGGTGACCAGGACCGCGACCGAGCCGGTTCCCGGCAGCAGTTGCGCGATCGAGCCGCCGTCATGGACGTTGTCCAGCAGCACCAGCAGCGACCGGGTCGCGGCCAGCGACCGCCACAGCGCCGTACGCTCCGCCGGGTCGGTGGGTACCGCACCGGCCGGTACGCCCAGCGCCCGCAGGAACGCGCCGGCGGCCCGGGACGGCTCCACCGGATCGGGTCCGATGCCCCGCAGATCAGCGAAGAGCTGTCCGTCCGGGTACCGGTCGCGCAGCAGGTGGGCCACGTGCACCGCGAGGCTTGTCTTCCCGACCCCGGCCATCCCGCAGATCGTCGCCAGCGTCGGCCGGCCGGGGGAATCCAGCCGGGCCACCAGCTCGGTGGTGACGGCCGTCCGGCCGGTGAAGTCGGGCAGGTCCGGCGGGAGCTGGGCCGGGCGCGGGAACGGATCCGCGCCGAGCGGTATCGCCGGTCCATCGCCGGCGCCCGCTCGCGAGGCGAGCTGCTGCATGAAGGCAGGGCGGTCCGCCGCCGGGATCTGCAACGCGTCGGCGAGCAGCCGCAGTGTCGAGGGTCGCGGCGTGCGGACCCGGCCCGATTCGAGCGCCTGGATACTGCGGACGCTCAACCCGGTCATCGCGGCAAGGTCCTCCTGCGACAGCCCGAGCCGGCCGCGGTGGACGCGTACCGGGTGCGCGGACATGACACTCACTCCCCGACTTTCGCCGTGACGGGCATCCTGCCGTCGCCGACTGTACCGGTAGCTACGGGCCAACTGCGGGTGAACTTCGTGTCCCCGCGCTCATTGAACGTCGAGCATGGAAAAGAGCCATCGGGGGGGGTCGGGTCATCGACACGCGGTGACCCGAGGCGGCTTGCCCAGCCGCCGAGCGGGCCGTCACGACGCGCACGTGCGATGGCTGCGGTGATGTCCAGATCAGCCGAAAGGAGCATGAGTTGTCCCGTCTAGCCGAACGACTGTTGTCGATGGTGGTGCCGCGCGCCACAGCGTCCGCTGGTTGCTCGTTGAGCTGCTTCTGCTACGCCGGAACGCGGTACTGCAAGCAGTGCTGCCTGAACGAGGGCTGCAGCAGCTACTGGCCCGACGGCCCCTGCTGAACCCGATGCCCGCCGGGCGTGGATCGGAGCCCACCACGAGTACCCCGCGCCGCGACCTCGCGGTGTCCTGATCAGCCGGAAGGAGCTAGCGATGTCCCGTCTCGCCGAACGACTGCTGTCGCTGGTGGTGCCGCGCACCACGGCGTCCGCCGCTTGCACGTTGAGCTGCTACTGCACTGGTGGAACGCGGTACTGCAAGCAGTGCTGTCTCAACGAGGGCTGCGGCTGCTACTGGGCCGACGGCCCCTGCTGAGCCGCTTCGGATCGGGCGGCGGCGTCGCTGTCGCCCGATCCCCGAGGAGGTGCCCGTCATGACGTACCTGTCAATCGCGGCCCGCTGCCTGCTCGCCGTCGTCCTTATCGCGGCCGCCGGCTCGAAGCTGCGCAACCGCGCGTCGTTCGACGAGTTCGCCATGTCGCTGCGTCCGCTCGGACTGCCGGGCGGCGTGGCCGCGCTGGCCGTGATCGCCGAGGCGGCCATCCCGGCCCTGCTGCTCACTGCCCGCACCGCGCCGGTCGGGCTGGCGGCTGCGGCGGCGCTGCTCGCCGGGCTGACGGTGGTGCCCGCCGTGGCCCTGCGCCGGAAGCTCGACCTCGTGTGCCGGTGCTTCGGCCCGGCCCGGCGACCGTTGACCGCGCGCCACGTGGCGCGCAACGCCGTCCTGCTGACGGTGGCGCTCGCCGGTCTGACCGCGGCTCCCGGTGGTGCCGTACCGGCGGCCGGCGCGGTCGTCGCGGTCGGTGCCGGATTCGTCGGCGCTCTTCTGATGATCGCCTTCGACGACCTGGTTGACCTCGTCGTGCCGCGACCGCCGACCTCGGTGTCCCTCCGTCGTCCGCCCGTCCGTTCCGTCCGCTCCTGAGGAGATCCGAGATGCCGTACCTCGCCGCCGCACTCACTCTGGTCGGCCTGCTGGGACTGCTGAACCTGCTACTGATGGTCGGGGTGATCCGTCGGCTGCGCGAGCACACCGAGCTGCTCGCCGGGCATGCTGGGCCGGGTATCGCCGTTCCTTCGCTGCTCGGGCCGGGCGACGAGGTGGGCGACTTCAGCACGGTCACGGTGGACGGTGAGCCCCTCACCCGGGGGGTTTTCGGCGAGCGGACGCTGGTCGGCTTCTTCTCGCCCGACTGCGGCCCCTGTCACGAACTGCTGCCCAGCTTTGTGACGTACGCCGCCAGGATGCCGGAAGGCCGACGGCAGGTGCTCGCCGTTCTCACCGGCGACGCCACGGCGACCGCCGGTCAGGTGTCCACCCTCGACGGGGTGGCCCGGGTCGTCGTGGAGCGGCCCGGCGGTCAGCTTGGCACGGCCTTCCGTAACGAGTGGTATCCAGCCCTTTACCTGGTCGGTTCGGACGGCCGGGTGCAGGCCAGCGGCAACCGGCTGGACGTGCTGCTGGCCGGGGCGACGGCGGATGCCTGAGACACCGATGATCCCGTCCACCAGGAACGGGCCGCCGACGGCCGTCGGGTCGGAAGGGGTGCGCAGGTCCTCAGTGGTTCGCGATGCGGTGTCGCTCGCCTGCCGGGCCGCCCCCCGCACCGTCGCCTCCTACCTGGCTCTCACGGTGGCTGGTGCGGTCGCTCCAGTGGGCGCGGCTTGGTGCACCAAGCTGCTGCTGGACCTGCTCACCCGCCCGGGACCGATGCGTCCGCTGCTGGTCGCGGCGGCGGGACTGGCCGCGGCCAGCCTGGCGACCGCGCTGCTTCCGCTGGCCGGGCGGTACCTGAAGGCCCAGGCGGACCGGGCGATGAACCTGGTCGCCGTAGACCGGCTGTTCGTCGCCGCTGGAGCGCTCTCGGGACTGTCCCGGTTCGAAGACCCGGCGTTCCAGGACCGGCTGCGGCTGGCCCAACAGGCCGGCAGCAGCTCCGGAGAACTGGTCGAGGCCGCGTTCGGACTGCTGCGGGCAGCCCTGATGCTTGCCGGCTTCCTGAGCGCGTTGCTGGTGGTGAGCCGGCCGATGACCGTTCTCGTACTCGCCGCGGCCCTGCCCGCGCTGGGCGCCGAGCTCGCCCTCGCCCGGCGCCGGGCCGACGTGTTCGGACAAATCGAGCCGATGCGGCGGCGGGAATTCTTCTTCGGCCGGCTGCTGAGTGGGATCGAGGCCGCGAAGGAGATCCGGCTGTTCGGCACCGGCGGCTACCTGCGGGAGCGGATGCTGCGGGAGCGCCGGTCGGCCAACGAGGCGCAGCGCCGGATGGACCGTCGTCAACTGATCACTCAAGGCTCACTTGCCGGGCTCGGCGCCGCCACGGCCGCCACCGGGCTGTTCTGGGCGGCGGTCGCCGCCCGGCAGGGCCGGCTCACCGTCGGCGACGTGACGATGTTTCTGGCGGCCGTCGCCGGCGTGCAGGCCGGACTGGATCTGCTGGTCCGGTCGCTGGCCGACGGGCATCAGCAGGTGCTGCTCTTCACCCACCACAGCGCCGTGGTGCACGGCCCACCGGACCTGCCGGTGCCGCTCGCGCCCCGACCGCTGGCGCCGTTGGCGACCGGGATCGAGCTGCGCGACGTGTGGTTCCGGCACAGCGAGGACCATCCGTGGATCCTGCGTGGTGTCCGGCTGACCATTCCGTACGGCGCGACGGTCGCCCTGGTCGGGCTCAACGGTGCGGGCAAGAGCACGCTGGTCAAGCTGCTGTGCCGGATGTACGACCCGAGCTGCGGGTCGATCCGGTGGGACGGGGTGGACCTGCGCGACTGTGACCCGGCCGAGCTGCGGGCCCGGATCAGCGCCACCTTCCAGGACCACATGAACTACGACCTGACCGCGGCGGAGAACATCGCCCTCGGCGACCTGTCAGCCGGCCGAGACCCGGATCGGGTCCGGGCGGCGGCCGAAGCGGCCGGCGTCCACGACGTCGTCGACGCCCTGCCCCGGGGGTACGACACGCTGCTGACCCGCCAGTTCTTCGCCGACACAGACCCAGGCAATGTGGAGACGGGCGTAGTGCTCTCCGGCGGCCAGTGGCAGCGGCTGGCAGTGGCCCGGTCATTCCTGCGCCGGAACCGCGATCTGCTTATTCTCGACGAGCCCAGCGCCGGCCTGGACCCCCAAGCCGAACACGAGCTGCAGCAGCGGATGCGGCGGTACCGGAGCGGCACGACGCTGCTGATCTCTCACCGGTTGAACACGGTGCGGGAGGCGGACCTGATCGTGGTGCTGGACGACGGTCGGGTGGTGGAGCAGGGCACTCACGATGAACTGTTGCGGGCGCCGGGCCGGTACGCCGAGCTGTTCCGGCTGCAGGCGGCCGGCTATCGGGAGGCGCCGGCGTTCGCATCCGGCGAGGTGCGGTGACGGTGCTGGTCGACGCCCCGGCAGTGCTGCTGCTCGCTCTGCTGTTGTCCGCCGGGCTGCTGCTCGCCGTGGTCCGGCGCCGGATGCTGCTGGTCACCGTAGCCGGACGCAGCATGGAACCGACCCTGCGTCCCGGCGACGTGGTGTGGGTCCGCCGGAGCAGGTTGGCCGACGTGTCCGCCGGGCAGCTCGTCGTCGTACGCGACGTGCCGGCACAGACTGTCGACGGCGGGCCGGGCGGGGGGACGGTGCGGCGGCTGCTGATGGTGAAACGGGCGGTGGCGCTGCCAGGCGACCCGGTGCCGCAGGACCCGGTCTTCTTCCTCACGGCGACCCCGGGATCGGTGGTGCCGCCCGACCGCATGGTGGTACTCGGAGATAACGCCTCGCTGAGCTACGACTCCCGGCACTACGGCTACCTCGGGCCGGACAACCTGGTCGGCGTGGTCGTGGACCGCCGGCTCCGCGCCTCATTAGTGAGGATGTAGGTGCGGGGTCACCCGGTCTGGTCTGACCAGCGCCTGATCGACGATGCTGTCCTGCTGTGGGATTCGTCGACCGATTCCGGGTGACCCCGTTCCTGCATGTCACTAGCAGGGTCGTCGTGACCTGATAGCAGCCTGGTCCCCCGGGTCGCTGTCATCGCCAGGCCCGAGCGGGTCCGCGACGGAACGGGCGGCTACGCCAACGGCCTTCCGTTATTGGAGGGGTTTGAGCGGGCGGGCATCGGTCAGGATGGCCGACGTCGTGGTTCGCGCAGCTGTCGCCGTAGGTCGACGGCCTGCCGGGAGTCGATCGCCATGATGGCGGCGGTGAAGGTGGCCAGGATGGTCAGCACCCAGAGCGGGGGCAGGCGGATGGTGGTCGGCGTGAGGGCCGCGATGAGCAGGATCCCGAAGATCCGGACTCGGCGTATGTCGTGCCGGATGCGCCACCAGAATGCCTGGTTGGCCAGGAGATAGAGGACGGCTCCGGTGAAGAGGGCCAGGTGCGCGAGCCGGAGGTGCGCACCGGGTGGGTGGCTGATCGCGCCGAGGAACTCGTGCAGGCCGAAGGCGAGCAGTATCAGCCCGGCGATCATGGGCAGGTGCAGGTAGGTGTAGGCGTCCCGGGCCAGCGTCGCGCGCTGCCGGCCGGGCAGGGCCTGCACGGTCCGGTGCCCGACGACGGCATCGGTGTCGAAGTACGCCCACCACAGGCTGGACAACAGGACCATGCTGACCGCGATGGCGGCGATGACCGGCCAGGAGATCGGGCGACCGAATACGGCCACGCCGATCGATATTATCGCCTCGCCCAGCGCGATGAGGATGATGAGTTCGTATCGATCGGTCCAGTGCCGCGCGGAACCGATCTGCCAGAACCTCGACCCGACGAGGTAGGCGCCGGCGAAGTCGATGACGATGGCCGCGATCCAGAGGGCGGCTGCGAGCTGCCCGGTGTGGGACCCGTGCGGTCGCGAGACGGCCACCGCGGCGAGCAGCAGCAGGATCAGCGCCGTCACCGTCGTGACGCTGACCCGCCACAGCTGTGCGCGTAGCGCCGCGCCAGCGACCCGACGGAGCGCGGCCAGGTGCAGCACTCGCAGTGCGACATAGCAGAGCACAACGATCATGGGACCGGGTAGGCCGCCCGGCACACGGTCGAACGTCTGCGGGGTGGCAATGCCGATCGTCAGGGTCAGCGCCACGATCAGCAGGACACTCAGCCGGGCGAGGATGGACTCGCTGCGCAGGGCGTTGCCGAGCCCTGCGTAGACGCACCAGGCAGCCCACAGCAGAGTGAGCACCGCTAGCCCCTGGACAACCCCAAGCACGGAGGGGTGCCGGGCCATCAGCACGCTGACCTGGATGAACGTGTACACGACCACCAGGTCGAGGAACAGTTCCTTCGGCGTGACGCCGGGGCCGACGGCGCGGGCCGCTACCGGCGCGACCATGTCGTGCAGTGCGCGGTGCCGCCGGCGGAACACGGAGAGGTCGACCAGCGCCATGCTCACGAGCACGGCGGCCAGCAGCCCCACCACAGCCACCGCCGGCAGTTGGACCGCAATCGGCAGCAGGGCGATGATCAGGACGATTCCCAGCAGCGGGCTGCGACCGAGCAGGCTGATGGTGCGGCGTTCCAGGGCCGTCAGGCCGAGCAGGTAGAGGAGAGCGCCCCCGTAGAGAACGAACACGCTCAGCCGGTCCCACCGGTGCGCGGTCGCGGGCTCGACCGAACTCAACGCGCGTTTGAGGCCAAGCGCGAGCAGGACCAGCCCGACGATCATGGGGGCGTGCAGCAGGCTGTACGCGTCCCGGCCCAGTGCCGATCTCCTGCCTGCCGGGCCTTGCTCCAACGCCTGTTCGGCGGCGGGCCCGGCGATGTCGAAGTAGCGCCACCACAGCACGGCCACGATGACGAGGCTCAGCGCCGAGCCGATGAGGACGGCCTTGGTGATCGGTGGACCGCCGTTCAGGCCCCGGCTGGTGCCGATCGAGATGATCGTCTCACCGAGGGCGATGAGCACGATCAGTCGGTGCCGCTCGGTCCAGTGCGGCACCGACACGATCCGCAGGGCACCCACCCCGATCGCCCGGACGCCGATGAAGTCGATCACCGCGGCGATGAGGAAGAAAGCCAGCCGGACCGCCTCACCGTTCACCCCCGCCGGCAGGTGACGCGGCAGCAGGGCGCCGCACAGCAGCAGCGCCACACTGCCGCACAACGGCAGCCACATCCCCAGCGTCAGCCGCCACGTACCCAGCGTGCCCCAGGCCGTGTAGGTCAGGATCAGCGCCGCCACCAGCCGAGCCAGCACGAAGGCGACCACGAAGATCAGTGGCCCGAAGAGCGCCCCCGGTCGATCGACGAAGGCCACCGGCGTCGCGATACCGGTCAGCAGGATGGTCGCGGCCACCCCGAACATGATCGGCCGGATGATTCCCCACCGGAGCCGGACGACGTTGCCGACCAGGGTGTACGAGGTCCACGCCCGCCACAGCAGCAGGACCACCACCACACCCTGCAGCAGGCCCTCGATCTGGAACTTCTCCGCCATCAGGTCCGTCACGCTCAGGAAGGCGGAAACGAACACCAGGTCGAGAAACAGTTCCAGCCGGGTCACCCCGAAGCCCGCGGCCTTGAGCTCGAACCGCCCGAGAAATCGGGTGGACGACCGCCTCGGATCCCGTCCCCGACCGCTCCCGATCACGTATCCACTCTGTCAGGGACGTCACGGCCAGACGGCGAGTTCGTGAGCTTGAGGTGGCGATGGGGCCGATCCGCGGACCGACGAAGCGACCGGTCGTCCCTGACCACCCTCGGCCGCGAGCCGCAGGCGTTTCGGCGGTGCGGCTTGCGGAAAGAGTGGCGGGCATGAAGTGGGCCAGCCGCGCCGTACCCGTCATCTCCGCCGCCGTCGCCGCGCTCGCCGCCCGCGACCTGCTGCAGCGCGACCACGCGCTGCTGCGCAACTTCCCAGTGATCGGGCGGGCGCGGCGACCTGGGTGACGCCGAATTATCGGTGGATCTGGCCTGACGCGCCGGGGCGGCGACGTCGAGCCACCTACTGTGGTCCGTCAGTTCCGCGACCCGCTCGCCGCGTAGTCATGTACGGTCAGCGGGACAACTGGCGCAGGATGGTCGCGTCGGTGATCTTGTCGTCGGAGGCGAGCAGCATCGCCTTCGACAGGATGATCGACAACATCGGGTCGTCGTCGAACGGCAGCCACGCCGTCTCTGACTTACCTCGCTCAGGCACGATGCACAGATAGGCGTCGTTGGGCTCCATGAGGATGTTGCCGGAGCCGAGGTGGATCTTGTAGGCAGTTCGGGTGCCACTTACCCGGAGATACCGTTCCCGCAGCTCGCATTGTGCCGAGATCTTCAGCTTCGGAAGGATCCGCGCCAGAACGTCGCGTCGGACCTCCGCCGAGGCGGTCAGCACGCCGAAGCTGGCCGACGACCAGTACGGGTAGAAGGGGTCCTCGCCGCGGTCAGCCCACGCGTCGTCGGTGGCGACCGAGGTGACCCCGACGAACAGGTCGACGTCGCGCATGGCCTCGCTGAACACCCGCGCCGGCACCTCGGCCAGCGGCGCGGCGTCCCATCGCGCGCCGTCCCGCCGAGCGAAGCGCACCTGGTCGGTCGCGCAGAACCGCACGTCGTAGTGCGGCGGCTCGATGTCGCCGGCCAGGCCGTGGAAGAACGACGCTCGCCACGTGCCGCCGCCGAAGAGCTTCGTCGCCTCGCTCTGGCCACCGCCGCCCCAGGTACCGAGGTAGCTTGCCTGCCATCCCCGGGTACGCATCAACGCGTTGGCCTGCCGGTAGCGCAGGATGTGCGCGGCGAAGCGGTTCGAGTACGTTCGGGCCTGCTCCTCGGCCGGCGTCATCAGGTAGACCTCGCGGAACGCCTGTTTGAACGGCTGACGCAGGCCGGACTCGGTGACATGGTCCCGCCAGGCGGCGATTTCGGTCGCGTGGGCGAGCGCCGGGTGCCAGAGCCGAATCTGACACTCACCGTCCAGGCCTGCCAGCGTCCAGGTGCCGTTGCCGTACTTGGGTAGTCCGGCGGTCCACGTCTCGCCGTCGGTCGACGCCTGCCAGATGAGCCGACGGCCGACGACCGCGCTGACCGGGTGTTCCAGGTAGCGGGTGACCCAGTCCGCGTAGGACCAGACCCGGTCCTCGGACAACAGCGACTCGATCCGGGTCCGCTCTGCAACGAGCGTCTTGCCGATGTGCTTGACCAGGGCTCGCGCCTCGGCCACCGTCGGCGCCTCCCTGATCGCCGTCGGCATACCCTTGAGCGGCTTGCCGTCGCGCTCGATGCGCAGCCGCGCCTTGTCCTCGCCGACCTCAACGATGGCCGTGTAGCCGTCGAGGTCCCAGGTCCGGCGTCCGTCTGAGTCCAGGCCGTGGTCGTCAACGGCCAACTCCAACGCCTCGCCGGGCTGCCAGCCGCGCAATGCCCCGAGCCGTTCCAGGGCCGCTTCGGTCCGCGCCAGCAGCGCCTTGTTCTTGACGCCGATCGAGAGTCGGGCCAACACTCGGACGGGGACGTCGCCGCTGCGGCGGGCGAGGATTTCCACCGCTGCAGCGGCGGTACGCGGCGCGTAGGGGAATCCCGCCGAGCGCGGGTCGGCCGAACCCGCGGCCAGCGCCACCTGCCCGATCAGCGCGGTCGCCTCGTCCGACGGGTCGCGGTCCAGCACACAGGTCAGCCCGCGCAACAGCACGTCGGTGTCGTCGTGGACGTAGCGACCGAACGTGGTGAAACGGTCAAGAATCGCGCGCACCGCGTCCCCGGTTGCTGCGAGCAACGGCTCAGCGGCGCGGGACCACGTCGCGGGCGGCACAGGCTTGCGCAGCGAGGCGCTGTGCAGGAGCACCTCGTTGACGCCCGGCGCGGCGAGGATGCCGGCGAGCGCGGCCTTCATCGCCGGACCGAACGCGTCCCCCGCATGCAGCAGATGCGCCGGGACGCCACTGCCCGTCGTCCGGTCGATCGCCGTGCCGACGAGCCGGATCAACTCCTGCCGGATGGTGACCGGGATCCGGCTCCTGTTGAGCCCGTCCATGAACGCTTGCAGCCCCGGCACGAGACCGTCGAGCTGCCCGGGGTCCAAGGCCTCCGCGATGATCGCGGGAAGTCGCTGCGCCGAACCGTCGTTCAGGCCACATTCGTCAGCCAGCAGGCGCAGGCTCCACACAAGGTCTTCGCATGACCAGCGAACGCCGTGGCGGGAGAGGAGCGTCACCGCCAGAGCCGCGACGGCGGACGGCGGCCCGTCGCTGTACACCGCATCGGAGTGGATCCGTAACGCCGCCCGCCGGCGCTGGTCGTCGGACCAGGATTTCACCTCGTCGAGGGCCACGTCATGATCGTCGAAGTAGTCCGAGCGCGCCGCGGTCGTCGCGGTCGCGGCCAGATCGCCGGCTTCGGCAACCGTCCGCGCGTAGTCCGCGCTCGCCGCCTCGGTCAGGGACGGCAGGAAGGCTGTCCAGGCCGCCATGGTCACCCGCCAACCAGTGGGACGAGCCGGATGAACGAGACCGTGCGGTCGCAGCACAGGTCGATCATCTCGTCGAGATCGTCGATCTGGCGGTCACCCACGAGCATCACGAACCCGTTGCGCTCAAACGCGGCACAGGCGGCGTTGGCCTGGACCTCCCAGTCGAGGCGGCGACCTTCACGCACCACGAAACCGTCCAGTGTCTCCCTCGAGTCGGCCGGCCGCACGAGTCCCCGGAACACCTCTGTGGACGCCGCGTTGAACCGGGCGACCTCCTCGCGGACGCGCAGCCGCAGCAGCTCCCGCGCGCTGATCTCATCCGGCACGTCCGGCAGGACCCACGACTCGATCGCCTTGCCCGACATGGATTCGTCACGCACCGTCATCTTGGCCACGCCTCGCCCCTTCCCCAGGCTCGCCACGCGTATCCCCCGATCAGCCCCCATGCACCGGTCCGCGGTGAAGGCACTATGGCGGATACCTACGACATTCGCGTGGCCTGGGGCCAGCCTGCAAAGGCCGAGAGCCCAGCACCTCAGTCCGCCGCGACATCGGTCCTGCGCAAAGTCGGCAAGGAGCCGCTGGCAGCGCGACCGGATCTGGCCGATGTGCGGGCACCAGTGCCGCCGGATCAGGCTCGTAGTTGAAGCCGATAAGCCAGGGGGCAGCGATACCTCGGGCACGGTCGAAGGGCAACCATCCTCGCCGGATGGTTGCCCTTCGACAGGCGTTCGGCTCCCCGAATATCTACCGAGGCGGGAAGAACGACGCTCAGCAGGTCACGGCGCAACCTGGAGGCCTTGGCGCCAGGTGGGGTGTGTCGGGTGCCAGCCCAGTTCGCGCTTGGCCTTGGCGTTCGATGCGCCGCGTAGTTCGGTCATGAGCACGACGCCGGCCTGTCCGGCGGCCAGCCGTCCGATGAACCGCGGCACGCGCATCGGTTTCTTGGCACCCAGCATCGCTGCCAGTTCCGGCAGCCATTCGGCGACCGGGGCGGGGTCGTCATCGACGATGTTGTAGATGCCGCGGCCGCCGCTCTCCACCGCTACGACCGTGGCCTCGGCGGCGTCGGCGATGTGGACGAACGACCACACCCCGCCGCCGTCGCCGACGACCGGGAACTTGCGTTTGCGGATCATCTCGAGCTGCTCGGATCCTGGCGCCATGGAGGTGCCGGGCCCGTAGAACGCGCCGTAGCGCAGCACGATCCCTTCGGTCCAGGCGGCGCCCAGCACGGCCTTCTCCAAGTGTTCGATCGCGGCGATCATCGGGGCCATCTGGCCGACCGGTGCGCGATCCAGGGGGTCTTGTTCGTTCTTGACCGACCCGCCGGTCCGCGTGTAGGTAAACGCGCCGTTGCTCTGGGCGACGAACCGTCGTACACCTGTGGCGCGTGCGGCCGCGAGCAGGTTGTCGGTGCCCTCGATCCGCAGCCGGTCGGTGGCGGCGAAGCTGCGTTCGAAATGGCGGGTGTCGACGTGCCCGATGGCGGTCAGCTGGTTAACGATCACCTCCGGGGCCGCCTGGCGCACGGCCGCCTCGACCTGGGCGCGATCCAGCGCATCGGCGATGACCGGTACGGCGCCCAGCTGCGATGCCCTGGCCTTGTTGGATTCGCTGCGGATCATGGCGAACACCTCGTGTCCGGCATCGACCAGACGCGGCACCAGTTCCTTGCCCATCGCTCCGGTAGCTCCTGCCACCAGCACTCTCATCGTCGGCTCCCTTGCCCTCCGGTTCGGATATGTCACTTGAACCGGATGCCCCGCCGATTCCTGACAGGAAGGCGACGTGAAGCAGCTCACATCACGAGCAGGGGTTCCCCATGGTCAGCCGCTGCCCATTGCTCGGTCGCGCGTTCGAGCTTGTCGGGGTTTGCCTGGGTACGGCAGGCAGTGATGCCCTCGGCGGTGACCTCCAGGCACATGATGGCGACGACCCGGCCTTCCACGACGGCCACAACGGCGGGTTCGCCGTTGGCGGTCCCGGCGTATATCTCGGGCGAGCCGCCGACGACGGCGCGCTTGGCCTCGCCGGGTTTGAACAGGCCCCACACGAACTTCGCGACCGCGACGGCTCCCTCGAACGCCTTGGTGCGTGCCGGAACCTTCCCTCCGCCGTCGCCGATGGAGATGGCGTCCTTGGTGAGCAGGCGTACGAGCTCATCGGTCTGGCCACTGGTGGCGGCCGCGAGGAACTCCTCGACGATCCGCTGGGCGGCGGCCTGGTCGATTTCGCTGCGGGCTTTGCCGTACGCGACATGCTTCTTGGCACGGTGAAAGATCTGCTGGCTGGCGGCCTCGGTGATGCCGATGATCTCGGCGATCTCCCGGTGCGGGTAGTCGAAGGCCTCCCGCAGCACGTACACGGCCCGCTCGTTGGGGGTCAGGCGCTCCATGAGGGTGAGGACCGCGTACGAGACCGATTCGCGCTGCTCAGCGGTGTCGGCCGGGCCGAGCATCGGGTCCCCCGCGAGCAGCGGCTCGGGGAGCCATCGGCCCACGTAGGTCTCGCGGCGCGCCCGCGCGGAGGTGAGCTGGTTGAGACACAGGTTGGTGAGTACCTTCGTCAGCCAAGCCTCGGGGATCTCGACGCGGTCCACGTCGGCGGCCTGCCAGCGCAAGAAAGTCTCCTGCACAACGTCCTCTGCATCGTCCGCGGAGCCGAGGAGACGGTATGCGATGGCCTCCAGACGGGGCCTCGACAGCTCGAATCGGTCGACGTCATCCACCGTCAAAGGCATGACCTGATCATATTTCCCGCAACGCCTTGGATGTATCCGCGTAAGCACACCTTGTCGGCACCGGCTACTGCCGTGCGGCACCCTTCTCGACCTGGTCCAAAAGCATGATCGCGCCCCTGAGTTGCCAGCGAAGCTCGGCGATCGACAGTGGGCCGGCCACGACGACGACCACAGCGAGGAGCCACCACCATGGGTTCTCCACGATGGCGAAGGCCGCGGCTACCAGGGCGAGGATTCCGCACAGTACGGGCAGCAGGACGATGCCGATTCGCTGTCGGACGCGTTGCCGCGCCAGCGTTACGGCGGCCGCCTGAACTCGAGGGTTGTCCGAGCGTTGTCCGCGGTAGGCCGCGCGGACTGCGGACACCCGTTCGTCGGCCGTTAGCGGTGGCCCGGCGACCGGATTGAGCGCCTTCTCGGCCCGAGCCATCGCCAGCGTCATGACGGAAGCGAAGATGACGCCGCCGACAAGGCTACCCGCCAGGGCCGGACCGATCCCGTAACCGAGGATGACACCGCCCGTGAGCGTCATAAAGGCGGTCCACAAGATGCCGATGAGGACACCGCGCTGCCACACCGGCCACCGAATGATCTTGCACCTCACCCGACCGAGGATAGATGACCATCTGTCCCCTGGCATCCGCACATCTATGCCGCGTAGCGCTCGTCACGCAAGGTAACCAGCTCACGTTGCACGCGTCCGGACGTGTCGATGAGCGCGGGTGAGCCGCAGGTTTCAGGTTGCAGTAGACGCTGGCTTCAGGCGCTTGCGCTCGACAACGCTTGTTGCTGTCACCACACTCAGAGGCGGCACGTCCTTCGCGACAACGGCGCCCGCGCCGACGACCGAGCCCCGACCGATTGTCACTCCCGGGGTGACCGTGGCTGCGGCGCCGATCCACACATCATCCTCGATGACGATGGGCGCGTGCGTGATGAAGTCGTACCGTTCGACGAGCTCGACGGGGTGTCCGGCCGTGCTCAGAGTCACTCGGGGACCGATCAGGACGCGGTCACCGATGGTGATGCCCCCGTAGTCGAGGAAGAAGCATCCCTGATTGATGAACACGCGCTCTCCGAACGATGCTCCAAGCCCGTAGTCGCAATAGAACGGGGGCAGGATCGACAGCGAGTCAGGGATGGGTCCACCGAAGATGTCGGTGAGCACGGTCCTGCGCGTGTCGAGGTCGTCAAACGGCAGCACGTTGAGTCGCGAGGTCAGGTTCATAACGAGCTGCACGCGCTCCGCGAAGGCTCGGGACTCGGGCGTCCGTGTTCGTAGGCGTTGCTCGTTGCGCATGAGACGATCTTGGCACGGCGAGTCAGAGACTGCGTGACGACCCACCGGCAGGATTGCGTCACCCCGTGATCGTGCGGTCCTCATCGAACGCCGGATCTGCCGCGTAGCGCTCGTCACGGACGAGGTGACCTGCCTGGACTGCGGCAACCTCAAGGTAACCAGCTCACGGGTGCACGCATCCGGACGTGGCTCCGCTGGGCAGCCGATGAGAGAGCCGACCTAGCCTGGCCGGGCTGCGGTCGTGACACCAGTAGATAAGAAGCCGATGGGCGGACGTTGTGCTTCGGTTCGTCAGGAGATGGGTTTGGCGCTACCCCCGAACGTCGCGCGGTAGTCCCGCGGGCGGTGCCCGGCCAGGCGGGTGAAGACAGCGCTGAACGTCCCGGGGTCGCGATAGCCGACATCGGCGGCGATGCTGGCGACTGTCCGCTCAGTGGTCTCGAGCAGGTGTTTCGCCCTGCGCACCCGTTGCGCCTGCAGGTATCCGAGCGGGGTCTGGCCGGTCTCGCCGCGAAACCGCCGCAGGAGGGTTCGTGTGCTGACGCCGAACGTCGCGGAGAGCAGCCCGAGGTCGTAGCGCTCGCGCACGTTCTGGTCCAGCCAGCGTTTGACGCCTTGCGAGAACTGGCTGCCGGTGGCTGGCAACAGCTCCGCGTCGACGTACGGAGCCTGGCTCGGCCGAGCGTCGTCGACGAGCGCGACACGCGCGGTGGCGCGGGCGACGCGGCTGCCGTTGTGCTCGCGGATGAGGCCGAGGGCGAAGTCGTACATCGCGCTGAACGCGCCTGTCGTGGTCACCCCGCTGTCGGTGACCACGAGTTTCTCCGGTCTGACGTCGGTGCCAGGGCAACGGTCTGCCAGCCGGTCGGCGAACAGCCACGAGGTCGTCGACTCTCGCCCGTCAAGCAGGCCGGCGTCGGCCAGCAGGAACGCGCCGACACAGATCGACACCAGCGCGACTCCCGATTGTGAGCTGGACCTGATGGTTTCAATCTCCGGCCCGAGCGACGTGAGCGTCGCGTCCAGGTCGAGTCCGGGGCACAGCTCGAACCCGGGTACGACGAGGACATCGACCTGCCGCACCGGCACGACTGTGATCGCCACGCCGCCGGAGGCGACCACGCGCCGCCGCGGCGACAGGATCGACACGTCGTACAGCGGATCCCTGTTCACGTTGGCCGCGGCGATGTGCGAGGCGATCGTGAGGAGGTCGGGAACCCCGAAGACCTCCGACGCGAAGCATCCTGGATACGCGAGCACACCGACACGAAGCGGGGCCACCATGGTGGCGAGATTACCCTGACATGTGGCGATCTCGCCCCTGGCCGGACCAGACACTACCGCCCGACGATACGGCTATGGCGATCACTGAACCGCAAGCGGACGACGCTCTCGCGGACTTCTCGACGCGGCTTATCGACACCGAAGGCGTCAGCAAGACCGTCTACGTCGGCGGGTCCGGGCCGGCAGTCGTGCTGATGCCGGAGATGCCCGGCATCAGCCCGGACGTCGTCCGCCTGGCGCGCTGGATTCGAGACGCGGGATTCACGGTCTACCTTCCGTCGCTGTTCGGCATCGACGGCGCCTTCCCCAGCACCGCCGACGGGGAGAAGGTCATCCGCCGTGCCTGCGTCAGCGCCGAGTTCCGCGCGTTCGCCGGTGGCGGCACAAGCCCGATCACGGCCTGGCTTCGGGGGTTGGCCAGGACGGCGCTGGCCGAATGCGGCGGGCCCGGCGTGGGAGCGATCGGGCTGTGCTTCACCGGCAACTTCGCGCTCACCATGACACTCGAACCGGCCGTCATCGCGCCTGTGGTCAACCATCCCTCGCTGCCACTGGACGACCCCGCCGGACTGGAGATCAGCGACGAGGACGCCGCGATGGTGCGCGAGCGCATCGAGCGTGATGGGCTGACGGTGCTCGCCTACCGTTTCGACAACGACCGGTGGTGCACCGGCCAACGGTTCGCCGCCTACCAGTCGCTCCTGGGCGACGCGTTCGACGGACGCGTCATCCCGGGCGAGACGGCCAACCCCGAGCCACCCCCGTTCTTCCGTGATGTCGTCGGCTGCCCCCACAGCGTCGTCACAGCCCATCTCGTCGACCAGCAGGGACACCCCACACTGCGCGCCAGAGACGAGATCCTGGCCTTCCTTGCCGAACGGCTCGGCCACGACGATCCGAGGGGGCATGAGACGCATTGACGTACTCTCATGGTTGAGACGCTTTCGGACGGCCACGTCCTGATAGCAGGCGGGCACCCGGTCGAGCTTGGCGGTGGCGGGCGGCAACGCCGTTGTCACGCGCCTCCCATGCGAGGCCGCAGGGAGTGTCTGCCGATCGGGTGCCGCTCTTCTATAGGACCCAGAAAGGGCCGCTGAGGCCGACGCGCCGCATGTAGTCCGCTGCCTGGCTGGGGTGAAGCTACTGCCGCCTGCCGCCGGCATAGCGCACACGGCGCCGGCATCGGCCAACCGGCTCGCCGAGGCGACGGCGGCTGATCTAGGTTAGCGGCGTAGGCGCCACGCCGGTCATAGCCGCCGGGACGCTGCAGCGCCACCGCCGCCGCGTCGGAAAATCGCACGACAATGGTCGTGAGGTTCCGGAGAATCCCCGGTGATGTTCGCCGCCGTCCTCCGCCGAGCGCGCCCCCCGTCGCCTCTCGCCGGTCAGCTCGCTGCCCAGTCACTCCTCTTCGCCCTCGGCGAGGGCACCTTCATGACCGGCTCGGCGGTGTTCTTCACCAAGATCGTCGGGCTGTCCGCCGCTCAGGTTGGTCTCGGCCTGACCTGCGCCGGCATCGCCGCCTTCCTGGCCGCACTGCCGATGGGCAAGCTGGTCGACCGGTTCGGGCCGAAGAAGATGTGGGCCGTCAGCGCCACCGGGCAGGCGGCGATGTTCGCGGTGTGGCCGCTCATCACCGACTTCAAGGGCTACGTCGCCATGGCCGTCGGCATGGAGGTCATCGGCGCCCTCGGCAACGCGGCGCACGGCGCGTACACGATCGACGCACTGCCGCCGGACGAGCGAGTGAAGTCACGGGCCTACATGTACTCCGCGCTCAACGTCGGCTTCACCCTCGGCTCCCTGATCGGTGGCATCGCGCTGGCGTTCCACTCCAACGACGTCCTCCACGCGCTGCCCTGGTTCACCGCTGTGGTCTTCCTGGTAAACGCCGCCGCAATCAGCCGGCTGCCGCGGGCCTCGCACGACGACCGCACCCCCCAGGACCGCAAGGCGAAGATCGCCGGGCCCGGACCGCTGCGAAACCCCGGCTGGCTCCTCACGACGTTCTTCAGCGGGGTCTTCTGGACCAATCAGGTGCTGCTCAACATCGTGATTCCGCTGTGGCTGGTGGAGCAGACCGACGCCCCGCGGGTGCTGCTGGCCTTCCTGTTCGCAACCAACACGGTGATGTGCATCTTCCTGCCGATGGTGGCGGCCCGCGGAGTCGAGGACGTGCCGACCGCGCTGAAGGCGGTTCGGGTGTCGTCCACCTTCTTCGTGCTCTCCTGTCTGATCACGCTGGCGACCCACGACACCGTCGGGTGGGTCACGATCGCGCTGGTCTGGCTGGGTCACGTCACCGTGACCGGGGCTGAGCTCTACCTCTCGGCCGCCAGCTGGTCCTTCGAGGCCGAGCTGATGGACCCACGTCAGCGCGGCGCCTACCAGGGCGCCGCCGAGCTGAGCAGCACCCTGGGCCGGGTATGGGCGCCGGCGGTGTACACCTTCCTCGCGATGAACTGGGGCGCCGTCGGCTGGCTGGTGATCGCCGGCATCATCGTGGCGGCCACCATCGGCGTGCACCCGTCGACCCGGCTGGCGCGGCGATTCCTCGAACAGCACGTACCTGCCGAGGTGTTAGCCGACGCCCGTGCCTCCAGCCGCGAACCCGAGGAGGCCGTCACCGCCGGGCCGCCCTCGCTCATCAACACCGACGAGCCGCTGCCCGAGCCCACCGGTCGCCTGATCCGCTGAGCCACGCCCGGTCAGTTTCCGGCGCCCAGGGCAGCGAGTCGGCGTCGGCCGTTCGCCCCTGTAAGACCATTGCGGGTGGTCGAGTCCCGTCAGAGGGCGGGCCTAGCATGTACGGCGCAACCGACAAGGCTGTAAGAGGTGTACCGCGCTGAGCCGGGAGCCGGGCACACCGCACCACTCAGATACCGGCGTCCACCCCACCCCGTGGAGGTGATCGACATGCCAGACAGGCGTTACAGCGTGTCTCAATAGTCGGTTGGTCATGAGACACCGCCCTTCTCGGGCGTCCTTGCCGTCACGGGTATTCGTGGCGGTGGGGTTCCTCCGTCGTTGAGGCTGGTTTCACCGGCGCGTGAGCGCTGGCCAGAGCCATCCTCTCGGGAGGCGTTGGTGACCGGGCCTCGTGCTTCGGGGTCCCGGGTCTGGGCGTGGTGTTGCTCGGCCCAGACGGCGAGGTTGACCGCCGCGTTGATGTCCCGGTCCGCGGTATGCCCGCACTCGTGGCAGCCGAAGATGCGCATCGAGAGGGGTAGGGCGGGGCCGATGGTGCGGCAAGCGCTGCACGTCCTGGTGGACGGATACCACCGTGGCGCCAGGGCAACTTGCCCGCCGCGCCAGCGTTGTTTGTAGCCGATGATGCGGGCCAAGTCCGCCCAACCCGCATCGGAGATGGCGGCGGCCAAACGCCGGTTACGCAGCAGACCGGCGGTGTGCAGGTCTTCCAGAGCCAGCCGGTCGTGGGTCTTGACCAGCCGGTTGGCGACCTTGTGCAGAAAGTGGCGACGCACATTCGCCACACGCAGGTGGGCCCGGCCCAGCCGGGCCACAGCCTCAGCCCGATTCCGTGAGCCTCGCTGTCGACGACTGACCTGGCGGGACAGACGCCGTAGCCTCGGCAGGGCGATCCGCAGCGGCCGTGGCGCATCATCAACGCGTAGTACCTGCCGGCCGGTGGTGTCCGCGGCCACGACGAGGGCGGCCAGGCCGCGGTCGACGCCTACCCAACCACCGCCGTCGGCGTCGGGCCGGGGCGGGTGCTGGCGGGCGGGGTGCAGGTCCGCCGCCTCCACCGTCACCGTGATGGTCCATCGGCCGGCCCGGCAGGAGACGGTGGCATACCGGATGTGGGCTCGGCCGGTGCGGATCATCCGCCGCAGGCGGCGGGTGTCCTCCCGTACCCGCAGGATCCCGATCTTCGGCAGACAGACACTCCGAGATCCCGCCAACGGATCCCCTACCCGGATGCTCGCCCGACCCGCCCTCGTTATGCAGCGGACCCGGAACGACGCACGAGAGCGGCCCTTGCGTTTGAACGTCGGAAACCCCACCCGACGGCCCCGCCGCTTCCCCCGCCGAGAGTCGACCCAGGCGCTCAGGCCACGGCCCAGGTCCACGGCGGCTTCCTCACACACCTGCTGACACACCTGCGCCCGCCACGACAACCCCGTCGCGACCACCTCGGTCGAGCCGGACGGGTCGACCACGAACCGGCGACCCGCCTGCGCCGAGGTCTTCCACGAGTTGAACGCGTTGATCAGGTCGAAACCCGACCACGGCACCACCACCGACTCGTCACGACGTCGCGCATCCAGGGCCTCCTTCACCAAAGCCAGACACTGGTTGAACGCGAACCGAGACGCCCCCGCATGACGCGCCAACACCACCACCAGCGACGGCGACGGGTCAACCGTGAACCGGAACGCAGTAAACCTCCCCACAACCCCACAGCATGCCCACCACCTACGACACTTCCCAAACACGGCCATCGTCCCGCCCACGGCGCACGGTGCGCGGGCGGCCGGAAGGCGGTCGTCACATGGCCCGTACCGACGTTCACCGACCTGAGCGAGTGCAGCAGCGAGATCCGCAGTTGCGTCGCTGGTTCACCGATATCCACCAACACGGCTCCGGCCCCTGCGACCTCGACGAGTTCCTCGCCTCGCCCGCTTGGAACCGCACTCGCTGCTGCCGGCAGCCGTCGGCTCAAGCTCCGAACCTTTGCGGCTGTCAGTTCTGCACCTTCCAGTCGCACCGCAGGCTCGCCCGTCGGCAGGAGCGTGTCGCCTGGCGTTCGATCCGTCGGCAGCTACTCGCCGAGCACCGCGGCGGCGAACACGACCTCGACGTGCCCCCCATCCGGGGAAGGCTTGGTAGCAGAGGTGTGCTGGCAAGCGGCGACCAGCACACGCCGTCTGCCGCCATCGGCGCAACTACAGGTACCTGCAGCGCGCCGGCGTCGCCTTGCCGATTGGCGGGCTGTGCACCCCACCGGCGCGGGCTTCGGCACCGGAAGCTCTGACCGCGGGATCAGCCGCTGAGGGAAGCGGGGTGGGGGCAGCGGGGTGCACTGAACGGCGGTCAACTGCACACGATGGCAGTGAACAGCGCTCAACCGCACCCGCACCCGCCTGCGGCTGAACGCTTTCGCAGGTCAGAGTCGGTCCGGAGGCGCTCGGCGGCCATGTCGACCACCTCATCGTCGCCGCAGTCGCCGCCGCCCTGGCGAACCGGGCGGGGTGGTGGCGGGACGTGCCGTACGTGGGGTGGACGCCCGCCTCGCCGCTGCCGTGGCTGCCGGCCGGTTACGAGGTCGGGGTGGCCGCTTCTGCCTATCTCGCCTCAACGGGGGGCGCGACAGAGGTACCGGGTCAGGCGCAGCACCGTGCGGCGGCATGCTCGAAGTGCCCGATCAGCGACAGCAGCTCGGCGTGATCGCTCGCCTGGCCGTGCACGACGGCGAGCATGTTCTGAGTGCCCTCGTCCCAGTTCACCCGCTGGCCGACCTCGGCGCGGACGTCCACCCAGTCGACACCGGGCAGGTTCGTCAACTCGTCGAGGGCGGCCAGCGAGACGACCTCGCGGCTGCCCGGCGCGGGCGCGACGAAACGCTGGTACACGACCCCGTCGACGACGGGCGGGGCGATGGTCACCGGATCGCCCAGTGCCACCTGGAGCACGACCCGGATCATGTCGATCCCGCTCGCCCGGCGCAGCAGCCCGCTCAGGTAACCGGCCAGCCGCCCGTTGACCTCGATGACCCGCGGTCCGTCCGCGGTGAGCTTGATCTCGGTGTGGCACACCCCGTCCCGTACGCCGAGCGCCTGCAGTGCCGCGCGTTCCAGCCGCACGACGTCCGCAGCGAGGGCGTCGCCTAAGGTGTGCGGAAGAACGTCACCGGTCTCCCGGAAGGGCTCCGCGAGCGGGTGCTTGCCGGTCACGCAGATCGTCCGCACCGCGCCGTCGCGCAGCACCGACTCCACCGAGACGAAGTCGCCCCAGCCGGCGCCGGCGGCGTGCGGATCGCCGACGAGGAACTCCTCCAGCACGAACGGCGTGCCCGCATCGACCGGCGTGTCACGCCAGGTGGAGCGGCACTGCTCGGCGGAGCCGACCAGCCGGGTGTGCGCGCTCGCGGCACCGTGGCGCGGTTTGAGCACGGCGGGGAAGCCCACCTCGACGGCCGCCTCGTCGATGTCGGACTCCTCGACGATCAGGGCGACACGCGTCGACTCGACGCCCGCCTCCGCCAGGCGCCGCCGTTGCCCGAGCTTGTCGGTGAGCAGCGCCGCCGTCGCGGGTGTGTGCCCGACCCAGCCCGCCCGATGCGCGAGCTCGGCGACCAGCCGCTGCGAGAATTCGCTGAAAGTCGCGACACCGGCGGCACCGACGTGCGACACCCGCCCCCAGACGTCCTCCGAGCCGAGCCCGGTGATGTCGACGACGTCAGCCAGTTCGCGCATGGCCTCGTACTGGTCGGCGACGTGGGGCCGGGCACGGTCGGCAAGGAAGACGACCCGACACAGGCCCCGCGCCGCGGCGGCGATGCCGAACGCGGTGGCGGCGCCCAGGTCGTAGGCCACCAGGAGCACCCGCGATTCCCGATCCGGCATTGCGACGACCTTCCTCTTCCCGTGGGTCGGCTCCCCAGGGCGACCCGGCGTCTGCCGGATCACGTGCCGCGTACCCCGGTCGTCCCGTCCGACGTGCCGCTGTTCGTCGCGACCAGCCGGCGGTCGGCGAGTGCCTGCAGGCGATCCTTGTCCCGCAGGACCACCGCGCTCGCCTCGGCGTCCGGCAACTCGGCGTCGAGGTTGCGGATCGGACGATAGGCGAAGCCCACGGCGGCGAGCAGCAGGGTGCACAGCCCCGCGATGACGACGGTCACCGCGATGTCCCGGCCCGGGCCGATCCCGACGACCGTGCCGAGCACACCGGCCACCGAGCCGTGCACGGCCAGCGGCCCGGCGACCCGGTCGACCAGCGGCGCCGCGGAAAGGAACCCGGCCGGCACCATCAGCCAGGCCAACATGATCCCGGTGGACATGACCCGTCCCTGCAACTCCAGGCCGACCTTGGTTTGCACGATGGCCAGCCAGTGGGTGTTGACGAGCGCGGTCGCCAGCCCCATCCCGAACAGCCCGATCGCCGGGAACACCGGGCTCGGCCGCAGGCCCACGGTGATCAGCGAGACACCCAGGATCAGCACGCTGGCGAGGATGCCCACCGCCCGCCGTTCCAGTCCGCCCCACACGCTCATGACAATGCTGCCCACCAGTAGTCCGAGGCCGCTGGCCCCGAGCACCACGCCGAGCACCGACGGGTCGCCGAAGGCGAGCGTCAGCGGCGTGGCCAGCACCTCGACCATGGCGAAGAAGTAGTTCAACAGCGTGGTGAGCAGGATCATGGCGAGCAGGCTGTGCCGGCGCAGGATGAACCGGAACCCGCCGACGACCTCCCGTCCGAATGACTCCTCACGCCGTTTGAACATCAGGTCGGGGAACCGCACCGAGAGGGTGATGGTCACCGCGACCGCGAAGGTCAACAGGTCGAGGAGGATGATGCCGCGCAGCCCGATCGCGCTCACCAGCGCGCCGCCGAGCAGCGGGGCCAGTAGGGTGCTGGAGGCCCCGCCCAGCGACACCACGCCGTTGGCCCGGCCGTAGTACCGCTTCGGCACCAGTTGCGTGACGGCGGCCAGGTAGGCGGGTTGCTGGAAGGCGCTGGCGACCGCGGTGACGGTGATCGCCACGAGGATGTGCCACAGCTGTAGCCGGTCCAGCCACAACGCCAGTGCCAGTCCCAGGGTGCCAGTGGCGGCCAGCGTGTCGGCGAAGACCATGATCAGACGACGGTTCCACCGGTCGGCCACGGCGCCTGCTATCGGGGAGAGCGCCACGGCGGGCAGCAGCGCCAACACTGCGGCGGTGGCGAACAGCGAGATCGATCCGGTCCGTTCGAAGACCCACAGGCCCATCCCGAAGCTGGTCAGTCCACTGCCGATCAGGGACACGAGCTGACCGAAGGCGACCCGGTAGAACACGCTCAGGCTGCTCTGGGCCGGCCGGGCCGGCGGTGCGCCCTCGGGCGCCGCCACCGCTGGCACCCCCGCGGGCAGGTCGGCCGGCGGGGTCCCGGTCTCGGCGGCCGCGGGCTGGGCGCCGGCCGCGGCGAACGGGCCGCGTTCGGCGACGGCCACGATGATCTTCGCGAGCTCGTCGGCCTGGTGCTTGGCGAAGTAGTGCCCGGCCCCCTCGATGACCTCCAACGACACGGAGTCGGCGAAGAACTCCCATTCGAGGTACCGCTCCTCGAACAGCTCGGTGGAACGGTCGCCGCTGCCGATCACACAGACGAGCGGCGCGCGCAGCTTGCCCGGCAACCCGTCGGCGTAGGCGTCGGTGTAGTAGTCCTCCCCGATCGCCCAGTCGGACAGGGCCACCCGCATGATGAATTCCTTTTCGCGCCGGTCGAGGACGTCGGTGAAGAAACCCAGGGCGCGCAGGTTCTCCAGGGCCGTGCGCTTGGAGGTCCACCGCTGCGCGGGGAACAGCCGGTGCCACCAGCCGGCCAACCGACCGGGCAGCCGGGGCGTCGGGAAGTGGGCGCCGATGACGACCCGCACGAGATCGACGCCGGCCGCCTCCAGCTGGCGGCCCAGTTCGACGGTGATGGCGCCGCCCATGCAGTGCCCGTACACGACGACGGGGCCGGTGACGTGCTCGACCACCTCCGCCACGCACCGCGTGACGATCTCGTCCATGGACAGCTGCCGCTCGTCCGCCCGGTTCAGGTCGTGGCCGGGTCGTTCCAGGGCGTACAGCGCCACGTTGCCGGGCATGGCGCCGGCGAGCGGTCGGAAGGTCGCCGCGCCGCCGCCGGCGAACGGTACGCCGATCACGGTCAGCGTGGCTGGTCGACCGGACCGCGCCGGGGTCAGTTCGTGCAGCAGCCGATCGTCCGGTCCGTCCGAATTCTCGACGTGCTCGCTCAGCGCGCGGATGTTGGGATGGCGGAACAGGTCCAGCACGCTGATCGGGGTGTCGAGGCCGCGCAACGCGTTGATGGCCTTGAAGGAGTCGCCGCCGAGGTCGAAGAAGTCGTCGTCGATGCCGACGGTCTCGTAGCCCAGCACCTGCGCCCAGCGGGCCACCAACGCGTGCTGCAGCGGGGTCTGCGGCGCGGCCCCACCCACCTCGGCACCGCCGCGCTGCCACGCCGGCAGCGCCTTGCGGTCCACCTTCCGGTTGTCGGTCAGCGGCAGGGCGTCCAGGACGACGAACGCCACCGGAACCATGTAGTCCGGCAGGTACGTCCGCAGGTGGGCCCGCCACTGCGCGGTGCCGGCCTCGTCGGCGTCCGGCCGCAGGGCCAGGTACGCCACAATGGCCGGCTCGCCGCCGTCCTCGCGTACGACGACGGCGCACTCCCGTACGCTCGGGTGCCGCTGCAGCACTGCCTCGATCTCACCCAACTCGATGCGGTACCCGTGCACCTTCACCTGCGAGTCGTTGCGGCCGAGGAACTCGATCCTGCCGTCGTGCCGGTAGCGGCACAGGTCACCGGTGCGGTAGAGCCGCCCGTCGGGGCGGAAGGGGTCCGGCACGAAGCGCTCGGCGGTGAGCTCGGGCCTGCCGAGGTAGTCGCGGGCCAGCCCGATGCCGCCCAGGTGCAGCTCGCCCAGCACGCCGACCGGTACCGGGCTCATCGCCGCGTCGAGGAGGTACGCCTGGGTGTTGGCGATCGGCCGTCCGATCGTCACCACCTCCGCGCCGGGCTCGACACGCTCCGCCGTCGACCAGACCGTCGCCTCGGTCGGGCCGTACAGGTTCCACAGTTCGCCCACCCGAGCGGCCAGCTCACGCGCCAGCGACGCCGGCAGCGCCTCGCCGCCGCAGAGCGCCCGCAATCCGGGTTCGCCGGCCCAGCCGGAGCCGATCAGCAACCGCCAGGTCGCCGGGGTCGCCTGCATGACTGTGACGTTCTCCGCCTCAATCAGGTCGCTCAACCGGGCCGCGTCGTACGCCGCCTCCCGTGAGGCCAGCACCACGCGGGCGCCCACGACCAGCGGCAGGAACAATTCCAGGGTGGAGATGTCGAAGGCGTAGCTGGTGACGGCGAGCAGGGTGTCGTCGGCGTGAAGGCCCGGTTCGTCCCCCATCGCCGCGAGCAGGTTGACCAGGCTCGCCTGCTCGATGCGCACTCCCTTGGGTCGGCCGGTGGATCCCGAGGTGTAGATCACGTACGCCAGGTGCTTGAGCGTGGTCATCGGCTCCGGGTTGCCGTCCGGCAGCTCCCGCTCCGGCGCGTCGAGCCGCGGCCTGTCGCAACACAGCACCTCGCCGGCGAAGTCCGGGAACTGCCCCGCCAGACCTGCCTCGGTGACGAGCACGGTCGCCCCGCTGTCCGCCAGCACGAAGCGCTGCCGCTCGATCGGGTACGACGGATCCAGGGGCACGTACGCGCCGCCGGCCTTGAGTACACCCAGCAGCGCGACGAGCAGCCGGTCGGAGCGCTCCAGCGAGACGGCCACCGGCAGGTCCGGACCGACTCCCGCCGCCCGCAGCCGGTGGGCGAGCCGGTTGACCTGGGCGTTGAGCTGGGCATAGCTGAGCGTGGTGCCCTCGAAGGTGACGGCGGGCCGGTCCGGGGCCGCCGCGACCTGCCGTTCGAACAGATCGACGAGGGTGCGGTCCGGCGCCGGCCGGGCCGTGTCGTTCCACTCGACCACCTGCCGATGCCATTGTTGCGGGGTCAGCAGCGGCACCTCGGACAGCCGCAGCGAGGGGTCGGCCACCACCGCCGCGAGCAGCGTCTCCAGGTGCGTCATCAGCTGCTCGGCGGTCACCGCGTCGAACAGCGCGGTGTTGTACTCCAGCCGCAGCCGCAGCTCCTCGTGCACCTCGTATGCGTACAGCGCGAGGTCCTGCTGGGCGACCTCCGGTTCCACGTCGATCGGCGCCGCCCGCAGGCCGGCCATCCGCAGTTCCCCCCGGTCGGGGATGTTCAGCAGGTTGAACACCACCTGGAACAGCGGGTTGCGGCTGGTGTCCCGGGGCACCTTGAGCACGTCCACCACCCGCTCGAACGGCACCTCCTGGTGCTCGTACGCCTCGAGCGCGGTCTGCCGCACCCGGGCGAGCAGGTCGGTGAAGGTCCAGCCGTCGTCGACCGTGGTGCGCATCACCAGCATGTTGACGAAGAAGCCGACCATCGGTTCGAGTTCGGTGCGGAGCCGCCCCGCCACCGGCGTACCCACGGAGATGTCGCGCTGCCCGCTGTAGCGGAACAGCAGCGTCTGGAACGCCGCCAGCAGCGTCATGTACAGCGTCGCCCCGGACCGCTGGCCGAGCCGGCGCAGCGCGCCGGTCAGCGGCTCGCCCAGCACCCGGGCGACGACCGCGCCGGTGAACGTCTGCACCGGCGGGCGCGGCCGGTCGGTGGGCAGGTCGAGCGTGGTGGCCGCGCCGTCGAGCTGGCCTCGCCAGTAACGCAGCGCCTCCGCGGCGGTCGGGGAGGCCAGCCGGTCCCGCTGCCACCGCGCGAAGTCGTGGTACTGGACGGCCAGTTCGGGTAGGGGCGACGGCCGGCCCGCGAGGAAGGCGTCGTACAGCGCGGCCAGCTCGGTGTTGAGCACGCCGAGCGACCAGCCGTCGGTGACGTTGTGGTGCATGGTCATCGACAGGACGTGCCGGTCCGGGGCGAGTCGGAACAGCACCGGGCGGAACAGCGGACCGGACGCCAGGTCGAACGGCCGATGGATCTCGGCGAGCAGGGCCGCGTGCACCGGGTCGCGGCCGGCGGCCGGCGGGGTCGCCGGCAACTCGATGACAGGCAGCGCGATGGCGCGGGCCGGCAGCACCACCTGGACAGGGTCACCGTCGGGGCCGGTCGGGAAGATGGTCCGCAGCACCTCGTGCCGGCGGACGAGTTCGGACAGCGCGTCGCCCAGGACGCCCACGTCGAGGTCGCCGTCGAGCCGCAACGCGGTCCCCGTGGTGTAGACGACCTGGTCGTACACCCGGTCCAGGAACCACAGCCGGTGCTGGCCGGGAGACAACGGCGCGGGTCCGGCGTCCGGCGCGGCGCGCGGAATCGGCGCCGCCACCGGCGCGGCGGTCCGCGCGGCCGCACCCATGGCCTCGCTCAGGAAGCGGGAAAGCGACGCCACGGTGGGATGACGGAACAGGTCGCCCAGGCCGACCACGTCGCCGAGCCGCTCGCACAGCCGGGCGTGCACCGCGAGGAGCCGCAGCGAGTGACCGCCGAGGTCGAAGAAGTTGTCGTGGGCGTCCACGTGCGGCAGGCCGAGCACCTCCCGCCACGTGTCGACGACCACCCGTTCGACGTCGTCGCGGGCCGGGTCGACCGCCGTGTGGGAACTGCCGGTGGATCCGGCGACGGCGGGGTCCTCGGTCGATCGGCTCGGGGCCAACGCCTCGACGGGCAGGGCCGCCGCGTCGAGCTTGCCGTTACCGGTCACGGGCAGCGCGTCGAGGAAGACGATCGCGGCGGGAATCATGTAGGGCGGTAGCTCCGCCCGTAGCCCCTCGCGGAGGGGTTCGCCGTGCCGCTGGCCGGCGTCGAGCCCGGCCACGTAGCCCACCAGCCGCCGGTCCTGCGGGGTGTCCCCGCGCGCCACCACCGCCACCTCGGCCCCGGGCAGCCGCCGGCGGATCGCCGCCTCGACCTCGCCGCACTCCACCCGGAAGCCGCGGATCTTCACCTGGGAATCGGTGCGTCCCAGGTACTCCAGGTTGCCGTCCGGCAGGTACCGCACCAGGTCGCCCGTGCGGTACAGCCGGGCGTTCGGGACGGCGGAGAACGGGTGCGCGACGAAGCGCTCGGCCGTGAGGTCGGGCCGGTTGAGGTAGCCCCGGGCGAGGCCGGCGCCCCCGACGTGGAGCTCGCCGACCACGCCGACCGGGACCTGGTTGCCCCACCCGTCGAGGACGTACAACTCGGTGTTCGCGATGGGCCGGCCGATCGGGATCGAGCCGCCGGTCGGCGTGGCCGGCCCGACCTCGTACGCGGCGCAGCCGACCACCGCCTCGGTCGGCCCGTACTCATTGACCAGGCGGGTGTCCGGGGCGTGTTCCCGCCACGACGCGACCTGGTCGGCGCGCAGGTTCTCGCCGCCGATGACGAAGCACCGGGTCCGGCCGGCGGCCGCACCCGATCCGACCTGCCGGTTGACCATCTCCAACTGGGCAGGGGTGATCTTCACCAGTCCGAACGGGCTCGGCACGTCGCGCAGGACCTCGCCCAGCCCCTGCGGGCCGAGCCGTTCGCTGAGCATCCGCACCGTGGCGCCGGCGGCCAGCGGGACCAGCAGGCTGGTCACCGTCAGGTCGAACGCGATCGAGGAGTGCACCGGCACGACGTCACCGGGCCCGATCTGATACGTCCGCGCGGCCCAGGTCACGTAGTTGGTCACGCCGCCATGGGTGACCATGACGCCCTTGGGCTGCCCGGTCGACCCGGACGTGTAGATGACGTAGGCCAGGTCCTCCGGCCCGGGCGTGACTCCACCCCGCCCGACCGGCGCGCGCGCCCGTGGTTGACTCTCGGGCCGGGCGGCGGGCGTCTCGTCGAGCGTGACGTCGACCGGTGTCGCCGCCGTGTCGGGCAGCAGCGGCCGCAGCGCCGCGCAGGTGAGCACCACGGGCGCGGCGGTGTCGTCCAGGACGTGGCGTAGCCGCGCCGCGGGATTCGACGGATCCAGCGGCACGTACGCCGCGCCGGCCTTGAGGACGGCCAACACCGCCACGGTCAGCTCGGCCTGCCGGTCCAACAGGATCGCCACCAGGCAACCTGTGCCCACACCTCGGTCGCGCAGCACCCCGGCCAGCGCCTCGGCGTGCGCGTCCAAGTCGGCGTAGCTCAGGGTGCGCGCGCCGTCGACGACCGCCGGCGCGTGTGGGCTCGTTCCCGCCCGGTACGCGATGAGGGAGTGCACCGCCGGCATCGGCACGGCCGCAGCCGCCCCGGTGGCGTCCGCAGCGGTGGCGCCACGGCTCCAGACGCTCAGCTGGGCACGCTCGGCGGCGCTGAGCAGCGGCGCGCCGCCGACCGGGGCCGTCGGCTCGGCCAGCAGCGCGCCGAGCAGCGTGTCGAAGTGCCCGGCGAGCCGCTCGACGGCATCCTCGTCGAAGAGGTCCGTCCGATACTCAATGTCGGTGACGAACGCACCGCCGACCCCGCGCACCCCTAGGGTCAGGTCGAACTTCGCGGTACGCGGCGGCACCTCGATCGGGGTCGCGGTGACGTTGCCGAGGCGCGGCGGCGTCGACTCGTCGCCGTACAGGAACATCACCTGCACCAGAGGGCTGTGACCTGGCTCCCGGGCCGGCCGTACCGCCTCCACGACCTTCTCGAAGGGCAGGTCCTGATGGTCGTTGGCGGACAGGACGGCCGAGCGGACCCGACCGAGCAGGTCAACGAAGGACGGATTGTCCGCCAGGTTGCAGCGGATCGCGACGGTGTTGACGAACAAGCCGACCAGAGAGTGGGTCTCCGCGCGCTGGCGGTTCGCCACGGGCGTGGCGACCACGATGTCGCGTTGCCCGCTGTATCGGGACAGGAGCACCAGATAGGCGGCCAGCGTCACCATGTACGGCGTGACCCGCAACCGCTGGCACAGTTGACGCATCACGTCGTCCGGCAGGTCGAGCGGGAAGGAGCGGACGGCTCCGGCGACCGAGGGGTCCGCCGGGCGGGCCTTGCCGACGGGCAGCTCCAGGATGGGGGGCGCACCGGCCAGCCGATCCCGCCAGTACGCGAGTTGGGTCTCCGCCTGCGACCCTGTCAGCCACTCGTGCTGCCAGGCGGCATAGTCGGTGTAGGCGATCGAGGGCTCGGCGAGCACCGGTTCGCGGCCGGCCCGCCGGGCCGCGTACAGCTCGGCCAACTCCTCGTTGACGATCCGCAGCGACCACTCGTCGATCGCGGCGTGGTGGAACGTCAACAGCAGCACGTGCTCGTCCGGGGCGCAGCGCAGCAGGCTGGCCCGCAGCACCGGGTCGCGGGCCAGATCGATGGGGGTCTCCGCCTGCGCGGCGACGCGGGCCCGCACCTGTTCCTCCCGCCGCGCCGGGGGCACCCCGGTCAGATCGACGATGTGCAGCAGCCCCGGTTCGGCGTCACGCACGACCTGTACCGGCCGGTCGCCGTCGGCGCGCAGCGCGGTACGCAGCGGCGCGTGCCGGGCCACCACCGCGTCCAGCGCCCACACCAGCGCCGACTCGTCGAGCGGTCCCTGGATCCGGTACGCGACCGGCACCAGGTAGGTCGGCTCGTCGGGGGCCAGCCGGTTCAGGTACCACATCTGCCGCTGGGCGTACGACGTGACCGCCGTCCCGGTCGGGCCACCCGACGTGATCCGGTCCGAGGCGGTCCGGTCCCCCTGTGCGGCGCGCAGCGCCGCGAGCAGGGCCGCCTTCCGTGGGCTGAGCAGGTCGGTCATCCGGTCCGCTCCTGCGCCGCCCGGGCGTCGTCGTCGGAGTAGCCCAGCACGGTCAGGTACTGCTCGGCGGCCGCATCCACGGCCGACCCGTACTCGGCATGCAGAGCCCTGACGAAGTCGGCCAGCGTGGCGTGCTGAAACACCGCGTTCATCCGTACCGGCACGTCCAGGGCGGTGCGGAGAATGGCGGCCATCCGCGTCGCGGCCAGCGAATCCCCGCCGAGGGCGAAGAAGTCGTCCTCGCCGGTCACCTCGTCGCGGCGCAGCGCCGCACTCCAGGCGACCGTCACGACCTCGTACAGCGCGGTTTCAGACATTTCTGGACCCTGGTCTGTCGTCACGGCTCATTTCCGCATCTGTGGGTTGTGTCGCTTGTCGCTACGGCACGCAGTACGAGTTCCGTCAGGTCAGCACCGCCGTCGAACCGGCCGGTCGGCGCGTCGCCGGCCACCGACCGCCCGCCGTCCCGATCGACCCGCATCGTCGGGCAGCCGGCCGGCGGCCCGCCCGGCCGGGCCGCCGCCAGCAGGAACCACAACCACGCCCGGTAGCGTCCGACGATCTCGTCTACGGCATCCGCCGCCTCGGCCGGCCCGTAGCCGGCCTCGACGACGAAGTCGCGGGCCTGAACGGTCAGCTGCCCGGTGAGCCAGCCGATCGCCGCGGTCGTGTCGTCGACCAGCCGGAACGGCGGTTCGGCCGGTCGGTCACCGGTCAGCTTCCGGCTGAGCTCGCCGAACTCGTCCCGGATCGTCTGCTCGGTCGGGATCCGCGCGTCGACCAGGACGAGGGAGCGTGGTGTCAGCCCGGCCGCGGCCACGGACCGGGTGACGTGCTGGGCGAAGGCGGCCGCGCTGCAGTAGCCGAGGACGGACAGCGTCGGGTCCGCCGCCGGCCGCAGCCGTCGGAGCTCCGCCACGGCGAGGTCGGCGAGGGTCGCGTAGTCGTGCAGGTCGCCCCCGAGGTCGAGGGTGGTCACCGGGTCGAGCCGCCAGATCTCGTGGTCGGGACTGCGCTCGGCCAGTGCGGCCGCCAGCCCGGGACCCGACGAGTCGCCGGGGAACTCCACCGACAGCAGGCACCGCCCCGAACCCCGCTTGACCTGCTTCAACGCGACGCCGCTCACTGGGGCGACTCCGATCCACCGGCGGTCGGCTCGGCGCCCGCCTCCGTACCGGCGGTCAGCCCCGCGTGCGCCGCTTCGATCTCGGCGAGGTAGTCGGCGAACCGCCGGTGCTCGTACAGCAACGACGACCTGACGTCGATGCCGAGTTCGCGCCGCAGCTGGCTGGTGAGCCGCACCGCGAGCAGGGAGTCCCCGCCGGCGCGGAAGAAGTCGTCGTCCGCCCCGGGCGTCGAGCCGAGGACGGTGTGCCACGCCCGCGTCACCGCACGGCCAGCCGGAGAGGCACCGGCGGCCGGCCCCTCGGAGGGCGACGCGGTGTCCGTTGGCTCGGTCTCGGCACTGGCCCGCAGCGCCGCCCGGTCCAGCTTCCCGTTGACCGTCAGGGGCAGCGCGGCGAGCACCTCCACCCGGCCCGGCACCATCGCGGCCGGCAGCCGCTCCCGCAGGCGGGCGGTCACCCGATCGGCGTCCACCGCACCGACGACCCAGGCCGTCAGCACCGACTCGCCCGCCCGGTGCGTCACGTCCGCCGCCGCCTGCGTCACCCTCGGTACGTCGAGCAGCGCGAGCTCGACCTCCCGCAGTTCGAGCCGGTTGCCACGGATCTTGACCTGGCCGTCGGCGCGACCGACGAAGCTGAGCTCACCATCCTCGGTCCACCGGCAGATGTCCCCGGACCGGTACCGGCGGGCCGTCCCGTCCGAGCCGACGCCGAATGCGGCTTCCGTCTCCTTGGGAGCGCCGCGGTATCCCCGGGCGAGCCCACCGCCGGCGATCAACAGCTCGCCCTCGTCGCCGGGCCGGGCCGGCGGCGGCTCGAGGGTGAGCCGGGCGCCCGCGACCGGCCGGCCGATCGGCGGTGGCACCGAGCGGTCCCCGCCGGTCCGCAGGTCACCGGTCGCGGTGACCAGGATGGTCGCCTCGGTCGGCCCGTACAGGTTGTGCACCGCCGCCCCGAAGTCGGGGGCCGGCCAGACGCGCAGCCGATCACCGCCGGTGGCGAGGGTACGCAGCCGACCGGTGTCCGCACCGCCGCGCAGCAGCTGCTCGACCAGCGGGGTGGCGAGGAAGCTGTGGTCGACCTCGCGGAGCGTGGCCGCGATCAGCTCGGGGTCGCGGACGGTCGCCTCGTCCGCCAGCACCACGGTCGCACCGGACATCAGCGGCGCCCACAGGTCCAGCAGGCACGCGTCGAAGGCCAACCCCGCGAAGGCCGCCGTCCGTACCCCCGGGCGGAGTCCGAAGTACCGGGCGTACCAGGAGAGCGTGCCCATCAGGCCACGATGTTCGATCTCGACCTGCTTGGGCCGCCCGCTGGATCCGGAGGTGGAGATCACGTACGCGAGCCGGTCCGGTGCCGCGAGTTCGATGGCGTGGCCGTCGCCCTCGACCACCCGGGCCACCTCCGGGGCCAACAGGTCGGCCAGCCCGTCGTCGACGGTGGCGGCCCGGCAGCCGGCCCAGTCGAGGATCTCGCGGATCCGGGCCGCCGGCAGGCCCGCGTCCAGCGGCAGGAAGGCGGCCCCGCAGAACCAGGCGGCGAGCTGGCCGACCACCGCCGCCGCGGTACGTGGCCACAGCACCGCGACGACCGGTTCGGCGCGGTCGTCGTGTTCGGCCAGCGCCGACCGCAGGGAGGCCGCGAGCGCTCCTGCGCGGTCGACCAGCTCCCGGTAGCTCAGCGTGCCGCGCTGATCGACGACTGCGGCACGGTCGGGAGCGCTCCGCGCCTGCCGCAGCACCGCCTCGGGTACGGTGCGATCGGCGGCGCCGCCCGCGGGAGCATCCGACGACTCGCCGACGGCGCCACCCCACGGAGACTCGGGATGATGGCTCTCTGCCACCTGGCTCGTCATCTGGACCACCCACTGGTCGGTCACCACATTGGACGTTCATGATCGTATGACGTCGGGCGGTCCACCACAACGGAGATCAATGGAAGCCAGCGCCGACGACGACGGCCTGGACATCCTCGGCGGCGACGTGGCTGCGGACGAGCCATCGCCACCGGTTCACGTCTGTCAGTCGACCGGTATTCCGAAGAGGTCTTCGCCCTCACCGAGGAGTAGCGGCACGTCGTAGACCGACGTGTCCGGCCGGGCCCGCGCGTAGCGCACCCGGTGGCGCCACCGCTGGTGCTCGAACGCGACGTCGGCGTCGATCTCGGCCACCACAACTGGGTCCACCTGCACATACGGCAAGGGCTCGGGCCGGTCCAACTGGCCAGACCAGGACGCGAGCAGCGGCTGCGGCCACGGGTGGGCGATCATGCCGGGCCGTGGCGGGCGCGGCGGCGAAAGCAGCGCCGCCAACTCCGCGGCCTGGCCGGTGGTCAGCGGGTGGGAGCGGTTGGTGTACCGCAGTCGTCCCCGCCGGTCGAGCCGGCCGAGCAGCACGCTCTCCGGGCCGACCACCAGCAGAGAACGCCGAGCCGGGGCGGGGCGAAGGTTTAGTCGAATAGCCGCGTACGGCGATGGGGTGGGCGGCGGCCCTGGTCAACGGCCAGACCGAGGGGCAGCTCGACTCCGCCGGCTTCATCGCCGCAGCGGATCGGATCGCCGACCTGCGGGCCCGTCTCCACTGACCGTCTCGTGAGGCGGGCATCCGACGCGGCTCCGTGAGGACTCCACGCTGGCCACGATGGGCGACGCTATCAGCCTGGGCCGGACGGAGGCGCCATCGGCGACCACCGCGACGAGGCAGCGACGGGGACGCGGCGCGGTCAACCCGAGCGGTCTCCTGGCCTGCCCGCGGGTGCCGGCCCGGTCGCAGCGGCAGCCGGGGCGGGCCGTAGTCACCATCTTGACCGATCTCGACGCCGCCGAGGATCGCCGCCCCAGCACCCTCGCCGATCTGCCAAGCCGTGCCGGGGAACAGGTGGTGAATGCCATGCCACGACTTGTCCAGGTTCAACTCCGGCTCCGGCATGTCGGCCTCGTCATCGTCGAGATCGCCATAAAGCAGCAGGTCGACAGCCGACTCGTCGGCGGCCACTGCCGCCAACTCCCCCGCCGACAACCGGCACCCGATCAACACCATGCCGACCAAGCTGCCCCTTTCTCGTCGTTGGCTTTGCTGTCAGGTCGGCCGAGGCCATTCCAGGCGGATCAACTGCTGCGCGAAACCGCTGCGTACTCCGTGTGAAGCAGGGCCCAGCGTGCACTTTGACCTGCGCGAACACAGAATCGCCGGTGGGCGCTGGTGCCGTTGAGCACTGTTCTGCGTCGTCGCGCGGACTTCACTGCCGTCGTGGTGCAGGCGTCTGCTCCCATCCCCCTCCCCGATTCTCCGCTGCTTATCGATCACCGACACGGAGCTTCTTGCTCCACCACCGGGGCTTCAGCACAGGCTCTACCCGGCAGTGGTCAGTGTCGGGCCAGTCGTGCTGTGCGCCGTGAGCGCCGCGAGGATGTCTTCGACGCGCTGCTTGGCATCCCCGAACAGCATCGATGTGTTGTCCCGGTAGAAGAGCGGGTTCGGGACACCGGCGTAGCCGGTGGCCATCGAGCGCTTGAACACCACGACCTGGCCTGCCTTCCACACACTCAGCACGGGCATTCCGGCGATGGGGCTGTCGGGGTCTTCTGCGGCAGCCGGGTTGACGGTGTCGTTGGCGCCGATCACCAGGACGACCGAGGTGTGCGCGAAGTCGTCGTTGATCTCGTCCATCTCCAGGACGATGTCGTAGGGGACCTTCGCCTCGGCCAGCAGGACGTTCATGTGGCCAGGCAGCCGTCCCGCTACCGGGTGGATGCCGAAGCGGACCTGGGTGCCCCGCTCGCGGAGTTTGCGGGTGAGCTCGGCGACGCCGTGCTGTGCCTGGGCGACCGCCATGCCGTAGCCGGGGGTGATGATGACCGAGTCCGCCTCCGCGAGGATCTCGGCGACCTGCTCGGCGGTCACCTCGCGGTGCTCGCCCTGGGTCACCTCCCCCGGGGCGGTGCTCTCGATACCGAAGCCGCCAGCGATGACGGACAGGAACGATCGGTTCATCGCCCGGCACATGATGTAGGAGAGGTAGGCGCCGGAGGAGCCGACGAGCGCGCCGGTGATGATGAGCAGGTTGTTCTCCAGGAGGAATCCGGATGCGGCGGCAGCCCAGCCGGAGTAGCTGTTCAGCATGGACACCACCACCGGCATGTCACCCCCGCCGATGGAGGCGACCAGGTGCCAGCCCAGTGTCAGCGCGATCGCGGTGACTACGACGAGCAGCCAGAGCTGCGGGTCGAGGACGAACCAGACGGTGAGCAACGCGAACGCGGCCAGGGCGCCGATGTTGAGCGCGTTCTTGCCGGGCAGCATGAGCGGGGCGGACTTCATCCGTGCCGACAGCTTCCCGAACGCGACAACCGATCCGGTGAAGGTGACCGCGCCGATGATGACGCCGATGAAGACTTCGGCGTGGTGGATTCCCAGCATCTCTTGGGTCTGAAGCGCGTGAGCTTCGGCGCCGTCGAGGTCGCCTTCGACCTGGAGGTAGCCGTTCCAGCCGACGAGCACGGCGGCGAGGCCGACAAATGAGTGCAACAGCGCGATCAGCTCGGGCATGCCGGTCATCTCCACCCGCCTGGCCCGATCCAGGCCGATGACGGCACCGACCAGGGTGGCCCCGACGAGCAGGCTCGCGCCGGTGGCACCGATGCCGTGGTCGGCGGCCAGCGCGATGGTGGCGACCAGGGCCAGCGCCATGCCGGCCATGCCCAGGCCGTTGCCCGCCTTGGCGGTTTCGTGCTTGGACAGGCCGGCCAGCGCCAGGATGAACAACAGCGCGGCCACGATGTACGCGGACTGAGCCGCGGTTTCGATCGTCATGTTGTAGAAGCTCCAGGGCTCGGGTGAGGCTTCAGCTGCGGGAGAACATCGTGAGCATGCGGCGGGTCACCGCGAAGCCGCCGAAGATGTTGATGCTGGCCAGCAGGATCGCGGCGCACGACAGCCCGGTGATCAGGGCTCGGTTCGACGTTTCACCATGACCGATTTGCAGCAACGCGCCGACCACGATGATCCCGGAGATCGCGTTGGTCACCGACATCAGCGGTGTGTGCAGCGCGTGGTGCACGTGACCGATCACGTAGTAGCCGATCACGATCGCCAGTGCGAACACCGTCAGGTGCCCCAGGAGGGCCGGCGGGGCCAGAGCAGCGACCAGGAACAGTGCTACCCCGACGGCCGTCACCACCGCGAGGCGGCGGGACGCCGGCACGGGCTGCTTCGCCTGCGGCTCCGGTGACTTCTCCACTGCGGCTGCCGCGGCCGGCGCCGCCGAGACCTGTACGGGCGGTGGCGGCCAGGTGAGTGCGCCGTCCCGGACCACGGTCATCGACCGTTGCACCACGTCGTCGAAGTCGAGCACGAGCTGGCCGTCCTTGCCGGGCGTGAGCAGCTTCATCAGGTTGACGAGGTTGGTGCCGTAGAGCTGCGATGCCTGGGTGGGCAGCCGAGCGGCGAGGTCGGTGTAGCCGAGGATCGTCACGCCGTTCTCGGTGACGACCGCCTCACCGGGGATCGTGCCCTCGACGTTCCCGCCGTTCGACGCCGCCATGTCGACGATGACGCTTCCCGGCTTCATGCTCGCCACCATCTCCTTGGTGAGGAGCAGGGGCGCGGGCTTCCCGGGGATCAACGCTGTGGTGATGATGATGTCCACGTCCTTGCACTGCTCTGCGTACAGGGCAGCCGCCCTGGCGTTGTAGTCCTCCGACATCTCCTTGGCGTAACCGGTGGCCGAGACCTCCACGTCCGGCGCCTCCACCGCGAGGTACTCCCCGCCCAGCGAGCGCACCTGGTCGGCCACCTCTGGACGGGGATCGGAAGCGCGGACGACGGCGCCCAAGCTGCCGGCGGCGCCGATCGCCGCCAGCCCCGCGACGCCTGCACCCGCCACCAGCACCTTCGCCGGTGGCACCTTGCCGGCAGCGGTCACCTGACCGGTGAAGAATCGGCCGAAGACGTGTGCTGCCTCCACCACAGCCCGGTACCCCGCGATGTTCGCCATCGAGGACAGCACGTCCAGGGACTGCGCTCGGGAGATACGCGGTACCGCATCCATTGCGAGGGCGGTGATCGGACGACGCGCCAGCTCCTCTACCAGTTCGGGGTTCGACGCCGGAGCCAGCAGGCTGACCCACGTCGCTGCCGGGCGGAGCGAGTCGAGCTGCTCCACCGACGGCGCGTTCACACCGAACACGATGTCCGCGGTGAGGGGGTTCCCCAGTAGCGCGCCGACAGAGACGTAGGCCTCGTCCGGGAAGCTCGACGGCTCCCCGGCGGCAGGTTCGACCACCACCTGGTAGCCCAGCTTCAACAGCTGCGCGACTGTAGTGGGGGTTGCGGCCACCCGGGTCTCCCCGCGCCTCGACTCGTTGACAACGCCGATAAGCACATGCAGCTCCTTGGTCGCCAGGACGACGCTAGGCGTCGGCCCCTCCGTGTTGGCGGTCAGGCGTTTGCCGCTTCTCCGGCGCCCTTGCGGGATGACCGCGACTCCCATGATGTCGATCAACGCTCCGGTCTGCCATAGGGCAATGCAGCCGATCTCGGCGATCGCCGAGCAGATCGCCGGCCAGTCTGCGCCACACCTTGCCGATCTGGCGGCCGCGGCCGGCTCACGCCCGTGGGCTCGCCGCCGGCCAGGGGTGGAACGGCCTGGTTCCGGACCGGCCCGCGCGATGCCATCCGCGGTCGGCTGCCGAGAGGACCCGATGTCGAGGGCTGCTCCGCGAAAAGCACGTCCCCGACGTCGGTGTTGAGCGGCTGGCGTCAGCTGCTCGATCACCGGCAGATTCCACCGCCCCACCCAGCGCCCGCGTCGCCCAGCGACATCGCAGCGGGAAGGGTGTCAGTCCCAGGTTTCGCTGATGTCGAGGATCTCCAGGCCCGCGAGCAGCGCGGGTGCCACAGCCTTCGCGTCCCGGGTGACCAGGTAGCAGCGGTAGAGGACGGCGGTGGCGACGGCGGGCCTTGCCTGGTCGCGACGGGACACGTGACGAAGATCGCCAGTTGGCCGCTGTCCAAATTGGACAGGGCATGCTCCTGTCCCGGCCGGAACGATCCGGCCCGTCCTCTGATGTAAGGATGCCATGGCTCTGCACCAGCAACGACGTCTCAAGCTGGTCGGCGCACTCGCGGGGAGTGCACTGACCCTCATCATCGGGCTGCTGCCCGCCACCGCCGCGAACGCGGCACCGCCACCGGCCGACCTCGTGGTGTCCGCCAGTGTCGGCCCGGCCGAGGTCGTCGACAGCGGCGACTGGAGCACCCTGACGGTCGACATCCGCAACGCCGGCAAGCAGACGAGCGAGGCGGTGACCCTGTCGTTCGCGCTCCCGGCCGGCGTCGCCTTCGTCGGCGACGGCTACGTGATCCCGGAGAGTTGGCAGTGCGACCTCTTCGGCACGGCCACCTGCACTACCGCGCCGATTTCCGCCAGGTCTGCGGCCGAGGCGCTCAGCATCCCGCTCAGCGTCGCCGCCGGCACCGCCGGTGATGTGCTCACCATCAGCGCCACCGTCAGCGGAGGCAGCGAGTCGTCGCTTGCCAACAACACCGGCACGGCGGAGCTTCGCTACGTTCCGGCCACGGTCGACCTCGGCTTCACCGCCCAGCCGGCCGACTACCAGAGGCTCGACGGGGAAGTTGTCGGACTCAACACCTACGTGCAGAACACCGGGCGGGCGAAGTCGGGCGAGGTAGCGGTCACCGTGCCGCTCCCGGCCGGCCTCGTGCCCTACAGCGCATCCGGCACCGGCTGGACCTGCGCCTACGGCGACACGGCCGCCGACGGGCTGCCCGGCTACCGCTGCACCTACGCCCCGCTCTGGGCCGACCAGACGAGCAACTACCTCGGTGTAGTCGCCAAGATTTCTGGGGCGCAGCCTGGCACCGTCCTCGACATGGTCGCCACCGTGTCCAACCCTGTGCCGGACGTCAATCCCGACAATGACACGCTGCGGACGCGGGTCACGGTCGTCGCGCCGGTGACCATCCGGGGCACAGTCTGGGTAGACAGCGACCAGGACGGCGTACGGGACGAGGGCGAGCCGGGTGCCGCCACTGCAAGCGTCGCCGGGATCCAGCTCGAACCGCAGGCAGACGGACAACCGGGTGCTAGCGCAACCGTCAACCCCGACGGCACCTATGTCGCCCAGGCGCGGCCGGGCACCTACCGGGTCCGGTTCGCCGTACGGAACCCCTACATCTACATCGATTCGACCGACTCCGACCTGGTGTACTACGACAACATTTCCGACTCCTCGGGTACGAGGTACGGCTACAGCGACTGGATGAACCTCGCGGGCGGCGAGGACGCCACGGTCGACGCCGGCGTGGTCTCGTACTTCTACTGACATCTCGACACTTGGTAGTGAGCCCAGGCCCCGGCGAATGCCGGGGCCTGGGCTCCAGACAGGCGCGAGGCCCTGCTGGGGCTAGGGGCTCGGTCTGGCGGGGCCCTGGTCGGCCTCGCACTTCTCGCCCTGACCGGCGCTACGCTGCACAACCGCGGCACGGACACTTCCGCGCCGCCCGGCCGCACACTACTCAGGCCGCTGGCATCGGCCAGGGGTGCGGATTGTGGGAGTGACTTCGTAGGTCAAGCAGCGAGTTGGTAGCGGGCCTGTGGTTGCGCTGGTGCTCTTGGCCCAGATGGTAGGTCCAGTAGCGGTCGAAGTCGCCGTTGGCGAGCAGTGCGCGGAGTTTCGGGACGGCTTCGGCGCCGGCGCTCCGCCCGGCTGTCGACGCGTTCGTCCGACAAATTCGCTACCCGGCGGCCGGAGCGCAGTGATACACAACCGAGGTGCAAAACATTTTGGAGTTCCCCGAGGTCCTGCGGCTGATCGAAGACCGCTCGGCCGCGTTCCGCGCCGCGATCGCGTCCGCCCCTGACCTTGACGTCCAGGTCCCGACCTGCCCGGACTGGACGCTGCGCGAACTGGCGCAGCACTTCGGCGACGGCCGCCGCCGCCAGGCTGCCATCGTCGCGGCGGGCCCGGGCGCTGAGCCCCCGGCGAGGACGGACCCGAAGGGCGCCCCGACCGCGCCCCGCGACCGTGAAGCCCTGGACGCCTGGCTCGCCGAGTCGACCGAGCTCATGCTCGACGCGATGCGCGAGGCCGGCCCGGACCGCGGCTGCTGGACCTGGTGGGGCCGCTCGCAGGCCCCGCAGACCAGCGGAGCCGTGGCCCGGCACCAGATCCAGGAGATCGCCGTCCACACCTACGACGTCCAGGTCACCCAGGGGGCCGCACAGCCGCTGCCGACGGACGTCGCGGTCGAGGGCGTTGACGAGTTCCTGACGACCGTCTCGGCGACGACCGTCCCCTGGCCGTTCAAGCCGGCGACCATCGACCTGCACACGACCGAGGGCCGCTCCTGGCGCCTGACCCTCAACGCCGACGGCGTCCGCTGCGACGACCTCGCCGCCGACGCGGAGCCGGGCGACATGGCGATGCGAGGCGCAGCGAGCGAACTGGTCCTCTACTTCTACGATCGCACCCCGCTCGACGGCCTGGAGACCACCGGCGACACCGAGCCGATGGAGCAGCTCGCAGACTGGGACCCAAACGCGTAAAACACGCACTTGTGACGCATCTGTCGGTTGTGCGCGTGCTCCTGCGGGCGCGACTGGGTCCGGGGTTAGCGCAGGGCCTCGCGGCCGATGCGGATCACCCGGCCGTGCACCTTGCGCAGGTAGGCGAGCAGTTTGCGGATGGACCAGCGGGTGAAGGGCTGGCTGAGCTTGGTCGGGCGGGTGGTGGCCGTCTGGACGACGAAGTCCTCGTCGTCAGGGCTGAGTAGGCGGGGACGGCCTCCCGCCCACCGAGGGTCCAGGCAGGCCGGGCCGATCTGGTTGAACCGGTGGATCACGTCCCGCACCGTGTCCTCGTCGGCCTGCACCAACTGGGCGATCACTGGAACTCGGTTGCCGCCGGCCGAGGCCAGCAGCATCATCGCCCGTCGATAGCGCACCGTGTTGGTGCTGCCCCGGCGCACGACCCGTTGCGACTGCTGGCCCTCCTGGTCGGTCAGCCTCCTGATCTTGACCAGCTCCGCCACCACGCCCCCAAACCCGTCGGATGTCCGACTCATCCAACCGGTTCCGGCCCCCCCGCCGCCAACCCGGTCCCGTCAGAGCACTAGCCAGACGATGAGGTCGGTGGCGATGCGGCTGACGTCGGTTGCGGTGGCGAGGTCGTGCTCGCGCCAGCGGGGTCGCGGCGTTCAACCTCGTAAGGGTTGTGCCCGAGGGGGAATCGATCACAACTTTTCGGGCACCCATGCTTAGCGCGGGTGCTCATGCCGTGAGACTAGCCTCCCGGTCCTTGCGCGGAGCGACGGAGCAGACGAACTCCAGGAACCGTGCCGCGGCCGGGGCGAGTACGCGATCGTTCCGCCAGGTGAGCCCGACGACGCGTTCCGCGCCGGCGGCGACCAGAGGCACGCCAACGCTCCTCGAGGCACCGGCGAACTCCTCCGGCACGATGGCCACCCCCAGACCCGATCCGACCAGTCCCTCGATCGTGGCCAGATCGCCGCTTTCGAACGCCACACGCGGCGTCACCCCCGCGACCGCGAACAGCTCGTCGACCAGAGACCGGAACCCGAACCCGCCGGGTACGGTCACGAAATCCTCCTCCGCGATTTCATCGAGCCGCACCCGAGTTCGCTCGGCTAGTCGGTGACCTGCGGGGACGACGAGCACCAACTGCTGCCGCTGCAGCGGCAGCCAGCCGTGCGGGCCGTCGGGGCGCGGGGAGATCAGCGCTAGCTCGGAGACGCCGGAGGCGAGGTCGCGCAGGATCTCGTGGCCCGGCTCCTGACGGAGCGCGACGCGTACGCGGGGCGCCTGCTGGCGGAAGTCGTGCAGGAGGCGCGGCACAAGGGACGTGGCCATCGAGTCGAGGAACGCCAGTCGGACGGTCCCCGACTCGGGGTCGAGCAGGCCCGCCAGGTCGCTCAGCAGCTGGTCGTACCGGTCCGTGATGTCCCTGGCCGCGGCGAGGACCACCTCGCCGTACGGGTTGGGGCGCACTCCCCGCGCGTCCCGCTCGAACAGCCGGCTGCCAAGTTCCTCCTCGACCCGGGCGAGCAGCCGGGACAGGGTGGGCTGAGTCATGTGCAGCGCGGCTGCGGCGTCGGTGACCCGCTCGTGGTCCGCGAGGGCGAGCAGCCTGCGGAGATCCTCGACCTGCATGAGCGCAACTATACGCTTGACGTATTAGCAGTAGACAGAGCATGCATTTGACGCATGTGGCGCGTCGTCCGACGCTCGCAGGATGACGCCGATCCGCAAGGCCGCCGCCCGCCCGCTCTCGCCGCCCCGCGCGGCCCCGACCCGGTCGTCGACGGGCTACCAGGTCGGCGAGTCGGGGTACCGCCGGATCGCGGTGGCGCTCTTCGCGGCCGGAGTGGCGACCTTCGCCCTCCTCTACAGCACGCAGGCGCTGCTTCCCGCGCTCGCGCACGCCTTTTCGGTCTCCGCGTCGCAGAGCACCCTCTCCCTGTCCCTGACCACTGTCGGCCTCGGCGTCGCGCTGCTGGTGGCCGGCCCGATCTCGGAGGTGCTGGGGCGAACCAGGCTCATCCACCTCTCCCTCACCTTCTCCGCCGTTGTCGGGCTGGCCTGCGCGCTGGCTCCGACCTGGCATGTCCTGCTCGGCCTGCGCCTGTTGCAGGGCGTCACCCTGGCCGGGCTCCCGGCGGTCGCCACGGCCTATCTGCGCGAGGAGCTTCACGCCGACACGCACGCCCGGGCGGCCGGCCTCTACATCGGGGGCACGGCCCTGGGCGGGATGACCGGTCGTCTGATCGCTGGCACGCTCGCCGACGCCGCCGGTTGGCGGTGGGCACTGGCCGCGGTCGCCGGAGTGGGGCTGCTCAGCGCGGCCGTCGCCCTGCTCACGCTGCCCGCGTCGCGGAACTTCGTGGCAGTGCCGGCCCGGATCGAGCACCTGGCGGACATGGCGCGAGGGGCAGTGGCCGATCGCGGCCTGCTCGCGCTCTACGCCATCGGCGCCTGCTCGATGGGCGCGTTCGTCGCCGTCTACAACGCGATGGATTTCCGGCTCACCTCCGCACCGTTCGACCTGGAGGCCGGCGTCGCGAGCCTGGTGTTCCTGGTCTATCCGCTCGGCACCGTCAGCTCGACCCTCGCCGGGCGCCTGGCCGAACGGTTCTCCCACCGCGCCGTCGTGCCGGTCGGGTGCCTGGTCACCCTCGCCGGGGTGCTGCTCACGCTGCCCCGTTCGCTACCGGTCGTCGTGCTCGGCCTCGCGATCATGACCGTCGGTTTCTTCGCCGTGCACGGGGTGACCAGCGGGTGGGTACCCGCGCGCGCCCACGCCTGCGGCGTGGCTACCGGGCAGGCCGCCTCGCTGTACCTGTTCGCCTACTACCTCGGCTCGTCCATCTTCGGCAGCCTGGCCGGCCGCGCCTGGGCGCTTGGTGCTTGGCCCGCGGTCACGATGCTGGCGCTGACGCTCGTCATCGTCAGCGGGCTGTGCGCGACCCGAATGCGGTCAGCACCCCGGCGAACCAAGGCGACTTCGAGCGTCCTGCCCGCAACCGCGACATCCGCACCGCCCTCACCGCGTCTCCCCGCCTAATGACTGGTAGGACGTCCGCTATGTGGCGGGAGGGAAAACGCGGGTGGGCTCTTTCAGAGATCTTTCTGCGTGCTTGCGATCTCCTTCCATGCCCGGTGCGCTGGCGCCGGCCTGCTGGCGAGGATTGTCGACCTTCCCGGCGGCGGCGATCAGGTACGCCTGCCGGTGCTGCACCGCCCGCTCGGCCGGCGCGGCAGGATCGGCCCCACCGATCCAGAGCTGGTCGACCAGTTCGTTGTCCTCCCAGAACCGGACGAACACGCGGCCGAGCATCCAGGCCACCGCCGCCTGGTCGAGCACATCGTCGAGCCACGTCTCGGTACTCGCGCCGACCCGCTCGGCGGTCTCCGCCCGGTGGTACTCCTGGCGCAGCTCCGCCCGCAGGTCCGGCGCCTCCGTGACTGGTCCGCGGAGATTCTTCACCAGCGGTTGACCTGCCTGGAGTACCTCCAGCTCGATTACCGGGAGATTCCACGGCCCCGCCCAGCGCCCGCGTCGCCCGGCCACACCGCACCGCACCGCATCGCCCCACCCAGCGCCCGCGTCGCCGAGCGACATCGCAGCGGGAAGGGTGTCAGTCCCAGGTTTCGCTGATGTCGAGGATCTCCAGGCCCGGGGGCAGCGCGGGTGCCACGGCCTTCGCGTCCCGGGTGACCAGGTAGCAGCGGTAGAGGACGGCGGTGGCGACGGCGTGGGCGACGTCGAGCGGCACGTTCGCTCGGGCGGCGATCCGGGCGACGCGCCGGCTCGTGGCAGCGTCGTAGACGGCCACGTGGATGTCCCGGTCCTCGCTGAACAGAAGGTCGAGCATCGTGGCGGCGGCGGTGCCCGCCAGCTGGAGCTGCGCCTGCCCGAGACACAGGGCGGGGACCCACACCTGCTGCTCCGGGTCCTCCTCGGCGAGGGTCAGGATGGCACCCGGTTCGATGCTGGTCCCCGAGGCGTACGCGAGAAGCGCGGAGGCGTCCAGGACCAGACCGTTCACGCGGCGGCGGTCCCCTCGTCGTCGAACTGGCGAAGCCACTCAAGGTTGCGGGCATGCTGCTCGTCGCTGATCGGCGGGAGCTCGGCGAGGCGTTGCCTCGTCCGCTCCACGTCCTCGTCGGTCACCACGTAGCCCAGCTCCGCCCACCTGGCGCGTAGGTCGTCGGCGCGCATCTTGCGGCGGAGGATCCCGGCGATGAAACCAGACGTGTTGCTCTGTGTGCGCTCCACGTACTCGGCCACATCGTCAGGCAGGCTGATCGTGATACGGCGAGTCATACTCCGAGCATACCCGATGCATACCGACGAACTGCGCCAGGGCAGTCACGCCACGCAGTCACCCGCAGAAGTCTCGTTCCAGCCGTCCGCGAGTCACAGCGATTGGCTGGCGGGTGAGGTCAGCGGCACCTGCACCCCCATCCAGTACGGTCGGGTCCGGGCGCCCACTCCCCCGCCACCACCACCGGGACCGGGACCGGGACCTCCGTCACCAAGAGGAGAACCTGCGTCTGCCCGTCGCAACCCCCGCCGCAGGCATGGGGTTCGTGTCGGCGGGGCCACACGGACCATTGCCCCACCGCCGTTGACGATCGGCAAGACCTTGAGGCTAACCCAAGCCTAGTTGGCCGGTATGCCGGCGAAGCGCGAGAACTGACCCTCAGGCGGCGCGGCTCGTTGGTGGGAGAGGCGACCGAGCTTCAAGTCCCTGTACGGCACCTGCCCGCCACCGTTCCGTTCCAAAGCGGGCGTCGTTTGGAGCGGCGGCCACTGGCCGAAGGTGGCCGGCGGCGAGCTGGACTCGCCGCCCGCCAAGCCGGCACCTCAGAGCTTCGGTGTCGCCACCGATTCCGCGTAGCCGGCCGCGCACATCATTGCCTCGGCCGCATGCTTCATCGCCTCGGGCGAGAGCCGCTCC
>NZ_JBVJJA010000044.1:0-53960 GCF_055586005.1 Micromonospora sp. NPDC051924
GGGAGGGAGGGGCGGGGGGGGGGGGGTTGGCTGGGGGGGGGGGGGGGGGGGGGGGGGGGAGAAGGGGGGGGGGGGGGGGGGGCCCCCCCCCCCCCCCCACCCGCGTACCCCTGTCGGTCCGCCCACCCCGGAGATCTCATGGCAACCGTCACCTCCCCCCGCCGCGCGCCCGGCGGCGCCGGCGTCATGCCCGACACGCCCGGCTGGGCGCGCTGGGCCAACGACCACCGCAAGTGGCTCTTCGCCACCCCCGCGATGGCCTTCGTCGCCGCGCTGATCGTGATCCCGCTGGGCTGGACCGCCTGGCTCAGCCTCACCGACGCCGAGGGGTCCGTCCGCGCCGAGAGCGAGTTCGTGGGCTTCCAGAACTACCTCGACGTGCTGTCGGACACCGACCGGTTCTGGCCGGCGGTCGGCCGCACCGCCACCTTCACCCTGGTCGCGCTGGCCCTCGAGGTGGTCCTCGGAATGGCCGTCGCGCTGCTGCTCTGGCGGCCGTTCAAGGGCCAGAAGTGGGTCCGGGTGGCCATCCTCATGCCGCTGGTCGCCACCCCGGTGGCGGTCGGCATGATGTGGCGGCTCATCTTCGACCCCAACATCGGCCTGGCCAACCAGGTGCTCGGCTGGTTCGGCATCGGCCCGCAGCCCTGGCTCGCCGGCCAGCACTCCGCCCTGTACACCACCATCTTCATCGACGTGTGGCAGTGGACCCCGATGGTGGTGCTGATCCTGCTCGCCGGCCTGACCTCGCTGTCCGACGAACCCCAGGAGGCGGCCCGGATCGACGGCGCCAGCACCTGGCAGCGGTTCCGGCACGTCACCCTGCCGCTGCTGATGCCCACGGTCATCGTGGCGATCCTGCTGCGCGGCATCGACGCCCTGAAGACCTTCGACATCCTCTACGCCACCAAGGGCAAGGGCGGCGGTTCCTTCCACGAGGTGGAGACCCTCAACGTGTACGCCTACGGGCTGAGCTTCGACTACAACGAGTACGGCGTCTCCTCCACCGTCCTCATCCTGTTCTTCCTGATCATCATCGGGTCGATGTGGGCCCTGGCCGCGCGGCGCAAGGAGGCCAAGCGATGAAGGCCAGTCCCGCGTACCGGCTGTTCCGGGTGGTCGCGCTCACCGTCGTGGTGCTGTCGCTGATCGCGCCGCTGCTCTGGATGATCGCCGCGTCGTTCAAGACCAACGTCGACATCTACGACACCGGCAAGGCGCTGGTCTTCTCGCCCACCCTGGACAACTACGCCAACGTCCTCAAGCAGTCGCACTACGTCCAGTTCATCGGCAACAGCCTCTGGGTGGCCTTCGCCGCCACGGTGCTGTCGCTGATCCTCGGCGTGCCGGCCGCGTACTCGATGAGCCGGTTCAACATGAAGAAGTCGGCCCTGGTGGTGCTGATGGCCCGGGTCATCCCCGGCGTCTCGCTGCTGGTGCCCTGGTACTACGTCTTCTCGAACCTGCAGCTGGTCGGCGGCTTCACCGTGCTGATCCTCAGCCACATGTTCGTCTCGCTGCCGCTGATCGTCTACATCATGATGGGCTTCTTCGACGGCCTGCCCGACGAGCTGGAGGAGGCGGCGCTGGTCGACGGGCTCACCCACATCGGCGCGTTCCGCCGGATCACCCTGCCGCTGTCCGTGCCGGGCATCGCGACCGCCGGGATCCTCTCCTTCATCTTCTCCTGGAACAACTTCATGTTCGCCCTGGTGCTCTCCGGCGCGGACACCAAGACGCTGCCGGTGGCGATCTTCGACTTCGTCGGGTACGCCAGCATCGACTGGGGCGGTCTGATGGCCGCGGCCACCGTGGTCACTCTGCCGATCATGGTGATCGCCCTGTTCGTGCAGAAGTACGTGGTCTCCGGCCTCACCGCCGGCGCGACGAAGGGCTGACGCATGACCACCATCGCGCGCATCGAGACCTTCCTCGTCGCCCCCCGCTGGCTCTTCGTCCGGGTGGAGACCGAATCCGGGATCGTCGGCTGGGGCGAGGCCACCTGCGAGGGCCGCTCCGAGACCGTCCGCGCCGCCGTCGACCAGCTCGCCGAGCTGCTGATCGGCCGGGACGCGCTGCGCATCGAGGACCACTGGCAGGTCATGACCAAGGGGTCCTTCTACCGGGGCGGGCCGATCCTGGCCAGCGCCGTGGCCGGCCTCGACCAGGCGCTCTGGGACATCGCCGGCAAGCATTACGGCGCCCCGGTGCACCAGCTGCTCGGCGGCCCGGTCCGCGACCGGATCCGGGTGTACGGCTGGGTCGGCGGCGACGAGCCCAGCGAGGTCCGCGACCACATCGCCGCCCAGGTCGAGGCGGGCCTGACCGCGGTCAAGATGAACGCCTCCGGCCGGATGAGCCCGATCGCCTCGGTCGCCGAGCTGGACGGCGTGGTGGCCCGGGTGGCCGCCGCCCGCGAGGTGCTCGGCGAGCACCGGGACGTGGCGGTGGACTTCCACGGCCGGTTCACCCTGGCCAACGCCCGCCGGGTCGCGCCGCTGCTGGAGCCGTACCGGCCGCTGTTCCTGGAGGAGCCGGTCGTCCCGGAGAACTCCCACCTGATCGGCGACTTCGTCCGGTCCACCACCACCCCGGTGTCCACCGGGGAGCGGCTGTACAGCCGGCAGGAGTTCCTGCCGGTCTTCCAGGCCGGCATCGCGGTGGCCCAGCCGGACCTGTCGCACGCCGGCGGCATCACCGAGGTCCGCAAGATCGCCGCGCTGGCCGAGGTGTACGACGTCCAGCTCGCCCCGCACTGCCCGCTCGGCCCGATCGCCCTCGCGGCCTGCCTCCAGGTCGGCTTCGCCACGCCGAACTACCTGATCCAGGAGCAGAGCATCGGCATCCACTACAACCTCGGCGCCGAGGTGCTCGACTACTGCCTCGACAAGGAGCCGCTGACCTTCGTGGACGGTCATGTCGAGCGGCTCACCGCGCCCGGCCTCGGCATCGAGATCGACGAGCAGGCGGTCCGGTCGGCGGACAAGCGCGGCCACGCCTGGCGCAGCCCGATGTTCCGGCACCCCGACGGCTCCTACGCGGAATGGTGACCAGATGACCCTCGACCTGACCGCCGAACTCGCCGCCACCCGCCTGCTGGCGGTCATCCGCGGCACCGACACCGCCGCCGCCGTGGCCACCGGCGCCGCCCTGATCACCGCGGGCGTACGGGTGGTCGAGGTGGCACTGACCACCCCCGGCGCGTGCGACGCCATCGCCGCGATCCGGGCCGCCGCGCCGGCGGACGCCCTGGTCGGCGCGGGCACGGTGCTCACCCCGGCCGCGGTCGCCGACGTGGCCGCGGCCGGCGCCCAGTTCGTCGTGACCCCGGCCGTCGTCGACTCCATCCCGGAGGCGGTCCGCCGGGGGCTGCCGGTGGCCGCCGGGGCGCTCACCCCGACCGAGGCGTACGCCGCCGTCCGCGCCGGGGCCGCCGCGGTGAAGCTGTTCCCGGCGTCGCTGGGCGGGCCCGCGTACCTGAAGGCGCTGCGCGACCCGTTCCCGGACATCCCGTTCGTCGCGGTCGGCGGGGTCGGCATGGCCGAGCTGCCCGGCTACCTCGCCGCCGGGGCGATCGCGGTGGGCGTCGGCGGCCCGCTGGTCGGCGACGCGGCCTCCGGCGGCGACCTCGACGCCCTGCGTGAGCGGGCCCGCGCCTACCTCGCCGCGGTCGCATGACCGGCGTCGACCTGCTGACCGTCGGCGAGGCGCTGGTCTCGCTGCGCTCGGCCGGCCCGCTCACCGCCGGCGGCCCGCTCACCCCGCACCTGGCCGGCGCGGAGTCCAACGTGGCGATCGGGGTGGCCCGGCTCGGCCACCGCACCGCGTTCGCCGGCCGGGTCAGCGCCGACGACCTCGGCCTGTTCCTGCTGCGCCAGCTGCGCGCCGAGGGGGTGGACGTCGGGCACGTGGTCCGCGACCCGGACCGCCCCGCCGGTCTGATGTTCCTGGAACGCCGGACCGCCGACCTGACCCGGGTGATCTACCAGCGGGCCGGCTCGGCCGGTTCGGCGCTGACCGTCGACGACCTGCGGGCCGCCCTCGCGGCCGGCACCCGGGTGCTGCACCTGACCGGGATCACCCCGGCGCTGTCCGACAGCGCCCGGGCGGCCATCGAGTGGGCCGCCGGGACCGCCGCCCGGGCCGGCGCGCTGGTCTGCCTCGACGTCAACCACCGGGCGAGGCTGTGGAGCCGGGACGCCGCCCGCGCGGTGCTCACCCCGCTCGCCGGCCACGCCTCGGTCGTGGTCGCCTCCCACGACGAGCTGGACCTGGTCGGCGACCACGGCGCCGACGAGCCGACCGTGGTGGCCGAACTGCTGGACCGGGGCGTGTCGACGGTGCTGGTGAAGCTCGGCGGTGACGGCGCCCGCGCGTACACCCGGGAGGGTTGCGTGGCGACGGCGGCGCTGCCCGTGACGGCGGTCGACACCGTCGGCGCGGGGGACGCCTTCACCGCCGGCTACCTCTCCGGCCACCTGGACGGCCTCGACCTGGCCGGGCGGCTGCGCCGCGCGGTGACCCTCGGCGCGTTCGCCGTCGCCGGTCACGGCGACTGGGAACCCCTGCCGCGCCGGGACGAGCTGTCCCTCCTGGACGGGCTGCAACCCGGCAGCACCCTCCGCTGAAACCACCCCGAGAAAGGCACCCGCGTGAAGATCGTCGCAGCGGACGTCATCGTCTCCAGCCCCGACCGCAACTTCGTCACCCTCAAGATCACCACAGACGAGGGGATCACCGGACTGGGGGACGGCACCCTCAACGGGCGCGAGCTCTCCGTCGCGTCCTACCTGGCCGACCACGTCGTCCCGCTGCTGATCGGGCGGGACCCGCACCGCATCGAGGACACCTGGCAGTTCCTCTACCGGTCGGCGTACTGGCGGCGCGGGCCGGTCACCATGGCCGCCATCGCGGCCGTCGACGTCGCCCTCTGGGACATCAAGGCCAAGGCCGCCGGGATGCCGCTCTACCAGCTGCTCGGCGGCGCCTCACGGACCGGGATCATGGCGTACGGGCACGCCTCCGGCCGGGACCTGCCGGAGCTGTTCGACTCGATTCGCCGCCACCTCGAACTCGGCTTCCGCTCCATCCGGGTGCAGACCTCGGTGCCCGGCATCAACGCCGTCTACGGCGTCGCCGCCCAGCCCAGCATCGACGGCAAGCGCTACGACTACGAGCCGGCCCAGCGCACCCCGCTGCCCGCCGAGGAGGACTGGGACACCCGCGCCTACCTGCGCCACCTGCCCGGCGTCTTCGAGGCGGTCCGCAACGAGTTCGGCCCCGAGCTGCCGCTGCTGCACGACGGCCACCACCGGATGACCCCCATCCAGGCCGCCAAGCTCGGCAAGGCGCTCGAACCGTACGACCTGTTCTGGCTGGAGGACTGCACGCCGGCCGAGAACCAGGAGGCGCTGCGCCTGGTCCGCCAGCACACCACCACGCCGCTGGCCATCGGCGAGGTGTTCAACACCGTCTGGGACTACCAGACGCTGATCCGGGAACAGCTCATCGACTACGTCCGGTCCGCCGTCACCCACACCGGCGGCATCACGGCCATGCGGAAGCTGCTCGACTACGCCGCCCAGTACCAGATCAAGTCCGGCATCCACGGCCCGACCGACATCTCGCCGGTCGGCATGGCCGCCGCGCTCCACCTGGACCTGGCCATCCACAACTTCGGCATCCAGGAGTACATGCAGCACGGCGCGCTGACCAACGAGGTGTTCCGGCAGTCGTTCAGCTTCACCGACGGCTACCTGCACCCGGGCGAGCAGCCGGGCCTGGGCGTGGAGCTGGACGAGGAGGCCGCCGCGCGGTTCCCGTACCAGCCGGCGTACCTGCCGTTCAACCGGCTCAAGGACGGCACCGTCCATGACTGGTGAGCGGCCGCCCACCCGGCACGTCGTGGTGATGGGCGTGTCCGGGGCGGGCAAGACGACCGTCGCCCGGGGCATCGCCGAGGTGACCGGGCTGCGCTTCGCCGAGGCGGACGAGTTCCACTCGGCGGCGAACGTGGCCCGGATGCGCGCCGGCATCCCGCTGACCGACGCGGACCGCTGGCCGTGGCTGCGGGACCTGGCCGCCTGGATGGCCGCCCGGCACGCCGAGGGCGTGTCCACGGTGCTGACCTGCTCGGCGCTGAAGCGCGCATACCGGGACGTGCTGCGCCAGGGGCCGCCGGACGTCGAGTTCGTCCACCTGGACGGGTCGGCGGAGCTGATCCGGGACCGACTGGGCCGGCGCGCCGGGCACTACATGCCGGCCAGCCTGCTCGACTCGCAGCGGGCCATCCTGGAATCCCTGGAGCCGGACGAGTCCGGCATCGTGCTGGAGGTGGCGGCGGCGCCGGACGACCTGGTGGCGACGGCGGTCAGCCGGCTCGGGCTGCCCCGGCGGCTGCCGGTCGGCGGCCGCTGACCACCCGGCTCACCCGCCACCGCCCATCGACCTCGTCGGTCCGACCGGCACCGTCGGACCGGCGACGCGGCCGGCCGGCGCCCCGGGAGCACCGGGGCGCCGGCGGGCCGGCGCCCGGGCTCAGTCGGGCTGGGCGTCCAGGTAGACCCAGCGGCCGTCCTCCCGGACGAAGCGGCTGTGCTCGTCGAGCGTGCCCGGCCGGCCCGCCTCCCGGTAGTGGGCCCGGAAGGTGACCGTGCCGGTGGTGTCGAAGAGGCCGCCGCGCTCGGTGCCGAGGACCTCCAGCCGGGTCCACCGGGTGCCGGGATCGAGCCGCAACCGGGCCGGGCGGGTCGAGGAGTGCCAGCTGCGCAGCAGATAGTCGGCGTCGCCCACGGCGAAGGCGCTGAACCGCGACCGCATCAGCGCCGCCGCGGTCGCCGCCGTCGACGCGCCGCGATGGATCGGGCCGCAGCAGTCCGCGTACGGCAGGCCGCTGCCGCACGGGCAGGGCTCGGTCTCCTCGGCCGCGCTCGCGCGGGCACCGCGTTTCGCCACGACCGCCATCCTGCCCGAGCCCGACCGCGTCCGGGCGGCCACCCCGGCCTTGCGCGCCCGCGCTGCAATGACGGCGTGGACGGGGACATGGTCCGGCGGCTCGCCGAGGCGGCCGAACGGGTTCGGGAGTACCAGACGGTGACCGGGCAGGTCGAGCTGCTGCGCCGGCGGCTGGCCGAGGCGGAGCGCCGGCTCACCGGGCTGCGCCGCGACCGCGAGCGGGAGCAGGCGGACGTCGCGCGGCTGGAGGGCCGCTCGGCGAGCCGGCTCCTCGCCGCCCTGCGCGGCAGCCGCGAGGACGACCTGCGCCGCGAGCGGGGCGAGGCCGAGTTGGCCGCCCGGCGCGCGGCGGACGCCGAGGTCCACCTCGCCGGGCTGCGCCGCGACCACCGGGACGCCCAGGCCCGCCGCACCGAGCTGGCCGGCGCGCCCGAGGCGTACGCGACCCTGCTCGACGAGCGGGAGCGTCAACTCCTCGCCGGCGGGGATCCCCGGGTCGCCCGGCTCGCCGCGCTCGCCGCCGAACGGGACCGGCTCACCGCGCGGGCCCGGCACGTCGACGAGGCCACCCGGGCCGCCGTCGCCGCCCGCAACGCCCTCGCACAGGTGCGCGACCACCTCGCCAAGGCGGACGACTGGTCCACCTACGACACCTTCCTCGGTGGCGGGGCGATCAGCAGCATGATGAAGCACGGGCGGATGGACGACGCCGCCGCGGCGGCCCGGGCCGCCGACCGGCGGCTGGCGGCGCTGCGGGCCGAGCTGGCCGACCTGCCGGGGGAGTGGCTCGCGCCGCAGCTGGAGCTGGGCGAGCTGACCCGCTTCACCGACATCTTCCTCGACAACATCTTCACCGACCTCGCCGTGCGCGGCCGGATCCGGCGGGCGCAGGAGGCGGTCGACCGGGCCGGGACGGCGGTCGCGCGGCTGCGGGACCGGCTGGCCGGCGAGGCGAAGGACCTGGCCCGTCACCTCGACGCGCTCGCCATCGAGCGGGTCGCGCTGCTCACCGCGGCCTGACGAGTCAACGCCGCAGATAGACGGTGATGCGGTCCGGCGACGGCATGCCGCGCGACTCCGCCCAGTAGTACGCCTCCAGCTCGGCCAGCCGGCCCTGGTGCAGGAAGACCAGCACGCCGCCGACGCTGACCCCGTGCTCGTCCTCGATGGTCGCCTCGGCAGGTATCGGGCTGCGCGCCGTGGACCTCGGCAGCGACGCGTCCTCCGGGAAGAGCAACAGCGTGCCGCAGCCGCATCCGCACGACGGCTCGGCGCGCAGCTGCCGCGCCTGCGCCCGCAGCTCCGCGACGCCGGGGAAGTCCACCGCCAGCAGGGCGTCCAGCACTCCCGACTCGTGCTCGGTGAGTGGTCGGCCAGTCTCCTCCGACGTCATCCCGACAGTGTCACAGGGCGGCTCCGGCCGCACCGTCCCGGTGTCAGCGGGCGCTCGTGCGCGCCGTACGCCGGTTGCCGAACGACTCCATGGTCGTCGCCTTCTTCGCCGGTGTCCGGGTCGCGGCGACGGTCCGGGCCCGGGCGGTCGCCGCGGCCTTCTTCGCCGTGGTCTTACGGGCCGTGCCCTTCTTCGCCGGCGCCTTCTTGGCGGTGGTCTTCTTGGCGGTGGCCCGCGTGGCGGGCGCCTTCTTGGCGGTGGCCCGGGTGGCGGGCGCCTTCTTCGCCGCCGCCTTCTTCGCCGCCGCCTTGGTGGCCGGGGCCTTCTTCGCGGCGGTCACCTTCTTCGCCGCGGTGGCCTTGGCGGTCGCCCGCCGGGTGGGCGTCGCGGTGGTGGCCGCGGTGTCCTTCTTCTTCGCCGCCCGGGCGGTCGTCGGGGTGGGTTTCCCGCCCGGGGTCTTGGCCAGGGTCGCCCCGGTCGCCCGCTTGGTGGCGGTCGCGACCTTCTTCGCCGCGGTCTTGTTCGGCATCGGGGCCTTGCGCGCCCCGGTGGCCTTCCTCGCGCTGCTCGGTCTGGTGGCCGCCTGGGCCATCGCTCCTCCTCGCGGTCCCGCCGCGGCCGGACCGGTGGTGGACGCCGTCCGGCGACGTCGGGCCGAGTCGGCCCGCGCGGCGCGCGTGTCTTCCCACCGCACTGCTGCTCAAACACGTCGGGCGGGTGCCCGAGGGGCATCCCGGAAGGCGGATTGGCCCAACGATCGGAGCGCGAGTCGGCTCTCCAGATGGGCCGATCGACGCCCTAACGTCGGTGGCGCAAACGCTTCCGCGAAGGGAACCGAGACGACGATGACGACCGCCGACATGTGGTTCGATCCGCGCTGCCCGTGGGCCTGGAACGCCTCCCGCTGGCTGCTGGAGGTGGAACGGGTCCGCGACGTGCGGGTCCGGTTCCACGTGATGAGCCTGGCCGTGCTCAACGAGGGGCGCGAAGGGCTGGAGGAGTGGTACCGGGAGTGGCTGAAGCCGGGTATGGGCCCGGTCCGGGTCTGCGTGGCCGCCGAGCAGAAGTACGGCACCGAGGTACTCGGCGACCTCTACACCGCGCTGGGCAACCGGATCCACCACGAGCGGGCCCCTCTCGGCCGGGAGCTGTACGCGGCGGCGCTGACCGAGGTGGGCCTGTCCGTGGAGCTGGCCGACGCCGCCGACACCACCGACCACGACGCCGCGCTCCTGGCCAGCCACCACGCCGGCCTCGAACCGGTGGGCGAGGACCTCGGCACGCCGACCATCCACGTCACCGGCGCCGATGGTCGGGTGAACGCCTTCTTCGGGCCGGTGGTGGCGCCGTACCCGCAGGGTGAGGCCGCCGGCCGGCTCTGGGACGGGGTGCTGCTGGTGTCCGGCACCGACGGCTTCTTCGAGCTGAAGCGGGCGCGTACCCGCCGGCCGATCGAGCACTGAGCCGGGAGCGGGCCGACCGGCGCCGGCCGGTCAGTTCGGCGGCAGTTCGACCGGCAGCGGCACGGGCCGTTTCGCCACCCGGTCGTCGCCGGAGGACCGGCCGCGCAGGTGCCGCCCCAGCCAGGGCAGCAGGTGCCGGCGGGTCCAGGCCAGCTCGGCCCGGACCACCTCGTGGCGGGGCCGGCGGGCGGCCGTCGGCAGCGGATGCGACCACGAGTCGTCGTACCCGGGCAGGCCGGCGGTGTACGCGAGCGCGGCGGCGATCCGTTCGTGCCCGGCGGGGTTGGCGTGCAACCGGTCGTCGCTCCAGAGTCGCGGGTCCGAGGCGACCGGGTGCGCGCCGAGGTCCAGCAGGGTGGCCCCGGTCTCGGTGGTGACCGCGCGGACGGCGGCGTTGAGCGCCAGCACCCGGCCGCGCAACGGGCGGGCGATCGGCATCACCGGCGCCGGGTCCGGCAGGGTGAAGGTGAGCACCGTCGCACCCTGGCCGACCAGCGCCCGCTGCATCGCGCCGACGTCCTCGGCCACCCGGTCGGCGTCGAACGACGGCCGCAGTACGTCGTTCATCCCGGCCACCACGGTGGCCAGGTCGGGGGCCAGGTCGAGGGCGACCGGCAGCTGCTCGGCGCGGATCCGCCCGGTGGTGCGGCCCCGGATGGCGAGGTTGGCGTACTCCAGGCCGCCCTGCGCGCGGGCCACCGCGAGGGCGAACCGGTCCGCCCAGCCCCGGTAGCCGCCGGCGTCGTCCGGGTCGTCCAGCCCTTCCGTGGTGCTGTCACCGATCGCCACGTACCGCCGCCACATCACGGTTGCCACCTTACGAGCGCCCCGGTCCGGGACATCGCGGGGCCGGCCGGCCCACTAGCCTGGCACGGAAGATGGACCTGACCACGGGGACACTCACCGGCCCGACGGGGCGCGCCGGATGAGCCCCACCCAGCGCCGCCTCGACCCGGACCAGGTCGGCCGCTACGTCGCCGCGTCCCTCGGCCCCACCGTCCGGGTCACCAACTCCGGGCCGTTGACCGGAGGTGGCTTCGCCGCGGTCTGGTGGGTGACCCTCGACGACGGGCGGCCCGTGGTGCTCAAGGTGGGTCCGCCGCCGCAGGTGCCGTTGCTGCGCTACGAGCGCGACATGATCGGCGCCGAGGCACGCTACCTGCGGCTGGTCGCCGCGCGGGCGCCCGCGGTGCCCGTCCCGCCGCTGCTGCACCATGGCAGCGACCCGGAGCTGGGCGACTGGCTGCTCACCGGGCTGCTGCCCGGCCGCAGCCTCTGGCAGCTGAGCCAGGCCGGTGGCGACACCGACGAGGTGCGGGCCCAGTTCGGTGTCGCCCTGGCCGCGCTGCACGGCGTCACCGGCGACCGGTACGGCTACGACGGTGGCCGCGCCTCCGGCGCCACCTGGCGGTCGGCGTACACCGCCATGCTGGGGGACCTGTTCGCCGACGCGGCGGACTGGCGGGTGCCGCTGCCGGTGCCGGCCGCCCGGATCCGGGACCTGGTGGACCGGCACGCCACTGTCCTCGACGCGGTACGCCGCCCGGCCCTGCTGCACTTCGACGGCTGGGCGGGCAACGTCCTCGCCGTCGACGGCCCGGACGGCACGCCCCGGCTCAGCGGCCTGGTCGACGGCGAGCGCCACCTCTGGGGCGACCCGCTGATGGACCAGGTCTCGCCGCTGCTGTTCCGGCGTACCGAGGACGAGCCGGACGACCCGTTCGTGCGGGCGTACCGGACGATCGCGCCGTTCCCGCTGGACGACGCGGTCCGCCGCCGGCTCGGCCTGTACCGGCTGCACCTCTACCTGCTGATGACGGTGGAGATGCCCAGCCGCGGCATCACCGTCACGTCCGACCCGTGGCGGGTGGCCCGCCTCGCCGAACTGCTCGACCAGGAGCTGTCCGACCTCGACAAACCCTGACGGTCTACAACCACCCGGAGCGGCGGAACAGCCGGTGCAGGGTGAACGCGGCGGCCGCCATCAGCAGCAGCGCGCCGGCGTAGCCGTACCGCCAGCCCAGCTCCGGCATGTGGGTGAAGTTCATGCCGTAGATGCCGGCCACCGCGGTCTGCACCGCGGCGATCGCCGCCCACGCCGCGATCTTGCGCATGTCGTTGTTCTGGTCGACGGCGAGCTGCGCCAGCCGGGACTGCAGGATCGAGTTGAGCAGGTCGTCGTACGAGTTGATCCGGTCCACCGCCCGGGTGAGTCGGCCCTCCACGTCGACGAACCAGCGGTGCAGGGCCGGCGGCGGGCCCTCGCCGCGCTGCTCCAGCAGCGCGCGCAGCGGCGTCTGCAACGGCAGCACCGCCCGCTTGAACTCCACCACCTCCCGCTTGAGCTGGTAGATGTGCTGGATGTCGGCGCTGCGGTCGCGGGCGAAGACGCTCTCCTCGACCCGTTCGAGGTCCTTCTCCAGGTGTCCGGCGACCTCCAGGTAGAGGTCGACCATCCGGGCACAGACGGCGTACCCGACCGCCCACGGCCCCTCCGCCAGGACGCCGGGACGGCCCTGGATGTCCGCCCGGACCGGGGCCAGCGCGCCGGCCGCGCCGTGCCGCACGGTGATGACGAACCGGTCGCCGAGGAACACCATCACGTCGCCGGTGTCGATCACCTCGGAGGTGTCGGTCAGCTCGGCGTGCTCGACGTAGCCCGCCGTGCGCAGCACCAGCAGCGTCACCCCGCCGTGGCGCTGCACCGTCGGACGGTGTCCGTCGGCGAGGGCCTGCGCGACGCTCAGCTCGTCGAGCCCGAAGGTCCGCCCGACCGCCGCCATCACCGCCGCGGCCGGCTCGTGCAGCCCCAACCAGACGAACGACCGCCGGTGCCGCCGGGCGCGGGCGTACGCGTCGGCGTAGTGCGGTCGGCCCGGCTCGCGCCGGCCCGCCGCGTACACCGCGCAGTCCACCACCGCGTCCGGATTGGCCCGGCGCGGGCGGGGCACCGTCGCCTCGCCGTCGGGGCGCCCGAGCAACCGCGCGACGAGGGCGGGCAGCAGGCGTCGCCCTTCGGAGCCGCGTACCGCCGACCGGTCCACCTTGTGCACCTCCTTCGGCAACTTCAGCTCGGCACGTCTGGTGCCGCGCCGCGACCTGGAGCCGCCGCCCGCCGGACGCCGACGGCTTACCGTACGGGGTCGGCGCCAGCCGGCGGTGTCGGGCCGGTGTCAGCGGGTCGCGGTGGCGAACACCACGATGTTGTCCGGGTAGTTGCCGGTGCGCGGGTTGAACCGGCCGCCGCAGGTGATCAGGCGCAGCCGGGCGTCGGCGTCGCCGCGGTACACCCGCTCGGTCGGGAAGCGTTCCTTCGGGTACGCCCCGACACCGTCCACGATGAACCGGGCGACCCGGCCGTCGGCGCGGGTCACCTGCACGCTGTCACCGGGGCGGAGCCGGCCCAGCTCGAAGAAGACCGCCGGCCCGTTCTGCGAGTCGACGTGCCCCACCATCACCGCGTTGCCGGCCTCGCCCGGGCTGGGGCCGGGCCGGTACCAGCCGGCGACCTCCGGGTGGTCCAGCGGCGGCACCTCCAGGGCGCCGTCGCTGTCCGTGGCGACCGGGACGATGTCGGCGTCGACGCCGATGCGCGGGATGGTGATCCGGAGCGGTTGGGAGCGGGGGAGCACCGGGCCGGGCGAGCCGGTGCGTTCGGCGGTCGGCGCGACCGACGCCCCGGGCTGCGGGGGCCGCGCCGAGGTGGTGCCGAGGCCGGCGGCGACCAGGCCGGCCCCGGTCGCCCCGGCCAGGATGACGGCGGCGACGACGGTGCGGGTGCGGGCCCGCGACGGGCCACGCGCGGGGCTGTGCTGCGGCGACAGGTGTCCACCTCCGTCCGATGTGGGTGCGGCGCCCGCGCCGGCTGAGCCGGCGCGGGCGTCCTCCGCCAAGGGATGGTGTGGCGGCGGTTCAGGCGACGACCCTGCCGCGCCGCCGGCGGCGCACCATCACGTACGTGCCGCCGGCGACCGCCGCGGCGGCCAGCGCACCGCCGGCGACCAGCACGCCTGTGTCCCCGTCCTTGCCGCCGGCACCCGCCTGGGCGCCGCCGATCGGGGTGACGGTGAAGGTGGCCGAGCCGCCGCTGCTGCCGTCGCCGCAGGTGGTCGTCACCGTGTACGTGCCGAGGGTGAACCCGGCGGTGAAGAGTTCCGCGCTGAGCCCGCCGCCGGCGGCGGCGGTGGTGGATCGGACGTTCTCGTCCCGGTTGGGGCCGGTGACGTGGAAGATCGCATCACCGGCCTTCGGGTTGCATTCCGTCGTGGTGAGGACGACGGTCCCGCCGACCGGGGTGGTGGCTGGTGAGACGGTGGTGTCCGCGAGCGCGGCGGCGGGGAGCAGCAGTGTGCCGAGGCCCACGCCGACCGCCGCCGATCCGAGAATTGACTGTGCCTTCATCCGCGTCTTCCCTCACTTTTCGTCCGCTGTCTGCGTGGGACGTCGTTCGGGTGGCCAACTCCGTGACTAGCACCGGTGTGGCCAACACTAGGAGGGTTGGGGCGGTGACTCGGCGTAATTGAGAAATCTTCGTTGCCGTCCCGTGTTCCCGGTCGCGGCGGAGAGCGGCGGACATGCCCGACCAGTGCGCCCAACCGGGTGCAGGAGTTCGCGCCCGGGCGCGCGGTGCGCCCGGGGGAGGGCCCAGCCGGCCGCGCTGTCCGGTTTGTCCCCTGCCCGGCCCCGTCGGGGCGCATGGTCAGATACGCGCCCGTCCGCGCTCTCCGGCAGGTGTCGCGACAGCTCGGCGAAGCCCTGCGCCTCTGCGAAGTGCACGCCGTCCACCTGGGTGCCCGGACGGTCTTCCCGATCCGGTCCCGCGTCGATGCCGGCGCACCGGGGCGAACTGCCGTTCGTCGTCCGGAAAGGACCGCTCGCCGCAGCCGACCGACCATTCCCGGCGGCTGTGCCGTCACTCAGCTCGCGGCCGTGAGCAGGGAGAACTACAGTCGGCAGGAGCACCACCGGATAGATCGCCACTCATATCGCGGTGAGGAGCGAGCCGATGACCAACCCGGACGGCGTCGAGGTCACCGGCGCCCGCCACCCCCGCTACGACGAGATCCTCACCCCCGAGGCGCTGGCCTTCCTGGCCGACCTGCACCGCACCTTCGACGCCCGCCGCCGGGACCTGCTCGACCGGCGGCGCCGCCGCGACGCCGACCTGGCCGCCGGCGCCACCCTGGACTTCCTGCCCGAGACCCGCGAGGTCCGCGAGTCAGAGTGGCGGGTCGCCGAACCGGCACCCGGTCTGGTCGACCGCCGGGTGGAGATCACCGGCCCCACCGACGCGAAGATGACCATCAACGCGCTCAACTCGGGTGCCAAGGTCTGGCTGGCCGACCTGGAGGACGCCAACACCCCGCTCTGGGAGAACGTCGTCTCCGGCCAGCTCAACCTGCGCGACGCGATCGACGGCAAGCTGGAGTTCACCTCGCCCGAGGGCAAGCGGTACGCGCTGCACGACGCCGACCTGGCCACCATCGTCGTCCGCCCGCGGGGCTGGCATCTCTCCGAGAAGCACCTCCTGGTCGACGGGGAACGCACCTCCGGCAGCCTGGTCGACTTCGGGCTCTACTTCTTCCACTGCGCCCGCCGGCAGCTCGACCGCGGCGCCGGGCCCTACTTCTACCTGCCCAAGATGGAGAGCCATCTCGAGGCGCGACTGTGGAACGACGTGTTCGTCCACGCCCAGGAGCGGCTCGGCATCCCGCGCGGCACGATCCGGGCCACCGTGCTGATCGAGACCTTCCCGGCCGCCTTCGAGATGGACGAGATCCTCCACGAGCTGCGGGAGCACTCCGCCGGCCTGAACGCCGGCCGGTGGGACTACATGTTCAGCGTGATCAAGAAGTTCCGCACCCGGGGCGGGGACTTCCTGCTGCCCGACCGGAACGCGGTCACCATGACCGTGCCGTTCATGCGCGCGTACACCGAGCTGCTGGTGCGGACCTGCCACCGGCGCGGCGCGCACGCCATCGGCGGGATGGCGGCGTTCATCCCCAGCCGGCGCGACGCGCAGGTCAACGAGACCGCCCTGGCGAAGGTCCGGGACGACAAGACCCGCGAGGCCGGCGACGGCTTCGACGGCTCCTGGGTGGCCCACCCCGACCTGGTGCCGATCTGCCGGGAGGTCTTCGACCGGGTGCTCGGCGACCGGCCGAACCAGCTCGACCGCAGCCGCGACGAGGTCCGGGTGACCGCCGCCGAGCTGCTCGACGTGCGGTCCACCCCCGGCGGGCACACCGAGGCGGGGCTGCGCAACGCGGTCAGCGTCGGCGTGCAGTACCTGGCCGCCTGGCTGCGCGGCACCGGCGCGGTGGCCATCTTCAACCTGATGGAGGACGCCGCCACCGCGGAGATCTCCCGCAGCCAGGTGTGGCAGTGGCTGCACAACGGCGTCACCCTCGACGACACCGGCGACCGGGTCACCCGCGACCTCGTCGAACGGATTGCCGACGAGGAGATCGGCAAGCTCCCCGGCGAACCGGGTGACTACGCCGAGGCGCGGGCGCTGTTCATGGAGGTCGCCGTCGCCGACGACTTCGCCGACTTCCTCACCATCCCGGCGTACGAACGGATGCCCTGACCGACCAGGCGACGCGGAGGTGGGCGATGAGCACGACCACGAAGGACATCGAGGCTCTCGCCGCCGCCCTGCGCGCCGCGATCGGCGCCGACCGGGTGATCAGCGACCGCCAGCAGCTGCGCACCTACGAGTGCGACGGGCTGGCCCAGTACAAGACCGTCCCCGCGCTGGTCGCGCTTCCCGACGACGCCGCGCAGACCGCCGCCGTGGTCCGCGCTTGCGTGGCCGCCGGCGCGCCGTTCGTCGCCCGCGGCTCCGGCACCGGGCTGTCCGGCGGGGCGCTGCCGCACCCCGACGGCGTCCTGATCGTCACCTCCCGGATGCGGGCGATCGTCGAGGTCGCGCCCGACGACGAGCGGGCCGTGGTGCAGCCCGGCGTGATCAACCTGGCGGTCAGCCGGGCGGCCCATCCGCACGGCTACTACTACGCGCCCGACCCGTCCAGCCAGCAGATCTGCTCGATCGGCGGCAACGTCGCGGAGAACTCCGGCGGCGCCCACTGCCTGAAGTACGGCTTCACCACTCACCACGTCACCGGCCTGGAGGTGGTCACCCCCGACGGGGAGCGGGTACGCCTCGGCGGCCGCGCCCCGGACGCGCCCGGCTACGACCTGCTCGGCGCGTTCATCGGCTCCGAGGGCACCCTCGGCATCGCCACCGAGGTGACCGTCCGGCTGACCCGGCTGCCCGAGTCGGTGCGTACCCTGCTCGCCGCGTTCGAGACCACCGACCAGGCCGGCGCGGCCACTTCGGCGATCATCGCGGCCGGGGTGGTGCCCGCCGCCGTGGAGATGATGGACGCGCTCGCCATCTCCGCGGCCGAGGCGGCCGTGCACTGCGGCTACCCGGCCGGCGCCGGGGCGGTCCTCATCGTCGAGCTGGACGGCCCGGCGCCCGAGGTCGACGCCCAGTTCGCCCAGGTCGAGGCGCTCTGCCGGGACAACCGGGCGTTCGAGATCCGGATCGCCGCCGACGACGCCGAACGCGCATTGTTCTGGAAGGGCCGCAAGTCGGCGTTCGCGGCCGTCGGCCGGATCAGCCCCGACTACATCGTCCAGGACGGGGTGATCCCGCGGACCGCCCTGCCCGAGGTGCTGCGCCGCATCGGCGACCTGTCGGCCGAACGCGGCATCCGGGTGGCCAACGTCTTCCACGCCGGCGACGGCAACCTGCACCCCCTCGTCCTCTTCGACGCCGCCGTGTCCGGGCAGGCCGAACGCGCCGAGGAGGTCTCCGGCGCCATCCTCGACCTCTGCGTACGGCACGGCGGCTCGATCACCGGCGAGCACGGCGTGGGGGTCGACAAGGCGAAGTACCTGCCGCGCATGTTCACCGACGACGACCTGGACACCATGCACCTGCTGCGCTGCGCCTTCGACCCGGCCGGGCTGGCCAACCCGGGCAAGGTCTTCCCGACCCCCCGGCTCTGCGGCGAGATCCCGGGCCGGCGCACGGGAGTCCACCCGGCGCAGGAAGCCGGCCTGGCGGAGGTGTTCTGATGACCGCCGACCGGGTCCTCGACCGCCTCCAGGCAGCGGCCCGGGAGGCCGCCACCGATCCGCCCCGCCCCGGTGTGCCGTCGCAGGCGGCGGCCGGACGGACCGCCGGCTCCGGACCGGACGATCCCGAGCCGGTCCGGCGCGCCGACGAGCACGACACGATCGCCGGGATACCGGCCCGGTACGTCGCCGTGCCGCGCGACACCGCCCAGGTCGCCGCCGTGCTGCGCGCCGCCGCCGAGCTCGACCTCGCGGTGACCGTCCGGGGCGGCGGCACCAGACAGGACTGGGGGAGCCCGCCCCGCCGACTCGACCTGATCCTCGACACCACCGCCCTGACCGGGGTCGTCGAGCACGCTGCCGGTGACCTGATCACCGTGGTCCGGGCCGGCACCCGCCTGGACTCCCTCGCCGCCACCCTCGCCGACGCCCGGCAGCAGCTCGCCCTCGACGCGCCGCTGCCCGGCGGCACCGTCGGCGGGGCGGTCGCCACCAACACCGCCGGGCCCCGCCGGATGCTCTACGGCACCCCCCGCGACCTGCTGATCGGGATCACCCTGGTGCGCGCCGACGGGGTGGTCGCGCACGCCGGCGGCAAGGTGGTCAAGAACGTCGCCGGCTACGACCTGGCCAAGCTCGTCGCCGGGGCGTACGGCACGTTGGGCGTGGTCACCCAGGCGGCGTTCCGGCTGCACCCGCTCCCCGCGGCGGTCGCGTACGTCACCCGCACCGCCGACGACGCGGCCGGCGCCGCCCGCCTGGCCGCCACCGTCCGCGCCGCGCAGCTCGTGCCGACCGCCCTGGAGGTGGCCGCCCCGTCCGACGGCCCGGCCACGGTCACCGTGCTGCTGGAGGGCACCCCGGCCGGGGTGACCGCCCGGGCCGACGCCGCGCGCCGGCTGCTCGGCGGCGACGCCACCGTCGCCGATCGGGAGCCCGACGGCTGGGGCCGGCTGCCGTGGCGGGCCGGCGACACCGGGCTGAAGCTGACCGGCCCGCTTTCCGGCGTACCCCGGCTGCTGGCCGCCGCCCGCGCGGCGGCCGACCGGCACCGCCTGCCGCTCGCGCTGCGCGGCTCGGCCGGCGTCGGCGTCCTCCACGCCGGCCTGCCCGGCGCCGCCGACCCGGAACCGGTCGCCGCCCTGGTCGACGGCGTCCGCGCGGCGGCCACCGCCGCCGGCGGGCACACCGTGGTCCTCACCGCCCCCGCCGAGGTGCGGGACCGGGTCGACCTGTGGGGACCGGTCGACGGCCTGACGCTGATGCGCCGGGTCAAGCAACGCTTCGACCCGGACGCCCGGCTGGCGCCCGGCCGGTTCGTGGGAGGGATCTGAATGACCGTCCCCCAGCAGCCCGGGCGCAGCCCGGTCACCTCGCCCGGCGGCACCCGGCCGGCCAGCGGACCGTTCGACGCGCTCGCCGCGGCCGCCCGCAGCCCCGGCGAACCCGCCTTCGACGCGCACCACCCGCCCGCCGCCGAGCTGATCGCCGACTGCGTGCACTGCGGCTTCTGCCTGCCCACCTGTCCCACGTACGTGCTCTGGGGCGAGGAGATGGACTCGCCCCGGGGACGGATCTACCTGATGAAGCAGGGCATCGAGGGCGAGCCCCTGACCGACTCGATGGCCACCCACTTCGACCGCTGTCTCGGCTGCATGTCCTGCGTCACCGCCTGCCCCTCCGGCGTGCGCTACGACCGGCTCATCGAGGACACCCGGCAGCAGGTCGAGCGGCGGCACCGGCGCGGTGCCCGGGACCGCGCGCTGCGGGCGGCCATCTTCGCGCTCTTCCCGTACCCGCGGCGGCTGCGGCTGCTGCGCGGGCCGCTGCGCGCGTACCAGGCCAGCGGGCTGGGCCGGCTGGTCCGGCGGACCGGACTGCTGGACCGGCTCGCCCCCACCCTGGCGGCGCTGGAGTCGCTCGCCCCGCGGTTGCGCCGGCGGCCCCGGCTGCCCGCCCGGCTGCCGGCCGACGGACCCCGGCGGGCCGTGGTCGGCATGCTCACCGGCTGCGTGCAGGGCGCGTTCTTCCCCGAGGTCAACGCGGCCACCGCCCGGGTGCTCGCCGCCGAGGGCTGCGACGTGCTGATCCTGCCCGACCGGCAGGGCTGCTGCGGGGCGCTGAGCGTGCACAACGGACGCGACGAGGAGGCGCGCCGGTTCGCCCGGCGGCTGCTCGACACCTTCGCCGGCGCCGGCGTCGACTACTTCGTGGTCAACGCGGCCGGCTGCGGCTCCACCCTGAAGGAGTACGGGGACCTGCTCCGCGACGACCCCCGCTACGCCGCCCTGGCCGCCGACTTCGCCGCCCGGGTCCGCGACCTGTCGGAGGTCCTCGACGAACTGGGCCCGGTCGCGATCCGGCATCCGCTGCCGGTGACCGTCGCCTACCACGACGCCTGCCACCTCGGCCACGCCCAGGGCGTCCGCGACCAGCCCCGCCGGCTGTTGCGCGGCATTCCCGCGCTGGAGTTGCGGGAGATCGCCGATCCGGAGCTGTGCTGCGGCTCGGCGGGCATCTGGAACCTGCTCCACCCCGGGCCGGCCGCCGAACTCGGCGACCGCAAGGCCCGCACCGTACTGGCCACCGGGGCGCGGCTGCTCGTCACCGCCAACCCCGGTTGCCTCATGCAGGTCGCCGCCTCGGTGACCCGCGCCGGCGGCGACATCGCGCTGGCCCACACCGCCCAGGTCCTCGACGCGTCGATCCGCGGACTGGGCGTCAAGGAGTTGCTGCACCAGAAGCGTTGAGGTGACCCATGTTCGATCAGTTCACCGTCGTCACCGACCCGGTCGGTGACTCCGTCGCGCTCTCGGCGATCTTCGCGGTCCTGCCCCTGCTCACCCTCTTCGTCCTGCTCGGCGTGCTGAAGGTGAAGGCCTGGCTGGCCGGGCTCATCTCCCTCGCCGTCGCCCTCGTGGTGGCGATCGCCGTCTACGCGATGCCGGTCGGGCAGGCGGTCCTGTCCGCCACCGAGGGCGCCGCGTTCGGCTTCTTCCCGATCCTGTGGATCGTCATCAACGCGATCTGGGTCTACAACCTGACTGTCGAGAGCGGGCACTTCGACGTGCTGCGCCGCTCCTTCGAACGGGTCAGCCCGGACATGCGGATCCAGGCGATCATCATCGCGTTCTGCTTCGGCGCGCTGCTGGAGGCCCTGGCCGGCTTCGGCACCCCGGTCGCGATCACCGTGGTGATGCTGATGGCGCTGGGTTTCCGGCCGATCCACGCCGCCTCGGTGGCGCTGCTGGCCAACACCGCGCCGGTCGCCTTCGGCGCCCTCGCCACCCCGATCGTCACCCTGGCCAGCGTGACCAGCGGCGCCAACGACGACGCCGGGCTGACCGTGGACACCCTCGGCGCGATGGTCGGCCGGCAGACCCCGATCCTCGCGGTGGTCGTACCGCTGATGCTGGTCGCCCTGGTCGACGGGCGGCGCGGGATCCGGCAGACCTGGCCGGCCGCGCTGGTCGCCGGGGTGAGCTTCGGCCTGGCGCAGTTCGTGGCGGCCAACTTCATCTCGGTACCGCTGACCGACATCGTCGCCGCGCTGGTGTCGGCCGCCGCCGTGGTGCTGCTGGTCCGCGTGTGGCACCCGCAGACCCCCGCCGACCTGGGCCGCGAGCCGGCCACCGTGCCGGCCGCCCGGGGGCCCGCCGAGGCCGAGCTGGCCGAGGGAGGCACCGTCCGCGCCGCCGCCGGCTCCCGCTCGGGTACGACCACCGCCGCGCCCGGTCTCGGCGGCACCGGCGGCGAGACCCCGCCGGGCGACCCGCGGATCGACGAGACCGCCCTGGTCGGCCGGCACCGCTCGGACGGGGACGTCGCACCGCGGCCGGTCGACCAGCGGCCGGCCGCCGCCGGCCCCCGGCTCGCCGACACCCCCGCCGAGGTGTTCCGGGCGTACGCCCCGTACCTGATCATCATCGTGATCTTCTCGATCGCGAACCTCGGCCCGGTGAAGAACGCGCTGGCGAAGGAGCCGTGGACGGTCAAGTTCGGCTGGCCCGGGCTGGACATCCTGGGCGGCAACGGCAAGCCGCTCTCCTCGACCACGTTCACCCTGAACTGGCTGCCCGCCGCCGGCACGCTGATGATCCTCGCCGGCATCCTCACCGCCCTGGTGCTGCGGGTCTCCGCCGGCCGGGCGCTGCGCGCGTACGGGCGCACCTACGTCGAGCTGCGCTACGCGATCGTCACCGTGATGGCGGTGCTCGCCCTGGCGTACGTGATGAACCAGTCCGGCCAGACCAACACCCTCGGCGCGTTCCTCGCCGCTGCCGGCGGCGCGTTCGTCTTCCTCTCCGCGATCCTCGGCTGGATCGGGGTGGCGGTGACCGGCTCCGACACCTCGGCGAACGCGCTGTTCGGGGCGCTGCAGGTGCAGACCGCGGCCCGGGCCGGGCTGGACCCGGTGCTGCTGGCCGCCGCCAACTCCTCCGGCGGCGTGCTCGGCAAGATGATCAGCCCGCAGAACCTGGCGATCGCCGCCGCCGCGGTCGGGATGGCCGGCCGGGAGGGGGAGATCTTCCGCAAGGTGTTCGGCTGGAGCCTGGTGCTGCTGCTGTTCATGTGCGTGCTGGTCGCGTTGCAGGGCTCGCCGGTGCTCGACTGGATGGTGCCCTGACCCGCCGACCCCGGGCGTCCCGCCGGGGCGCCCGGGGTCAGCCCACCGGCCCGGCCGGCGGCCCCGTTCGCCGCAGCCGGTACGCCAGCACCGCGGCGGCGAGCAGCGGCCCCCACACCGGGAACGGAAAGAAGAGCAGGCTCACCATGACGCCGCGGGTCCCCGCACCGAATCCGTCGGTCTCCAGCGCGTGCAGCAGCAGCCCCGGCGCGGCGACGCACACCGCGGTGGCCACCACCGCACCCGGCACGATCGCGAGCGGCGGCGGCACCGGCCGCCCACCCACCACCGGCACCCAGCGGGGCGCGACCTCACCCCAGTGGCTGACCAGGCCCAGCGTCAGGACCGCGCCCAGCACGGCCGCGCAGCCGAGCGCGGCGCCCTGGATCCGGACCGCCGGGTCGTCGTACCGGTCGTCGAGCCCGATCGTCCACGGCGTCAGCCAGGTCAGCCGGACGGCGGCGTACGGCAGCGGGCAGAGCGCCGCACCGACGGTGACCGCCCGGCCCCAGCGGCGCACCCGCTCCGGATCGGCCCAGCGTGGTCGTCCCCGGGCCGGGTCGGCCCGCGGCAGCCGGTACGCCACCCGGACCCAGCCGGCCCCGAGGGCGGCCATCGCCAGGCCCCAGGCCAGCCGGGGACCGTAGTCGGAGAAGCCGCGCAGCACGTTGCCGGCGAACCGGGCCAGCGTGTCGGGGGCGACCAGCCCCCCGGCCGTCCCCGCGAGGAGCGCGAGCAGCAGTACCCCGCCGGCGATCCGGCCACCCCGGTCGCCGCGGGCCGCGGACCGGACGACCACCGCCGCCGCGGCGACCGGCCCGCCGAGCGCGAACGCGTAGCCGAGCAGGCTGATCACCGACGCGTCCGCCATCACCAGCGCGAAGAACACCGCCAGGAGGCCCGCGCCGGCCGCGGCGACCCGCGTGGCCCGCCGATCGGCGGCCGATAGGCGGGCCACCACCGCCACCACCAGCCCGAGGGCCCCGGCGGCCAGCAACAGCGCGCCGGCCACCCGGTACGGGATGACGTGGCTGACCGACATGGTGACCCGGTCGGCGGGGCCGAACGGGTAGCTGGCCGGCCGGGCCAGCCAGGCCGCGCCGATGACGGCGCTGGCCAGGGCGAGGGGCGGCGCGAGTCGCGCGGGCACGGGATGTGAGTCCATGCGCCCGACGCTAGGAACGCGGACCCGCCGGCGGCTCCCCACCGGTCGGGAGCCCGGTCCTCCGGGCGGGGGAGATCGGGCCGGTCTCCCAGGTGGGGACCAACGGCCCTGAACGCCACCGGCCACGTCGAGACACGATGGACAGGTGAGCACCACGACGCGAGCGGCCCGGCCGGCGGCGGCCTGCCCAATCCGCCCCGGAGAGCCGTGCACCCTGTGCCAGGTGGACGTGACCGGCCCCCAGGACTGTGGCCTGGTGTGGCTGGTGATGGGCGACGACGAGTTGCGCGAGGGCGTGCACCGCACGCGGCTGGCCACGCTCGGCGCCCGGCCGCACCCGGTCCCGGCGGACGGCTCCGGAGCCCCGCTCGTCCGGTCGTCAGGGCGGCTCGCGTCGCCACCCCGCCAAGCCTTACCTGCTGGCGCGGTCAGCCCGCCGGGACCGGCTCCGGCAGCGGCTCGCCCGTCTCCAGCAGGCTCTTGAGGCTGGCCAGCAGCTCGGGCCAGCCGCCGCTGCCGTCGAGCTGGCCGCTGATCGCCCGGTGCATCTCGCTGTCGGGGGAGAAGTCGTCGTGGGTCACGTTCAGCCGGACCGCCTCGCCGTGCGGCGCCAGGTCGAAGGTCACCTTCGACCGCCGCTCGGTGAGCCGGGCCGCCAGCTCCTCGTCGGACCAGCCGAAGTGGGCCGCGTGCTCGGGCTGGAAGCCGTGCCACGTGTAGGCGAGCCGGCGGTACGGCTGCGCCTCCAGCACTCGCTGCCCGAGGTCCTTCGGCTCGCCGTCGGGGGAGTCCTGCCAGAGCACCGGCGACCCGACCTGCCAGTCGGAGACCAAGGCGGCTCCGCCCCAGTAGCGTCGGGTGAACTCCGGCTCGATCAGCGCCCGCCAGAGCCGTTCCGGCGTGGTCCGGATGTAGGTGGTGTAGACGAAGGTCGGGTTCTCCATGGGCTCCAGCTCCAATGCTTTCCGCAGGTCGGCGAGGGCGCGCGCCCGTTCCAGGTGGTACCGGCCGATCCACCGGTCGGCGACCGCGTTGATCGGGGCGGCGTTGAGGTGGTGCAGCTTCTCCCGGCCCCGCCGCGTGGTGGTCACCAGCCCGGCCGCCTCCAGCACCGCCAGGTGCTTGCTCACCGACTGCCGGGTCATGTCCAGGCCGGCACAGAGTTCGCGCAGGCTCTGTCCGTTGCGGCCGTTGAGGCTGTCGAGCAGCCTGCGCCGGCTGGCGTCGGCCAGTGCCCGGAACACCTCGTCCATCCGCCACCGCCCTCTTGACAGGCAACCATTTGGCTGCCTGTCGTCAGCATAGGCAACCGGGCGGCTGCCTGTCCAGCCCGCCACCGACGGATCGCCGCGAAGCTAGCCTCCTAGGACGCTCTAGGGGGTGTGCGGGCCGCCTACCGTGAAGGACAAGCTTCCGGGGGGAGGGGCGATGCGCGCCGACGATCGACACGGACGGGCCGACGACGAGTACGACGCGGACATCTGGATGCCCGACCGGGTCCGGCTCACCGTGCGGGACCGGATCATCCTGGCGCTGATGGCCTGCGCCGTGGCCACCGCGATCGGTGTCGTGGTCGCCTGGGTCACGGGGGACACCAGCGGCATCGTGTCGGACAAGCGCGAGGTTCAGATCACCGAGTGCCGGGACGGCTGCCGGCTGACGACCTGCCGCCAGGTCACCTACGTCACCGACGACGGCCACCGGCGGAAGCTGTGCCTGCCGAAGGGCCGGTACGACCGGGTCAACCTCGGCGACCGCATCTCCGGGTAGTCGGGTGAGCGGGTTGCCGCAGATCGCGGTGTCAGCCGGCTGCGAGTGTCATCGCCGCCGCCTAGGGAAGTAGTCCGGCTCGACGGGCCGCCACGACGACCTCGAGGCGGGTGTGCGCGCCGAGCTTGCGCATCGCGGAGCGCAGGTAGCTCTTCACCGTCTCCGGGCGCAGCCCGAGCTGCCCGGCCACGTCGGCGTTGGTGCAGCCCAGCGCCACGCAGGCCAGCACGTCGGTCTCCCGGGGCGACAGGGTCGCCGCCGCCGGTGGCCGCTCGGGTCGGGCCACCGCGCCGGCGAGCCGGTCGGCGACCGCGTCGAGGCGGTCCCGCAGCTCCGGGTCGTCGATCCGGCGTAACAGGCCGCGCAGCTCGGCGTGCGCCTGGCGGACCTGCTCCCACTCCGGTCCGGCCGGGTCGGCGGGGACCGGCGTGGCCCTCAGGGCGGTCAGCGCGGCCCGGGCGGCGTCCCGGTCGACGAGGCGGCGCTCCAGGTCGCGGGCCACGTCCACGGCGGCGGCGACCAGCCGGTCGCCGAGGCTGAGCCGCTGGCGTACCGCGCCGTAGAGGACCGCGCGGACCTCCCGGTGCACCACCACCGGCACGGCGACCACCGAGCGCAGCCCCTCGGCGCCGACCGGGGCGTCGTACTCGTGGCTGATCGAGCGGGCGAGGGGGTAGTCGTTGACCCGTAGCGGCAGGCCGAGGGCGAGGGCCTTGCCGCCGAGCCCGGCGCCGGCGTGGATGGCCAGCCCGCGCAGCGCCGTGGTTGTGGTGCCGGCCAGTTCGGTGATGGTCATCCGGGGCGGCCCGCCACCTTGGACCAGGCCGCCGAACGCGACCGGCAGTCCGGTGCCGCGGCGCAGGGTGAGCAGCGCGCTGCGGAGCTGGTCGGCGTCGTCGCGCGGATACAGCTTCGGCACCGTCCCCACCTTCCGCCGGCCACCCCCGTCCGGGGGTGGTGAGACCTGCGTCACCTGATCGAGGATCAGCCTACTGCGTGCGGTCCGTCCCCTCCTGGCCGCGCGCCTGGTGACAGGAAGGACACCCCCATGGCCACCGCCGGCACCCAGGCCTTCCGCGAGGCGCGCGACTTCCTGCTCGCGCACCGCGAGGACCCCGAGATCGCGTACGAGAAGTTCCGCTGGCCGCAGCTCACCGAATTCAATTGGGCGCTGGACTGGTTCGACGTGCTCGCCGAGGGCAATGACACCCCGGCGCTGTGGATCGTCGAGGCGGACGGGGGAGAGGGTCGCTGGTCGTACGCGGAGCTGTCCCGCCGCTCGAACCAGGTGGCGAACTGGCTGCGTGCCCGGGGCGTACGGGCCGGGGACCGGCTGATCTTGATGCTCGGCAACCAGCTCGAACTGTGGGAGACCATCCTCGCCGCGATCAAGCTGCGCGCGGTGATCATTCCGGCCACCCCGCTGCTGGGTCCGGCGGACCTGGCCGACCGGCTGGAGCGCGGCGCGGCGCGGCACGTGGTGGTCGGGGCGGAGCACACCGGCAAGTTCGCGGAGGTGCCCGGCGACTACACCCGGATCGCGGTCGGCGCGCCGGTCGACGGCTGGCACGCCTACGCCGACGCGTACGCCGAGGACGGTGGGTTCACCCCGGACGGGCCGACCCGGGCGGGTGACCCGCTGCTGCTCTACTTCACCTCCGGCACCACGGCCCGGCCGAAGCTGGTGGAGCACACCCACGCCTCCTACCCGGTGGGGCACCTGTCCACCATGTACTGGATCGGGCTGCGCCCCGGCGACGTGCACCTGAACATCTCCTCGCCCGGCTGGGCGAAGCACGCCTGGAGCAATGTGTTCGCGCCGTGGAACGCGGGTGCCACGGTCTTCGTCTACAACTACTCCCGCTTCGACCCGGCCGGGCTGCTGGCCGCGATGGACCGGTGCGGGGTGACCAGCTTCTGTGCCCCGCCAACGGTGTGGCGGATGCTCATCCAGGCCGACCTGCGCCAGCTGCGGCGCCCGCCACGCAGCGTGGTCGGCGCGGGGGAGCCGTTGAACCCGGAGGTGATCGAGCAGGTCGAGGCCGCGTGGGGGGTGACGGTCCGGGACGGGTACGGGCAGACCGAGACCACCGCGCAGATCGGCAACCCGCCCGGGGCGCCAGTGAAGCCCGGCTCGATGGGGCGCCCGCTGCCCGGGTACGTGGTGACCCTGGTCGACCCGGTGACCGGTGAGCCGGGCGACGACGGGGAGGTCTGCCTGGACCTGGCGCACCGGCCGACCGCGCTGATGGTCGGCTACCGCGGTGACGAGGAGCTGACCGCCACCGCGATGCGGGACGGCTACTACCACACCGGGGACATTGCCTCCCGGGACGCCGACGGTTACCTGACCTACGTGGGGCGCACCGACGACGTGTTCAAGGCGTCGGACTACCGGGTGTCGCCGTTCGAGCTGGAGAGCGTGCTGCTGGAGCACGAGGCGGTGGCCGAGGCGGCGGTGGTGCCGTCGCCGGACCCGGTGCGGCTGGCGGTGCCGAAGGCGTACGTGGTGCTCGCCCCAGGGTGGGAGCCGACCGCGGAGACGGCGGCGGCGGTGTTCGCGCACTCGCGGGCAAGGCTGGCGCCGTACCTGCGGGTGCGGCGGTTGGAGTTCGCCGAGCTGCCGAAGACCATCTCCGGGAAGATCCGCCGGACCGAGCTGCGCGCCGCCGAGCGGGACAAGCACGCCGACGGGCGGCCGGCCGGCGAGTACCGCGAGGAGGACTTCCGATGAGCCTCCCCTCGTACGCCAGTGGGGTCTCCGACGCCCCGCTGCTGGGCGACACCATCGGCGCGAACCTGGCCCGCGCGGTCGAGGCGTACCCGGATCGGGAGGCGCTGGTGGACTGCCCGAGCGGCCGCCGGTGGACGTACGCCGAATTCGGCGCCGCGGTCGCGGAGCTGGCCCGCGGCCTGCTCGCGGCGGGGGTGGCCAAGGGTGACCGGGTGGGCATCTGGGCGCCCAACTGTCCCGAGTGGGTGCTGGTCCAGTACGCGACCGCGACCATCGGTGCGATCATGGTGAACATCAACCCGGCCTACCGGCAGCACGAGCTGGAGTACGTGCTCAACCAGTCCGGGGTGGGCCTGCTGGTCTCCTCGCCCGGCTACAAGACCAGCGACTACCGGGGCATGGTGGAGGCGGTCCGCGCCGACTGCCCGGCGCTGCGCGGCGTCGTCTACCTCGGCGAGCCGAGCTGGGACGAGCTCGTGGCCGGCGGGGCGTCGGTGCCGGCCGAGCGGCTGGCCGCGCGGGCCGCGGAGCTGAGCTGCGACGACCCGATCAACATCCAGTACACCTCGGGCACGACGGGCTTTCCCAAGGGCGCCACGCTGTCGCACCACAACATCCTCAACAACGGCTACTTCGTCGGGGAACTGGTCCGCTACAGCGAGCAGGACCGGATCTGCCTGCCGGTGCCATTCTACCACTGCTTTGGCATGGTGATGGGGAACCTGGCGGCGACCAGCCATGGCGCCTGCATGATCATCCCGGCGCCGACCTTCGACCCGGCCGCGACGCTGCGCGCGGTCGCCGCCGAGCGCGCCACCTCGCTGTACGGGGTGCCGACGATGTTCATCGCCGAGCTGGCGTTGGCCGACTTCGCCTCCCACGACCTGGCCTCGCTGCGCACCGGCATCATGGCCGGCTCGCCGTGCCCGGTGGAGGTGATGAAGCGGGTCATCGCGGAGATGCACATGGCCGAGGTGGCGATCTGCTACGGCATGACCGAGACCTCGCCGGTGTCCACCCAGACCCGGTACGACGACGACCTGGACCGGCGGACCGCCACGGTGGGGCGGGTGATGCCGCACGTGGAAGTGAAGGTGGTCGACCCGGCGACCGGGGTGACCGTGCCCCGGGGCGAGCCGGGGGAGCTGTGCACCCGCGGGTACTCGGTGATGCTCGGCTACTGGGACCAGCCGGAGCAGACCGCCGAGGCGATCGACCCGGCGCGCTGGATGCACACCGGCGACCTGGCGGTGATGCGCGAGGACGGCTACCTGACCATCGTCGGCCGGATCAAGGACATGATCATCCGGGGTGGGGAGAATGTCTACCCGCGGGAGATCGAGGAGTTCCTCTACCGGCACCCGAAGATCTCCGACGTGCAGGTGGTCGGCGTCCCCGACGAGCGGTACGGCGAGGAGATCCTGGCCTGCGTGATCCTGCGCGACGGGCACGACACCCTGACCGTCGAGGAGGTCGCCGAGTTCTGCCGGGACCGCCTCGCCCACTACAAGGTGCCCCGCCACGTGCGGGTGATGGACGCCTTCCCGATGACGGTCAGCGGCAAGGTCCGCAAGGTCGAGCTGCGCCGCGCCGGCGTCGGCTGAGTCACTCCCCGGTCCGGCCGTCGGCCAGCTCGCGGACGATGTCGAGGTGGCCGGCGTGCCGGGCGTACTCCTGCAGCACGTGGAAGAGGATCGTGGTGAGCGTGGGCCGGCGTGCCGGGTCGGTGAACCGGCCGCCGAGCGCGGCGGGCGTGTCCAGCGGCGTCGCCTCGACGACCCGGCGGGTCTCCGCCCCGCCCCGGCGCAGGGCGGCCATCAGGTCGGCCACGGTCTCGTCCGGGTCGACGTACCAGCGGTCGTCGGCCTGCTCGCCCCACGGGTCCGGCACCGCGTCGCCGAGGAAGCCCCAGACCAGCCAACGTCGCTCCATGAAGGTCAGGTGCTTCACCAGCTCCACGGGCGTCCAGCCCGAGGGCACCCGGCTGGTGCGGGCCTGCGCGTCGCTCAGGCCGGCGAGCCGGTCGGCGACCGTGTCCCGGTAGTAGTCGAGGTAGGTGAGCAGCAGCGCCGGCACGTCCGAGGAGGGGCCGGGCTCCGGGAACGGCACGCGCATGCCCGGGAGTATGCCGGACGGTACCGCCGATCAGCCTATCGACCCGCGCGAATGTCAACGCCTATAGTCAGCTCGCTCAATGCTGTGACCTCCTGACACGGGGTGAATCGACGGGTCGGAAGCAGCGAGGAGACCTCATGACAAGCAGTGTTCGCACCATGCGCCGTGCCGCGGGCGCGGCCGTCGTCGCCGTCCTGGCCGCCGGCTCCCCACTCGCGGTCGCGCCGTCGCCCGCCCAGGCGTCCGCCGGCGCCGCGTCCGCCGAGTCCGTCCTCACCTGGGACCTGCACGCCGAGACGGCGATCTGGGACGTCGCGCGCCAGGCACCGCAGGTCCAGTCCCGCGGCGCCGCGATGGTGCACGGCGCCATCTACGACGCGGTCAACGCCATCGCCGGCACGCCGTATCAGCCGTACCTGGTCGCGCCGCCCGCCGACGGGTCCGAGTCCGTCGACGCCGCCGTGGCCACCGCCGCGTACCGGGTGCTCGACGCGATCTTCCCGGACCAGCACGACGCGCTCACCGCCCGGTACGCCGAGTCGCTCGCCGCGATCCCCGACGGCCGCGCCGAGCGGCGCGGGATCGAGGTCGGCGCGCGGGCCGCCACCGCGATGACCGCCGCCCGCCGCGACGACGGGGCGTTCGGACCGCAGACCTTCCCGGTGGGGACCGAGCCCGGCCAGTGGCGCCCGACCCCGCCGGCCTACGCCAACGACGGCGGCTGGGTCGGCCACATGCGGCCGTTCGTGCTGCCCGACGCCGCGATCTTCCGCACCGCCGGCCCGCCGGCGCTCACCAGCGCGCAGTACGCCCGGGACTACGACGAGATCAAGGCGGTGGGCTCGGCCACCAGCACGGTCCGCACCGCCGACCAGACCGAGGCGGCGATCTGGTGGCACGACCGCCGGCTCGGCGAATGGGAGATCAAACGTCAGCTCGTGACGACCCAGCGGCTCGACGCCCTGCAGGCCGCCCGGATGTTCGCCCTGGTGGACCTCGCCGAAGCGGACGCGGTCATCGCCTGCTTCAACGAGAAGGCGGCGTGGAACCGGTGGCGGCCGATCACGGCGATCCGGCTCAGCGACACCGACGGCAACCCCGTCACCGTCGCCGATCCGACCTGGACGCCGCTGCTGGTCACGCCGCCGCACCCCGACTACACGTCCGGCCACACCTGCAACACCGGGGCCACCATGTCGGCGCTGGCGTACTTCTTCGGCCGGGACGACATCGCGTTCAACGCCTACAGCGCCGACTCCGGCACCCGGCGGTACTTCAGCGGCTTCTCCCAGGCGCTCACCGAGGTGATCAACGCCCGGGTGTGGGGTGGCATCCACACCCGGACCGCCGACGTGCAGGGGGCGCGGATCGGCCTGGAAACCACCGCGTACGTGGTCCGGCACGAGTTCCGACCCCGATCGTGAGGCGTACCCTGAGCCGTCTTCTCCGAGGAGGTCGGCGTGGGGCACGTGTTCGTCAGGCTGGCCGGGCACGGCGCCCGGCTGGTCCCGTACTGGCCGTACCGGTTCACCGGGTCCGCCGCATCGTCGACGGTGGAGGTCACCGTCTTCGCCGACGGAGGTGAGCGGCGGGCGCTCGTCGGGTCCGGCGCCGCGTCGGTGCCCGGTGTGGTGGACGTCGACGCGGGTCCGGACGGGGACTGGCGGCTGGAGCTGGGGCCGTTCAGTCTCTGCTGGCCGGCGGGCTTCGCCGTGGAGTCACCCACTGATCCGGAGGACGGGACGCTGTGCTACCTGATCGGCCCGGACCGAGCGATGATCTTCCCGCAGGGACCGGTGCCGCTGGCCCGGCTGGCCGGGCCGGATGCCCTGGTCGCCCCCGGGCAGCGGGTCGTCGACAGGCGCGTGCTGGACGACGACATCGACGTGGTGGAACTGGCGTACGCGCACGACGGCACCGCCTGGTGGCAGGCGCACTGGGTCATCCCGATCGGGCGCGACCGGGCGCTGGTCCTCACCGGACAGGCCCCGGTGGTGGCCGCCGCGGCGGTGCGGACCGGCGGCGACCGGATGGCCGTCACCCTCACCGGCGTCGACCACGCTCGTGGTCGGCACGCCTAGGCACGCGGCCACCCGCTCAGGCAACGCCACCGGGGCCGCGCTGACCGTCGCGGTCAGCGCCATCGGCCCGCCAGAACTGGCGCGGCGCGTACCCCTCGCGGCGCAGCCAGTGTTCGGTGTAGACGATCCGCTCCGCCGGCACCACCACGAGCGGCCCGGTCGGTGGCTCGTCCAGCGACCGGGACCGCTCCACGTGGTCGGACTGCCACCGGTACGCCGGCCAGTGGTGCGCGAACTCCGGGTCGTCGGGCTGCAGCACCCGGGCCCGGCCGAACACCTGCGCGCCTCGGCTGCTGGCCTGCCCGACCAGCGGCGCGAAGACCCCGACGGAGACCCGCGGGTCGGCGGCGATGTTGCGCATCTTCGGCGACCCGGCCGCGGCGGTGAACAGCAGCGTGAAGTCGAGGTGGAAGTAGCGCACCGGGGTGGCGAGCGGGCCGTCCGGTCCGGTGGTGGCCAGCACGCACATGTTCTGCGAGGAGAGCAGGTTGAGGATCCGTTCCTCCAGCCGGGCCCGGTCCAGGCGGGCGGTGGGGGAGGGGCCGGCGAGCCAGGGGTTCGTGACGGGCATACGTGATCATGGCATCCGGGCGGCGGAGATCGGGCAGCGACCCGGCTGGCGGACCGACGACCGCCCCTGACGCTGCCCTACGCTCGGCGACATGCGCACGCCCCGACCGGAGACCCGCGCCGCGGTGCTGGTCCGCCTCGCCGAGCACCTGAACCGGCGTCGCGCACCGCACCCGCTCCGGGTGGCGATCGACGGTCCTGACGCCGCCGGCAAGACCCGCCTCGCCGACGACCTGGCCCGGATGCTGGCCGCCCGGCGGGACGTGATCCGGGTCAGCGTCGACGCCTTCCACCGGCCCGCCGAGGTGCGCCTGCGGCGCGGTCCGCTCTCACCCGAGGGCTACTACCTGGACGCCTTCGACCACGACACCCTCCGCGACCGGGTCCTGCGCCCGCTCGGCCCGGGCGGTGACCGGCGCTACCTGCCGGCCGCGCACGACTTCCGGGCCGACGCGGCCGTGGACGCCGTACCCCGGGAGGCTCCGGCCGACGCCGTGCTCCTCGTGGACGGAGTGTTCCTGCTCCGCCCGGAACTGCGCGACCACTGGGACGTGACGATCCACCTGCACGTCGAGCCGGCGGAGACGCTGCGCCGTGCGCTGACCCGCGACCTGTCGCTGTTCGGCTCCGCCGACGTGGTGCGGCAGCGGTACCAGGCGCGGTACCTGCCAGGCCAGGAGCTGTACCGCGCCGAGGCCCGCCCGGCGGACCGGGCCGACATCCTGCTCGACCTGGCCGAACCGCGCGCGCCGGTCGTGCTGAGGTGGCCGGCTGGTAACCCGGTCGGCGCGGCCGGCGAATCCTGGTAGGTTCGCTCGCCGTGACGGGGGAACGGCTCGACGGGCGCTTCGCCCGACTCTGGACGGCCAGCACCATGTCGGCGCTGGGCAGCGGCATGGCCACCGTGGCCGCGCCGCTGTACGTGGCGTCCCGCACGGACGATCCGCTGCTCGTCTCGGCGGGCGCGGCGGTGTCCTGGCTGCCCTGGTTGCTCTTCGCGCTGCCCGGCGGGGTCCTGGTGGACCGGGTCGACCGGCGGCGGCTGATGGTGCTCATCGACTGGGCCCGGGTGGTGGTGCTGGCGGTGCTGGCCGCCGCGATGGTCACCGGCCGGGCCGGCATCGCCCTGCTGTACGCGGTGCTCTTCGTGGTCAACACCGGCGAGGTGGTGTTCCGTGTCGCCGCGCAGGCCGTCCTGCCGGCGGTGGTGCCCCGGTCCCGGCTCGAACGGGCCAACGGCTGGCTCGGCGGCGGCACCCAGGTCATGCAGAACCTGGTCGCCGGCCCGCTCGGCGGTTTCCTCTTCCTAGTGGCGGCCGCCATCCCGTTCGCCGTCAACGCCGGCACGTACGCGCTCAGCGCGGTGCTGGTCGGGTTGCTCGCCGGGACGTACCGGGGCGCGGTGCAGCCGGGCGGACGCCGCTCGGTCCGCGTGGAGGTCGCCGAGGGCTTCCGGTTCCTGCTGTCCCAGCGGCTGCTGCGCACCATGACGCTGCTGATCGGCCTGCTCAACGTCACCCTGACCGCCGCCATCGCGGTGCTGGTGCTGCTGGCCACCGACCGGCTCGGCCTCGGCTCGGTCGGCTACGGCGCCCTGTTCACCTGCATGGCGGTCGGCGGGCTGCTCGGCGCGGCCGTCGGGGATCGGCTGGTCGCCACGATCACCGCCACCTGGACCGTCCGGATCGGCCTGCTGATCGAGGCCGGCCTGCACCTGGCCCTGGCCGCCTCGCGCAGCGCGGTGGTGGTCGGGGTGGCGCTGTTCGCCTTCGGGGTGCACTCCTCGCTGTGGAACATGGTGGCGAACTCGCTGCGGCAACGGCTCACCCCGCCCGCGCTGCTGGGCCGGGTGGGCAGCACCAACCTGTTCCTCGCCGCCGGCGGCAACTGCGTCGGCGCGCTGCTCGGCGGGGTGGTCGCCGACCGGTTCGGCATCACCGCGCCGTACTGGGTGGGCTTCGTCGTCGCCCTGCTCGTCATCGCCGCGACCTGGCGGGTCTTCGACCGGGCCACCGTCGCCGCCGCCTACGCCGAGCCCGCCCCGCCCGACCGCGAGGCGCCCGAAACCCCCGCACCCGTCGCCTGATTAGCCCGATGCCGCACCGGCGTCAGCGCGGCGGCGGCACCGGCAGCAGCGTCACACCCTCGGCGGCCGCCCGGTGGGCCAGCTCGATCAGCTCCACCACGGCCACCGCGTCGGCCGGGTCCACCGGCGGCGGCGCCCCGTTCCGCAGCGCCGCCGCCAGCTGGGCGTAGAAATCCTGGTAGCGGCCCGCCTCGGTGGGCACCGCGCGCAGCTCGCCGTCGGCGCCCAGCCGGCCGTACCGGTCGGGGGCGACCTCACCCCAGCCAGGGTCGCCCGGCCGGCCGCCCTCGCGCAGCGCCGCCTCCTGCGGATCCAACCCGTACGTGGCGTACGCGGCCCGGTCGCCGAGCACCCGCATCCGGGGCCCGAGCTGCGCCGCCACCGCGCTCAGCCACAGGTGGGAGCGGACCCCGCCGGCGTGCGTCAACGCCACGAACGCGTCGTCGTCCACCTCGGCGTCCGGCCGCCGCCGGTCCACCTCGGCGTACACCCGGGTCACCGGGCCGAACAGCTGGACCGCCTGGTCGATCAGGTGCGCGCCCAGGTCGAACAGCGCCCCACCGGCCTCCCCGGGCGCGCCGCTCTCCCGCCAGCCCGGCTTGACCGCCGGCCGCCACCGCTCGAACCGCGACTCGAACCGGGCCACCCGGCCCAGCTCACCCGCCGCGACCAGCCGGCGGACGGTCAGGAAGTCACCGTCCCAGCGGCGGTTCTGGAACACGGTCAGCGGCACGCCCGCGGCGGCCGCCTCCGCGACCAGCGCCCGGCCCTGCGCCGCGGTCGGCGCGAGCGGCTTGTCCACCACCACCGGCAGCCCGGCCGCCACCGCCGCCCGGGCCATCGGCACGTGCTGCCGGTTCGGCGTGGCCACCACCACCAGGTCCAGGGTGTCCGCGGCCCGCCACAGCTGGTCGGCGTCGTCGACCACGCGGGCGTCCGGGTGCTCGGCGTGCACCTGCTCGCGGCGCTGCGGGTCGCGGGTCACCACCGCGTCCAGCCGCAGTCCCGGCGTCGCGGCGATCAGCGGGGCGTGGAACACCCGCCCGGCCACCCCGTACCCCAGCAGCCCCACCCGCAGCGGCGCCTGCGCCATGCCGTCCCCCCGACGTCGTCCGATCGCCCGACCCTACGCGGCGCGCCGGTCTCAGGCGGCGGGGTCCCAGCCGGCGAGCGCCGGGCGTGTGACAGCGTGGGCGGGTGGACGCATCCCCGGCCGACGTCGATCTCGCGCTGGTGGGCGGCGGCGGCGCCGCCTCCCTGGTGTTGGCCGCGCTGGACCGGCACGACCTGACCGGCCTGCGGGTCGCCGTGGTCGACCCGGTGCACAAGCGCGGCCAGGACCGCACCTGGGCGTTCTGGGGCCCGCCCGGCACCGACCTCGATCCGCTGGTGAGCGCCAGCTGGTCGCGGGTCGAGGTGGTCACGCCCGCCGAGCGCCGCGAGCTGTCGCTCGCCCCCCTCCGGTACGCCATGCTCCGCTCCGCCCCGGTCTACGACCGGGCTGCCGCGGCCGAGCAGCGGCTGGGCGCGGTGCGGATCGGCGCCCCGGCCGGCGAGCTGCGCGACGACGGCCACCGGGTGACCGTCCACGACCCGGCCGGCCGGCCCCTGGTCCGGGCCGGCTGGGTGCTCGACTCCCGCCCCCGCCCGCCCCGCCGACCGGGGCGGACCAGTTGGCTGCAGCACTTCCGGGGCTGGTGGCTGGAGGCCGATCGGGCCACCTTCGACCCGGGCCGCGCGGTGCTGATGGACTTCCGCACCCCGCAGCCGGCCCGGGGCGTCTCGTTCGGCTACGTGCTCCCGGTCAGCGACCGGTACGCCCTGGTCGAGTACACCGAGTTCGCGCCCGCCCCGCTGTCCGACGCGGCGTACGACGCGGCGCTGCGCGGGTACGCCGGCCTGCTCGGCCTGGACCTGACCGCGCTGCGGGTGCGCGAGGTGGAGAACGGGATCATCCCGATGACCGACGGCCCGTTCGTGCGCCGCCCGTCGGCCCGGGTGGTCCGGCTCGGCACCGCCGGCGGCGCCACCCGCCCCTCCACCGGGTTCACCTTCTCCGCCATGCTGCGCCAGGCCGACCAGGTGGCCCGGGCGCTCGCCGCCGGCCGGCCGCCGGTGCCGGCGCCCGCCTACCCGCGCCGTCACCTGTGGATGGACGCGGTGGCGTTGCGGGCCCTGGACCGGGGGCACGTCGGCGGGGTGGAGTTCTTCGCGCGGCTCTTCGACCGCAACCCGGCCGAGCGGGTGCTGCGCTTCCTCGACGGGACCACCTCCCCGGTCGAGGACCTGGCGGTGATGCGGTCCAGCCCGCTGCTGCCGATGACCGGCGCGGTTCTCGGCGACGCCGTGGACCGGCTGCGTGCCCGGCTGCACCGCGACCCGACCCCCGCCCTGGTGCCGGAGGTCGGGTCGCGGGCCGGGGATCACGCCGGCTCGTAGGTGGCGACGACCATTGAGACCCTCATGACGCCGTGTCGACCAGCAGCAGCGGGGGCGTACCGGACTCGCGGCTGCCGTAGCTGCTCGACGACGCCCCGCTCGAGGTGAGCCCGACGGTGAACGTGCCGTTCCCGCTGATCAGGGGCGTGATGTCGAGGGTGATCCAGGTGCCACTGGTCGTCCGACCGCTGGCGGCGATCGACGTGCTGCCGATGACGGGCGCGTTGTTCCAGTTCATCGTCGACTCCGACCACGTGGAGTCGGCGACGGGGCGGACCACGAACCCGCTGGACGAGCCGGCCGCGACCCAGACCTTCAGGCGCGCGCGCAGCACCACGCCGGTCTGGCCGGACACCGTGAACTTCAGGTAGGCGTTGGTGACCGGATCCGCGTCGACCCGCACCACCGGGGTGCTCCCGTAGTTGCTGGTGGGACTGGACGCCTTGACGTAGGTGTCGGCCACCGTCACGACCGGGTTGACCGCCGGCGTGGTGACCAGGGCCGGCGTGCTCGGGGCCGAAGAGTTACCCGACGAGTCGAAGGCGGAGACCGTGTACGAGTAGGAGGTCTCGGACAGGGCGGTGGTGTCGGTGAAGGCGGTGCCCGTCGTGGTCGCGAAGGCCGCGCCGTCGCGGTACACGCGGTAGCCCGCCACCCCGAAGTCGTCCGTCGCAGGCTCCCACGACAGGGCGACCCGGTTGGGTCCGGGCGCCGACGCCACCAGGTTGGTGGGCGCCGTGGGCGGGTTGGCGTCGACGGTGGTCACGGTCACCGGATTGCTCGCCGCGGAGACGTTCCCCGCGGCGTCGACCGCCGTCACAAGGTATGTGTACGACGTGCGGTTGGCGCCGACCGTGTCGTCGACGAACGTGCGGCCCGACGAAGTCTCCGCCAGCAGGCTGCCGTCACGGACCACCTGGTACCGCGCGATTCCGACGTTGTCGGTCGACGCGTCCCAGGCGAGGCCGACCGCCCCGGGCGTCACGCTGGCGACCCGCAGGTTGGGCGGGGCGGTCGGCGCCAGGGTGTCGCGGATCGCGCTGACCGGGTCGGATTGAGCGCTCACGTTGGCGGCCGCGTCGACCGCGCGCACGGTCCAGCTGTGCGGCTCGTTGGCCGGCACGGCGCTGTCGACGTAGGTGGTGGCTGTCACGGTCGCCACCACCACGCCGTCGCGGAGCACCTCGTAGCCCGTGACGCCGACGTTGTCCGTGGCGGCGGTCCAGCCGAGGGTCACCGCGTCCGGGGACGCCGCGGCGGTGAGCCCGCCGGGACTGGTCGGGGGCGTGGTGTCCGGGCCGGGAGTCGTCACGGTCACCGGTGGGCTCTGGGCGGATCGGTTTCCGGCCGCGTCGACGGCATCGACGGTGTACTCATACCGGGTCGCCGCGGCGACCGTGGTGTCCGTCCAGGTGGTCGCGGTCGCCGGCAGGTCGGCGACGGCGGCGCCGTCGCGGTAGACGCGGTGGCCGGTGACTCCGTAGTTGTCGGTCGCCGGCGTCCAGTGGAGACTCACCGCCGGCGTCGGGTCCACGGTCGCGGTCATACCGGTGGGTACGGTCGGGGCGAGCCCGTCCGTGCCCTTGCACGAGACGGTCGACGAGTCGACCAGGGTCGTGCCGGCAGCGCCGGCCGCGTGGTAGTTCAGCTCGGCACGGTCCCCGAAGAGCTCCATGCGCATCGCGCCGTAACTCTTGTTGGTCTTCACCACCCGGGGGTCCGAGCTGGCGAAGCCCTGACTCGAGTGCCCACCGCCGCCCACCACGAGTTCGACGATGCCGTCGGCCGCGGGTACGCCACCTGCCCCCATGGGCGTCCAGCGCTGGTAGTTGTGGTCGTGCGCGGTGGCCAGCAGGGTCACGTGGTGGGTGGCCATGAGGTCCCACATGGGCTGCATCCGCGGCGCGGGGTCCTCAGAGCCGACGCTGAAGAGGGGGTGGTGCCAGAACACCATCGTGCACGGGCTGCGGTTGGCGGCGAGGTCCGCCGCGAGCCATTCGTACTGCGGAGTGCCCGGGGCGACCTTGTTGTAGTTGCTGGTCGAGTCGATGGCGATGAAGTGCCAGCCGTTGGCGTCGTAGCTGTAGTAGTGCGGGATGTTGTCCCAGAAGTGGAAGTAGCCATCGGCCCGGTTGCCGGTGTACTCGTGGTTGCCGACGACCGGGGTGGTGACGTCGCGCAACCGGCCGAAGAACGCGGTCGGGCCGCCGTACCAGTTCTTGAACTCGGTGAGCGTGCCGTCCTCGTACACGTCGCCGAGGTACAGAAACAGGTCCGGATCCCACCCGACGAGCGCGTTGGTGACGTTCACCGCGTTGGTCTCGCCGCCGGCCCCGTCACCGACGGCCGCCACGACGAAGGGCTCCAGCGGGCCACGTGTCTGGATGGCCGGAACCGACCACTGCCGGCTGTTCGGCGGGGTGGTGGCGTTGCCGTTGGCGAAGGTGACATTGATGATCGCCTCCGGCGTGACGTATCCGTCGCGCATCTTGGCCGAGACGCCGATCGCGTGCGCACCGTCGGCGAAGTCGGCCGAGGAGAGAACGAACTGGTGCGGCGACTGGAAGTCGGTGATCAGGTACTGACCGTCCAGCGACCACTCCGTCTTGGCCACGCCGGGGCTCGTGCCGACCGTCACGTTGACGGTCGCGGTCACGACGGTGTCGCCCACGACCGTGCCGCCGCTCGCCGGCTGGGTGACGCAGACCAGCACGGTGTAGAGCCCGCTCGACGCGGTCGACGTTTGGCACGTGGCGGAGGCGCTCGTCGCCCGGCCGCTCGCCACCAGCGTCAGCCCGGCGGCGACGAGCACGGCGACCACCGTCGACGCGACCCGTGGTCGGGTCGTATTGCCTAGGTTCATGGGTAGACCTCCAGCTTGTCGTTCCACGGTTCGGAGCAGAGCCGCGGCCTCCCCAGGAGCGCATCGGCTATCAGCGGTCGGCGACGTCGTCGTCCGCGTCGACATCGGCCGGCCGGCCGTCTCGGACACCGGCGGGCGAGCGACGGCGTCGGAAGAGCATCCCCAGCGGCAACACCACCACCGCCGCGCCGGTGACGAGCAGCGCGCCCCAGGCGTTCAGCCCCCAGTGACCGCCGTCGCCCGGCTCGCTGCTGTCTACCGGTACCGCCACGTCGACCTGGACGCCGAGCAGGTCGGCGAGCACGTTGATGTCGGCCGCGCCGAAGCGTTCGCTCGGCTCGATGTGGGTGTTCTCGCTGAACTCGTTCCAGCTGATCACCCCGATCGCGTCCGGGTCGGAGAGACGTGCTGCGGCGAATGAGGCCCGCAGGGTGTCACCCGCGCGGCGCGGCACCTGCCGTTTGCCGCCGACCAGGCGCGCGTCGAACCCGGGCGTCACCGGCGCGATCCACAACCCGCCTCGCCGGTGCACCGCCCGGGACATCTGCGCCAGCTTCTTCGCGCTGGCGCCGGCCACCGGATCCACGGAGGACCAGTAGTAGGCCTGGCCGTCGAGCGCACCCTGACTCGACTCGACGTCGTCGAGGCTCTTCGCGTTGCCGAGGACCAGGAGCTTTCCGCGTACGCCGCCGACCGTGGCCTGGATCTGCGCTGCGGTGAACCGGTCGCTGCCCGTCCAGACCACCACCGGTCGGCCGAAGATGTCGAACACGGGGTCGGTGGCGTACCGGGTCGCGAAGTACATGAGGTCCGTGCGGACGGTGTCGAAGGCCAGCGGGGTACGGGAGAAGTCCAGGCCCTGATAGACGATGCCCAGGTGGAAGTTCTCCTCCCGGGCCACGTCGACCAGCTTGGCCAGGCGCTCGTCGAGCTGTGGGGTGTGCTTCCACGACACCAGGAACCCGTTGATGCCGGCGGCCTTCGCCATCCGCACGTGCCGTCGCATGATCTCGACGTCGTCACTGGAGTAGCGCCCGAGCAGCGGGTAGTCGATCTTCGCGCGGTTCCAGGACGTCGGATTGAACCAGATGTAGTAGTAGGCGAGGACCGGGACGGGAGCCGCCGACGGGTGCGGGCTGTCCCGCCGGCCGACGTCGGCACGTGCCGTGCCGGGCGGCAGCAGCGCGCCGGCCAGCGCGGTGAGCAGCAGCACCAGCGTGATTCCGGCCCGGATCGCCGTCGACGGTTGGTCCTGCCCGGCCGGGACCTCCTCCGGGTCTACGCCCGGCCGAGGCGTCCGTGACCGCCGGCGGTGCCTCGATCGCGGCCGTGCCCAGCGCCAAGCCGTCAGGACGCGACCGGCCGGGTGCAGTCCGGCGAGCAGGTGCGGACGTCCGAACAGCACCAGACCCACCGCGACGATCAGCACCGCGAGCGTCACCAGGGTCAGGTCGGCCACGCTGATCACGGTGAGCGTCACCTGCTGGTCCTTGCTGATGCTGACCGGACGCCCGAACGACACGCCACCGCCGAAGACCGTGATCGTGTACGTGCCGCGCGGCAGGTCGGGCACCACCGCCGTGCCGTCGCGGCCGAACGGTAGCCGCTGGACGCCGCCGTCGGCGCGGGTGAGCTCGATGCCGTCGCCGACCCGCCGGGTGAAGAACATGTCGGTCGCGGTGAACGACACGCGGAAGAAGAGCAACTGCACCACCCAGGCCTGCTGCTCCCACGGCAGGAACTTCTGTCCCGCGCGGTTGACCACGGAGGTGCCGTCGACCATCGCACTGTCGACCACGTAGTAGAGCTGTTTGGACACCAGCCCCTGCGGGCCCTGCTGGGTGCGGCTCTCGGCGACCCAGAGCGGCTGAGCCAGCTGGGCGCCCGTCAGGTCGTGGATCTCACCGGTGTTGCTGCGCAACCGCATGGCGGTGACCCGGTCCGCCGGCACCGCCTCGCCGAACCGGTCGATGAAGCTCCACGACACCAGCCGGATGGTGCGTACCCCCAGCTCCACGACCTTGCCGCGCCCGCCGGCGTCGACGTTGCCACGGAACCGGTCGAAGACGACCTTGCGATCCGGGCTGATCCGGGTCTCCGGCACGACGAGGCGCTCGGCCAGGCCGACGAAGTTGCGGACCCGGACCCCGATCCGCCCCTTGGCGTCGGAGCGGGCCACCTGCCCGTCCACCTTGACCACCACGCCGGGGAGCGGCGGCACCGTCTGCAGGTGCAGGGTTCCCGCCCGCGCCAGCCCGGGCCGCGCGCTCGCGGCGCTCGGCAGCACGATAACCGTCAGGACGGCCGCGACCAGGGACAACAGGGCGGCCCGCACGATCCGGCGGGTCACGTCCATCGCCGCCGCCGCAGCGCCGCGACGCCGACCAGCGCCACCACCAGGCTGCCCGTGACGGCGTACGAGGCGTACACCGGCACCGGGTTCGGTCTGCTGACGACCGGTGGCGTGCGTTCGGTGCCGAGGAAGACCGCCGGCCGTGGTGGTCGGTCGAAGTCGAACGCGTCGAGGAACGTCTGCGCCTTGCCGTCCCGTTCGGCCAACGGTTTCAGCCGCCAGTTGACCTCGATGAACTTCAGCGCCGAGGTGAAGTCGAGGGTGGTGGAGTCCACGTAGCCGCGCCTGGCGTACGGGCTGACCAGCAGGGCGGGCACCCGGAAGCCGTAGCCGTACCTGTCGACCTGCGGCGGTGGCACGTGGTCGTACCAGCCGCCCCAGTCGTCGTATGACCACAGGAAGGCCGACGAGTTCCAGTCCGGCGAGCGCATCAGCTGCGTCAGCAGCGTACGGACGAGGGTCTGGCCGGCCCGGACACTGCCGGGCGGGTGTTCACTGTCACCTGCCGGGGCGATGAAGGAGACGGCGGGCAACTGGCCCTTGGCGGCGTCCTCGTAGTACTGGTCCAGGTCGACGATCTTGCCGAACAGCCGGGGGTCGTCGACGTAGCGCGCGTACGCCAGCAGCGGCACCCAGATCACCTGCGCCCCCCGGTCGACGTCCTCCTCGCTGGTGCGGGAGCGGAAGGTGATCGTCGGGTCGTAGTTCTCCACGTAGAACTTCCAGCTGATCCCGGCGGCCTCCAGCCGGTCGAAGATGGTCGGGATGTCGCCCCAGCCCCCCGGCGGGATCGACTCCGCCGATCCGGTGGCGCCCGGGCTGCCGGTCACCCGGTACATGTGGTTGCGGATGCTGCCGGAGTTGGAGGAGCTGAAGAAGCGGTCGAATAGCACGTACTCGTCGGCGATGTTCCAGTAGTACGGCAGGTCGCGGTCGTCGTAGTAGGCCATCGCGAGCTTGCCGTTCTTGCCCTGCGTGCTCACCCCCTCGACGAAGCCGTCCATCCGGCCGTTGTTGTACTGCACCCGGAAGGCCTCGGCGGAGTGGTCGAGGTCGAGGCTGCCCAGCTCGCCGAGGTGGAACGGCTTGACGCAGGGTTGGGCCCGGCCCCGGCGGACCGGCATGCAGGTGCCCGCCGGAATCCCGTCGACCCCGGGCCGGGTGCCGAAGTAGTTGTCGAAGGTGTGGTTCTCCTGCATCAGGAAGACGAAGTGGTCGATCGGTGTGGTGGGGCTCGGCGCGGCCGCCGTCCGGGATGCGGCGTGCGCGGCCGCGGCCGGATTCGCGAGTGCCAGCAGGCCGGCGATCAGCAGCGCGCGGGCCACCACGCGACCTATCCGGCGGCGCGGGGGAGTGGGGTTGGTCATGGACGCACCTCGTAGATGATGATCACCGGCACCGGGACGCGAGCCCCGGTGCGGTCGGTCCCGTCGACGTATTCGGTGTGCACGACGCGGCCGTGGTAGCGGCGGATCAGGACCATCAGGCGCTCGGCGAAGAACGTGGAGCGGCCGGCGGAGAAGGAGTCCCACACGACGTACTGCAGGTCGTTGTTGCGCAGCCACCGGTCGGGGTTGGGCAGCGGCTCGTAAGACGGGTTGCGGCGCAGCGGGTTCGGGCTGACCGAGAGCCCGTAGCTGCGGCGGTGGCCGTAGTACTGGATGATGTTGGCCATCGACGGGCCGAGGGTGAGCACCACCGACCCCTTCGGCGTGTTGACGGCCAGCCACCGGCCGGCCTCCCGGCCGCCCGGCACGCCGCCGGAGCCGGCGAGGAAGGTCGAGTTGTCGGACCGGTTGACCGCGTTCCAGCTGGGGACGAGCAGGCTGAGGGTGACCACCGCGATCAGCGCGGCCCGCACGGTACGCACGGCACGGGCCGCCCCGGCGTCCCCCGACCGGTCGACCCGGCGGAGCAGGCGGCGAACGCGGTCCGGCACCGGCATGCCGGTCAGCGCCCGCGCGGCGAGCACCGCGACGGGCGCCGCGGCGGGCAGCAGGTACTGGAACCCCTTGACCGGCCACAGTTGGAAGAACACCACCGGTGCGGCGATCCACGACAGCAGCAGCGTCTCCCGCCAGGAGCGGTGCCTGCGCAGCCACCACAGGCCGCCGACGGCCGCCGCCACCACGAGCAGCCCCATCGCCGCCGGCACCGTCTCGGCGTAGAACCCCATCGAGTGGTTGGGCCGCCGGAACAGCTGCCACACCAGATAGCTCTTGCCGGTCCGGCTGCGCCCGGCCAACGCCTGCGAGACCGGGTGGGTCAGGAAGACCGCCAGCATCGCGGCCATGGCGAGCAGCGACATCCGTACCGGTCGGCGCACCATCGGTGTCAACGCCAGGAAGGCGTAGACGCCTCCGGCCAGGACGACGCTCGTCTCCTTCGTCAGCATCGTCACGCCCAGCATGGCGCCGGTCGCGACGTACCAGAGCACCTGCTGGCCCTGGACGAACCGCACCAGGCAGTACAGCGTGAGCGTCGCGAACAGGACCATCGGCCCGTCGAGGAGCACCTGACGGGTGACGATCACGTGGTACGGCATGACCGCGACGAGCAGCGCCGCGACCAGCCCCACCCGCCGGCCGTACAGCCGGGCGCCCAGCAGGTGAACGGCGAGCACCGTCGCCACGCCCAGCACCGCGACGACCACCCGCCCGGCCACGTCCACCTCGCCGGTACGGAAGAACGGCGACAGGAGGGTCTGGAAGAGCATCGGATGGGCGCGGAACACCGGGAAGAACGGCGTGTAGTTGGGATTCCCGGCGAGCGAGGCGGCCTGTCCGGCGTAGACGGCCTCGTCGCTGTTGAAACCGAGCGCGTCCAACCGCCATACCCGCAGGAGCAACGCCAGCGCCGCGATGCCGACGAGGACGGCGGGTGCCGCCCACCGGCGCCACCCGCGTTCCCGGCCGGCCTGTCGGGTGCCCGAGGCCGCCTCGGGCGACGAACCGACGGGGTGGAGCACGACCGTCGCGGCTCGACGGTCGTGCTCCATCTCCTCGATCGGGGATCGGGTCACACTCACGCACGGGCTCCGCTCGGGGCCAACGCCCCACTCCACCGCGGCCAGGCCGGGAGGACCACCTGCTCCGGGGTCGACAGGTCGCCCCGTTCGTCCTGCAACAGGCGCGGGATCTCGTCGGCCCAGCCGAACCGGTCTGAGGCCAGTACGCGGCTGCGGACGTGGGACAGGAACCCGGTGAGGATCTCCCGCTCCCGCTGGCGCAGCTGCGCGTACCCCTGGCCGTCGATGGCGATCGCCGGCGCCAGGTAGCGGAAGGGCGGGAAGCCGTACGCGTCATCGGTGTTCTGGATCATCCGCTCCAGCGTCTCGTCCTTTCCGAGGTCGCTGATCCGCGGCGTGCCGCGCTCGATGATGAACAGCTCCTCGACCCGGGTGCTGGTGCCGATGCGGCAGGGAACCAGCCGGTCGACGCTGTACTTGGGCGGCGGGATGAGCCGCTGGGTGATGGCGTTGATCCCCATGATCGGCACGTTGAACCGGCTCAGGGTGAGCGCCAGCGAGCGGCCGCCCTTGGAGTGCAGCCGGCTCTGGAACTGCAGCCGGCGCCATTCGGCCGGGGTCAGATCCTGGGCCTGCACGGCGCGCAGCGTATGGGCGCTGATGGTCAGCGGCTTCGGGAAGCACATCGCGACGCCGTCCGGGTTGATCAGGGTCATGTCGTCGGAGAGGAAGTGCCCGCCGTGGTCGCGCAGCAGGCGCAGTACGGTGGCGGTCTTGCCCGTGTCGGTGAGGGCGGAGAGCATCACCCCGACGCCGTCGAGGTTGACGCACGCCGAGTGCAGCAGCATGTGTCCCCGGGAGACGAGCACGAACCGCAGCAGCGCCTCGATGATGTTGGTGTAGACGACGTGGGGCGACCGCGCGAGCAGCGGCCCGACCTGGATGTCGATCGGCGAGCCGAGCTGGACCCGGAAGTTCGCGCCGAGCCGGCCCAGGTGCTCCTCGTACCGCAGCACCGACTCGTTGGCGTACTCCGTCATGGCGGCCCGCCGTCGAGGTCCGCGGCTGCCCACGTCGCTGACCCGCACGGCGATGTCGACGTCCGAGTCCGCGACCCACTGGGCCCGGAAGAACTCCAGCTCGGGCAGCATGATCTGGGAACCGATGGTGACCACGCCGGCCACGTCGTACCGGTACTCGAGGTACTGGTACCGCTTGCGGGAGGGGGTGGCGGCGGTTTCGGGTGCGCGCAGGTTGACCAGCATGCGAACCGGGTCGCGCCGGCCGGTGCGTTCGGCGGAGTAGATGACCCGGTCACTGATCAGGAACCGGACGAGGAAGAGTGCGACCAGCGTCAGGACGTTCGCCGTCAGGATGCCGATGCCGGCCCAGATGAGGGCCTGGAGCGCCGGTAGGCGCAACAGGAGCAGCACGTTGTTCAGCAGGAGGAAGCGGCCTGCACGTGCGGCCCACGGGCCCTGCCGGTTGCGCCGGTAGACGAGCAGGTCCACGAGAGCGAAGTTCCACGCGGTCGACAGCTGGGTCGCCAGCGCGGCGCCCAGCAGGTGGTGCAGGCCGGCCGGCTCGTAGAAGACCCACAGGGCGGCCGTGTTCACCACCATCCCGGACAACCCGACCAGCCCGAAGGCGACCATTCTGAGCAGCTCACGCAGCCGGTCGCGGGTCCCGGTGGGACGCTCGCGCATCTGGCCGACCAGCCGCTGACTGCGCAGCCGCCACAGGTGTCGCAGGAAGGTCAGTCCCTCCCGTACCGACGCCTTGGAGCGCCCGGCGTGCCGGTGCGCCATCTCGTAGGCAACCTCGGCGACCCGGGCGCCGGGGTGGCGGACGAGCAGCTCCAGCAGCACCTTGAAACCGATGGGGTTCATCCGATCCAGGTCGACGGCGGCCCGGCGGAAGGCGAACAGCCCGCTCATCGGGTCGGTGATGGTGGTCAGCCGGCGCGGGAACAGGCTCTTCGCCAGCCGGGTCGCCCACGACGAGGTGGCCGTACGGGCGGTGCCGCCCAGCCCCTCGCTGGAGCCCTCCCCGGCGTATCGGGTGCCGATCACCACGTCGACGTCGTGCCGCATCGCGACGGCCGCCAGTCGGCCGGCCGATTCCGGCGGGTGCTGCAGGTCCGCGTCCATCACCAGGACCCACTGGCCGCGGGCGTGCCGCGCGCCGAGCATCACGGCGCTGCCCAGGCCGCCGGCGCGGGCGTTCGGCGGCCGGTGCAGCAGGCGTACGGCGACCGGGGCGTCGACCGCGTGTCGAGTCAGGACGTCCACCGTGTCGTCGTCGCTGTCGTCCACCACGATGATCTCGGCGCGAAGCGCGGTGAGTGCCGGCGCCAGCCGGGACAGCAGCGTGGGAACGTTCTCCGCCTCGTTGCGGGTCGGCACGACGACGCTCAACCGAGGCGGCTGATCCGATCCGGGCCGGCGCAGGTAGTGGGGTGCCAGGTGCGGGCCGCAGCCGTTCCGGCGCGATTGGAGATCGCCGTCCGGATTGTCGACGCCCTCCTCGTCCCCGGCAGTCGACGGTGCCTTTGCGACTTCGGTCATTCGACCCTCCAGCAGTGGCGGTTCCGGACAGTGACGAGCCGCCGAATGGTCAACTCAGAAACGGCGACGGAAGCCAGTCGAACGGAATTAAATGCGCCGGACCGGGTCGGTCTGGACGCGACGGAAATGGCGGGTGGCCGCGGTGTGTCAGACCTTACGAACAGCGAACGCGAGGTGTCTAACAGTTGAACAGTCAAGAAACCGACAGGGCTGTGCCGTAACCCTGGCCGTTCCGACACCCCGCCCACCTGCGCCTCGCGCGACCCCTGCGACACCGTCGTTGCGCTGAGTGATCTCTCAGCCGGCGTGCGGCCGGCCGCCGCCGGTGGCCCGGAGTCAACCTGAAAGCAGGCTGAAAACCTTTGCGGGTAACGCCGCAAGGCAGTGCTTCGGCCGGAGCGGGGCGACCGCAGTGCCGCCATTTGGGTTCACGGACAGCAACGGCCGGTGAATTGATTCAGCGGAGCCAGGCGTGGCCGTTCGGACGAGCCGGTCCGTACGAATATCGCGGTACCCGTCCTCCGGCTCAGGAGGCATTTCTCGCCGAACGGTGTGCGGCGGCGGCCGGTTCGCCGCCGGATTCGGTATCCGAGCAGACCATTGCGGACACGGCTGCTCGGCGCGGGACGGCACCCGATCGGTGCGACCGCACCTCTCGTCCGGTCGGCCGGCCCGTCCCGGTGGTCGACAAGGATGCCGAGAGCGCCGATCCGGCCACCCGCGTCCCGGGGGAGGCGGCGTGCCTCCACTCCAGTAGGGACCGTGCGTTCAGGCTCGTCCCGCGACCACCGCGTCACGGACGTCGGCCCGCAGCACGTCCGGGTGGCTGCCGATGGTCGTGTCGGGACGCACGGCGGGCGGGGCCACCGCGTCGAAGTTCGGCAGGTTCGCACCGGCCCAGGTCATCAGCGCGGCCAGGCCGGCGTCCTCCAGCCGGGCCAGCCGGGGCAGGCTCGCCTCCGGCACGCCGAGGAACAGCTCCCCGGCCACCCCGAGCGGTCCCGCCACCTCCTCTGCGAGGACCTGCGAGACCGGCCGGCCGGTGACCCGCCGGACCACCTCCCCGACGAGCCAGCCGAACGTCCACGCGTGGTACGCCAACCGCTCGCCGGGCGCCCAGAGCGGCTCGGCGTCGGCGAGCAGCACGCACATCCGGTCCCAGTGGGTGAAGTCCTCCGGGGTGATGTCGGCGGGCAGAGCCGGCAGCCCGGCGGTGTGGGTGAGCGCGTGCCGCAGGGTGATGCCGTCCTTGCCGTGCCGGGCGAACTCCGGCCACACCTCGGCGATGCGCAGGTCCGGGTCGAGCCGTCCCTGCTCGGCGAGCACGTGCACCACCGTGCTGGTCAGCCCCTTGCCCGTGGAGACCGCGTGGACCGGGGTGTCGGCGGTGAGCGACCGGCTGGTGGTGCGATCGGCCAGGCCTGCCTGCTCCTCGACGATCGGCACGCCGTCCAGGTAGGCGGCCACCTGCACGCCGGTCTCCCGGCCGGAGGCGACGAGGTCGTCGATCGTGGCGCGCACCTCGGCCCGCAGGCCGTCCCAGCGTTCGTCCATGATCAGCCACTCTGCCGGTCCGGCACCCGGATGTCGCGCGAATTCGCCTCGGCGAGCAGCCGGGCGCGTAGTTCCTTGACGCCTGGGGCGAGGTGGGGCGCCGCCCGACCAGACCGCGGGCGCGGTCACCGCGCTAGCTCCGGCTTCGGATCAGCTCCATCAGCAGTGCGTGCGTCTCGGCGTCGGCGGCCACCACGAGCCCGCGGCCGGTCGGCCCGATCGGGCCGCCGTCGATCCCGGTGACCGCGCAGCCGGCGGCCCGGCACAGGGCGATGCCGGCGGCGAAGTGCACGCTGCCGGACAGGTCGCCGCCATCGGTGATGTACGCGGCGCGCTTGCCGGCCGCCACCCACGCCAGCGCCAGCGTCGTCGACACCACCCGCGGCCGGAACCGCGCGACGAATCCGGGGTGGGCCAGCAGGTCCACGGCCCGGAATCCGGGCGCGCCGGGAAACGGCGGATCCAGGTTGACGTCCACCAGCCGGGTGTCGGGCGTGGGCGTCAGCCGGGCGTCGGTCCCGTCGCGCCGTACCCAGGCGGTCCCGCCGTCGGTGAAGAAGACCTCGCCGCTGAACGGGTCCGCCACCGCCGCCGCGCCTCCGCGCAGCGCCACGTTGACGGCCACCAGCATGTTGCCGACGGCGTAGTTCAGGGTGCCGCAGAGGGGATCGACCAACCACCGGCGTCCGGCGTCGGCGGCGCCCTGCTGCCCGCCTTCCTCGCCGAGCACCGCGTCGTCGGGCCGGGCGGCCCGGATGACATCGAGGATCGCCTGCTCCGCCGCCACGTCGGCGGCGGTGGCGAAGTCCCCGGCGCCCTTGTCGATGCGGGTGAGTCGCTGGCCGTACATGTCGCGCACCACGTCCGCGCCGGCACGTGCCGCGGCCACCGCGACCCCTGCGTCGTCCAGGCCCGCATACGAGTTGATCATGCCGGCAGGATATCGGGGGATCGGCTGGCTGCCGCTGCCGGAGGGTGCGGCCGGCGGGGTGGGACGGGGCCGCGGCCGGGCGTACCGGGTAAGTTGCCGGCATGGTGGAGGCGGCGAGCGGCAGGGTCGTGGAGATCTGGACCGACGGGGCGTGCAGCGGCAACCCCGGTCCCGGCGGCTGGGGCGCGGTGCTGCGCTGGGGCGGGCACGAGCGGGAGCTGTGCGGCGGCGAGGCGACCCCGACCACCAACAACCGGATGGAGTTGACCGCCGCGATCCGCGCGCTGGAGAGCCTCACCCGGCCGGTCACCGTGCGCCTGCACACCGACAGCACGTACGTCCGCAACGGCATCACCGGCTGGCTCGCGGGCTGGAAGCGCAACGGCTGGGTGACCGCGGCGAAGCAGCCGGTCAAGAACGCCGACCTGTGGCAGCAGCTCGAGGCCGCCTGCGCCCGGCACGAGGTGACCTGGCTCTGGGTGAAGGGCCACAACGGTCACCCGGAGAACGAGCGGGCCGACGCGCTGGCCAATCGGGGCATGACGGAGGCGCGTGCCGCCGTCACCACCGCCGGCTGACGGCGCGCGTGCCGGCCGGAGGGGCCTAGCGCTCCGGCCGACCCTCCTCGATCTCCTCCGGCTCGTTCGGCGGGTCCGTGGTGCCGGAGACCGCGTCGACGTCGTATCCGGCGCGGCTGATGTCGCGGGCCGAACGTCGGTCCTCCGCCGGCAGGTCGGCGAAGTCGTCGCCGGTGTCGTCCGTGGTGTGCAGCGACTCGCCCGGCGGCCGCAGCGACGCCTCGTACGCGGTCGCGCCGTCGGGCTCGTCGGTGGCCGCGCGGCCGAAGGATTCTTCACTCGTCATGTGGCCCTCCTGCCCAGCTGCGCCGGGGGCAAACGCCCCGCTCAGCGGGGGGCGTCCGGGTGCGTCGGCATGCTCGAACCGCCGGAGCTGCTGCCCGACGCGCCGCCGGCCAGCCCCGACCCGTCGTCCTCGGTCACCTCGTCCGGTTTCGGCGCGCCCGGCTCCGGCGCCGGCACGTCGGTGCCGGCCTCGACCTGCACCAGCCGGGCCTGGCCGGCCTCGTCCTCGGCGTGCTCCGGATCCAGCGGCTGCTCGCTCTGTCGTGCCCGATATCCCACCCGTCCGCCTCCCGTCCGTGCCACCGCGCGGTGTCGCCGCCTACCCGGACCCGCCGCCCCGAAACGTCGCCCGCGCCCGGCCCGGGCGGGTTGCGGCAGGTCGGGCTCTCGGCGCGCCCGGACGCGGCGCCTTGCCGCAACCGGAGTCGATCATTGACGCGCGATGCCCCGGGGGACGCCTCGAGGGGAGTGGAGCACCCGGCGGGACGGGACAGCGGCGTGGGGTCAGCGGCGGCGGCGCGTCGGCCGGGCGTGGTGCGGCCTGCCGCCCGGCGACGGGACGGCGGGGGAGCGGGCCGGGGTGACCGCGAGGGACCAGTGGGTCGGGCGGCGCAGCCGGGGCGGCAGGACGGTCCGTTGGTCGCCGCGGGCCGCGTCGAGCTGGGACTGGTGCACGAACAGGCAGCGGCCGAGGTCGGCCCCGCGCAGGTCCGCCCCGCGCAGGTCCGCACCGGTCAGGTCGGCCGCGCCCAGGTCCACGCCCCGCAGGTCCGCGCCGATCAGGCAGGCGCCGCGCAGGTTCGCCCCGGCCAGGCCGGCCGTACGCAGGTCGACCCCGATCAGCACCGCTCCGCGCCGGTCCACGCCCGCCCGGCCGGCCCGGGCCTGCTCGCCGGCCCTGGAGAGCAGCGGGTTGACCCGACCCCGGTGCGCGTCGACGTCGACGGCGAGCAGTTCGTCCGGGGTGCCGTCGGTGAGCCGCGCGGTCTCGGCCAGGGCCGCGGCCAGGTCGTCCCGGAGCGGGCCGGCCGGGGTCAGCGCGAGCGCCTCGGTCAGATACCAGAGCAGCTCGTGCAGCGGCCGCAGCACGGCGAAGGTGTCGAACATCCGCTGCGCGGTGGTCGCGTCCTCCCGCCAGTCCCGCCCGTCGAAGGTGTCCTGCGACAGGTGCTGGCCCGCGCCGAAGCAGTCGAAGACCGTGCAGCCGGGGAAGCCGCGGACCCGCAGGTCCTGGTGGATGCCGCAGCGCGAGTCGGTGCGCAGGTTCGGGCAGGGCCGCCCCGCGGGCTTGTCGATCGCGAAGTCGGCGGAGGCGGCGAACGCCGGCGCGACGCAGCAGATCCCAAAGCAGCGCGAGCAGTCGGCGGCCAACTCGTGACCGGTCCCGGCCACCGGCCGCCGCTCCACCGCCTCCGACACGTCCCACCCCCCGTCGCCAGGCGTCCGCCACGCACTGCCCCCGGCCCATTCTCGGCCGTCGCCGACCGGCGTCCGGCACCGGGTCGCGAAGATCCACTCCAGGTCGGCGTACTGCCGGTGTCCGGCGGCCCGGGACAGCGCGGGATCGGACAGCTGGAGTCGATCGACCGGGCGATGGAGGCCTGTTTCCGGCCCGCCCGCGCCGCCCGGCTCCCTATCGTGACGGTGACCGGAGGGGGCGCGGGATGGACGAGGACGCGCGGGAGCAGGCCCTGCTCACCGCCCTCACCACTGAGCACTTCGTGCTCCAGACCTCGCGCGGAGCCACCATCGCCGAGTCGGTGGGGCGGGCCACGCTCTTTCTGTCGCTGCTCTCCGCCGCGTTGATCGGGCTGGGCTTCGTCTCCGGCACCGGGCACCTGCTGCGGCCGTACCTGGGCACGGTGCTGCCGACCCTGATCGTCACCGGGCTGCTCACCTTCGCCCGCCTGGCGCAGAACATGGTGGAGAACTCGCTGGACCTGCAGCGGATCCAGCGGATCCGCGCCTACTACCACCGGCGGTTCGCCGGTGACCAGGACTTCTTTGCCGACGCGATGACCACCGGGGGCGGTGCGCGGGCGGCCTGGGCGGCGGTGGGCGCCCGGCCCGGCCGCTGGCACCTGCTGCTGACCGCCGCCGCGCTGGTCGGCGTGGTCACCGCCCTGCTGATCGGGCTCGGCGCCACGCTTCTCGCCGGGTTGGGCGGGGTGTCGCCCGGTCCGGCGATCGCGCTCGGCGTGCTGGTGGCGCTGGCGGCGTTCACCGTCGGGATCGCGTACCTCGACCGGGTCTCCGTCTCGCTGATCCGCTGAGCCGGGGGGGGGGGGGGGGCAGGGGGGGGGGGGGGGGGGGGGGGGGGGGGGGGGGTGTCGTTGGGGGGGGGGGGGGGCCGGCGGGGAAACTGTGGGGCCGGTT